>NZ_JAAGOZ010000053.1:0-13771 GCF_010499845.1 Salipiger sp. PrR007 | reverse complement strand
GGCTACGCCCGGCTTCCGCTTCCCCCAAAATCACCACCTGCAATGTCGCGCTGTTTCACCAGCGGTGTCGCTGCACACTCCGTCACCTTCGTAGGGCAGCCCATCAGCATACCGGTCGAGATCGTATTTGTCATAAAGCCTGTTTCCGCCGTCCACCTTGCGGCGGATGGGGAGCCCACGCAACTTGCTGGGGGAGACGCCGAGGTAGTAGGCCGCGGTCGGCTCTTGCATCATGCGGGGCGAAAAGGACGTTCGAGCGCCCATAGTGTTACCTCTCTGCGTGACGTGGGTTAGTGGATTGGTTGAACTTCTGGATCACGCGTCGCCGCGCTCTTGCGGCGGGGAGCCTCATCAGCACGTGGAGCGGGCGGATCGCGCCGCAGATGATGACGAAGGCAGCTAGGAGATCGGTCATGTTGAGGAAGGGGCGTGAAGGTGAGCTGGACTTAGCTCTGCCCTAAATTTCATCGGCCGCATTGTCGCCGCACACGCAACTAATTGTGGCTCTAATTTCCGCAGGTAGTTTTCCACAGAAATCTCGACAATCGGAGGATGAGCGCTCTCGACTGAGGCAAGAAAGTGACGCAGCGTGAACGAGGTCCGTGAGTGGACTGATGCGCCCGCAGAAATCTTGGTCACGAACGCCGGAATTTCCCCGGTGCTGAGAGGGAGGGCATTGAATTGAAACCATTGATTATGTTTTACCAGTCGCCCCGGTTTGGACATTTGCCCCATTCCGGGGCTTTTGGTGGCAAGCACGCTCACGCCGCTACCTCCTCAGCTTCGACCAGATGCGCGCAGTTCGACCGCACCAGCGCCTCGGCCAGTGGCGGGCAAACGCTGTTCCCGACGCAGGAGACCTGCACGTCCTTCGGGAAGGCCTCGAACTCCAACTCACCGCCGCGCTCGCGCCAGACGCCCTCGATGACGTAGTCGGCCGGGAAGCCTTGCGCGTTGAACAGCTCGCGCGGGGTGAGCATCCGCATGCCCACGTCGACGATGACGAAGGACGTGCCGTCGATCTCGACAGTGACAAACTCGCGCTCATCCCAGAGGCCGTGCTGGCGCAGCAGCTCGGCCACCTGGCGGGCGCGGGGCGCGTGCGCTTCGTCGAAGGGCGGGGCGGCAAGCTCGGCCTGCATCGGGCCCATGCGGTCCTTGGTGGTGATCGTGTGCATGGGTTCGGTGGCGGGCGCGCCGTCGGCAGTGCCGTAGTATTTTGCCAGCCACGCTGCGACCGGGCTCTGGGTGCATCCCTTGCCGACGATGGTCGAGAGCGGCGCCGTTGCGTGGTGCCCGACGAGGCCGGTGTTCTGCTGGGCGAGGAAGGCCGCGACCGGGTATTGCTTCACGCCGCCCGCCACGACCGTGTTCAGCGGCGCGGTGATGTCGAGCGCGCGGGGCGCCTGGCCCTTCCGCTCGCCGTTTCCGACATGCACCATGGTCGCGGCGATCATGCTGTTCTGGTCCTTCTTGCTCGCGCAGATCGTGTGATGCGGATCCTCGATCGACCGGCAGCGTCCGCCTTGCTGCGCGTAGGTCAGCACCGGCGCCACGACGGCGCTGTGGTTGCCTTCAGCGCAGATGGTGGGGTTAGGCTGCGCCACGGGGCCCATGCGGCGCGTGGTGCCCTTCAGGCTGGCCAGCAGCGGCGCGAGGATGCCGAGCGGTGCCGCGCCACCCGGGCGCTTTAGGTAGCTGTTCGCGGTGATCGTCGGGAGCGGCGCGTCAATGTCGCTGCCGGTCGCGCCGGTCAGGAACTTGGCGATGGACGGGGCGACGAGTGCAGTCTTGCCGCCGCCTCCGGCCACGATCGTCGGTGCCGGGGCCCCGATGTCAGCGGCGACTGACGCGCCGAAGTGGCGCATCAGGGTCGGCGCGACAACGGCGTGTGAGATGCCGCCTGCGGTCACCACGCCGTGCGGCTCGGTCAGCGGGTATTCCCGGCGGCCGCCGCTGTCGCCGTGGGCGATGCTGACCAGCGACGGGGTGACCAGTGCCTTCTCGCCGCGGTTCGCGCCGGTCACGGTGCGCAGCGGGTCGTCGAGATCCTCGGTGCGCGCGCCATGGGTGAGGTTGACCAGGAAGGGGCGCTCGGCGTCCAGCACGTAGCGGCGCAGCCCCTTGGCGACCCGGGCGAGGGTGTTGTTCGCCAGCGGGCGCACCGCCCGCAGCCCGTGCTTCTGCATGATCTCGGCCTTGCTCTCGAAGATGCTCGGGCACGGCAGAGACCAGTCGATGCATTCCGCGGCCGTGCGCCATGGCTGCAGCTTGCCCGCCTTCACCTCGTCCGAATCCGGGGCGCCGTGGGTCGGCGCGGGCCAAACGATGCGCTTGCCGTCGAAGCGGATGGCGACGAACAGCCGCTTGCGGATCGTCGGGGCGCCGTAGTCGCAGGCGCGCAGCTCGCGGCGCTCGATCTTTCCGCCGAGCTTGCGGATCGCTTTGCACCATGCGGCGAAGGTCTCGCCCTTGCGGGCCGGGCAGGGCATCAGGCCGCGCTCGGTCTCG
The DNA here is from genome assembly GCF_010499845.1 of Salipiger sp. PrR007. Classification (NCBI taxonomy): domain Bacteria; kingdom Pseudomonadati; phylum Pseudomonadota; class Alphaproteobacteria; order Rhodobacterales; family Roseobacteraceae; genus Salipiger; species Salipiger sp. PrR007. Next base: position 11,260 of record NZ_JAAGOZ010000053.1, on the reverse strand, counting down.
ATCAGCGGGCCCCAGCCCGCGAACTCCTCGACGTTCTCCATCAGCACCACGTCGACGCGCCCGCCGCTTTTTTGGATGCGCTCGATCCAGCCGGGGATGATCCACGCGAGATCGCGGATGTTGCGCGCTACCGGCTTGCCGCCCTTGGCTTTGCTGAAGTGCTTGCAGTCCGGGCTGAACCACATGAGGCCGATGTGCTTGCCCGCGAGGTGGTCGAGCGGATCGACCCGGTAGACGTTCTCGGACAGGTGCAGCGTTTCGGGATGGTTCGCCGCGTGCAGCGCCAGCGCCGCGGGGTTGTGGTTGATCGCGATGTCGGGCCCGCGGCCAAGTGCCATCTCAATGCCAGTGCTGGCCCCGCCTCCACCGGCGAAGCTGTCGACGATCAGCGGCAGGCCGGTGAATGTGCGGTCGGGAAGCTCTGGGAAGTCGAAGGTATCGCGCATCAGTAGGCCTCCGCCGCTTTCGCGGCCTTGCGCAGGCTGCGGATGCTGTCCTCTGCCGCACTCGCGATTGCGGCATAGACGATGCACATGCGCGTCTCGCTGAGGTCGCGGGCTTCCTGGCGTGCGCGATCTCGCACGTCGGTGAGCGTGTCGATCTCGCCCATGGCGGAGCGGCTGTCTTCGGCGTCGATGGCTGGGGTGTCGAAGATGTCTAGCATCACAGCCACCCCGCCACATAGTCCGCGAGCGCGCTGATAAGGGCTCCAAGCTGCTCCATGCCGGTCCAGATAAGGAAGATGCCTGACAGGACGATGATCGCGGCGAAGGTAAAGGCCAACCACCAACCCTCGGAGAACCTGGTATCGCGGTTCTGCTTCTCGGCGTTGATCCGATCCCGAAGGCCTTGCCCTTCGTATTCTCGCTCAGGAACGATGGGAGGAAGCTCAGCAGATTTGCGGTGATCGCGGATGCTGGTGACATGGCTGTAGGTGTCCATCAGTCCATCCCCAGCGCAGCTTTGTACATCTCGAGCACCGCCTCTTCCTCGGCGACGTCGTCCTTGTCCCGCTTGCGCAGGGCGATCACCTTGCGCAGGACCTTGGTGTCGTAGCCGCGCCCCTTGGCTTCGGCCATGACCTCCTTTTGCTGGTCGGCGATCTCCTTCTTCTCGATCTCCAACCGCTCGAAGCGCTCGACGAACTGCTTCAGTTCTCTGGCGGCGACGCCGTAGGCGCCATCGGAAACCGCTTTGTCGTCGGCGGTCTCCTTCATGGGCGTGCGTTTGCGCGACGCCGCGCGAGCCATGTCGGCGCCGGCGGTGTCTACTTGGAAGTCGGCATCTTGGGGCATCAGCATGCTCAGGCCTCTTGGGATTGTGGCCCCTCGCCGCGTTCGTCTGTGGGGGCAGAGACGATTTATGCTGGGTCGCGGCGAGGGGATGCGGGCCTCCTGCCCGGCATTCGGTGGGTCGGCCCAATGGCGGGCGGCATCCGGTTCGCAGGCCTGTGAGAGAATTCGGCAGGTATCGTCCGTGAGTGGTGGCTTCTCGCCCTGCGAGTTCTCTCTGCATCAGGCGGCTGGCGGCGCCCGTGCCGAATGCCGCCGGCCATGGGGCCGACGGTGGATCAGGTGGTGCCCGTCGATCGCGGCCCAAAGATCTGCTGCAGCATGCGGGTGCGATGCGCGGTGCGCAGTCCTTTGGCGCCGGCACAGGCGGCGGCGATCGCGGGCTGGGCGCGCTCCAGGGCTGTGGCAAGCTCTGACTGTTGAGCGAGCCGCTGCGGGCGCCCGAGGCCGGGCATCCGGATGATGTTGCTGGCGTGGCTCATTTGATACTCCAGTTGGGTCGCCGCTTGGTGCGGCGGAATTCGAGGTCCAGCACGATCGCGCAGAAGCGCGCCGCGTCGGGGCGCTTGCTCTCGCGGATCGCGCGCTTGAGCCGTTCAAGGCGGTGCTGAAAATGATCCATCTGCAATGTCTCCCTATTAGCTGCCTCACGATCAGCCCCGTGGGGCCTCTTCGGTGCGGTTGGGAGAATTGATACGTTTGACGTATTATTTAGTCAATACGTCTAGCGTATATACTGGAAAATAAATACGGCTACCCTAGGGTCACTATGGTAGAACACATGCGGAACATTCGACTGGGGGGAGAGTACATGGGTGACGACTACGGTCAGCAATTACTGGCCGCACTACGCTTCTTGGAGTCGGGCGAATCGACTGATCTTAGCCTTGGTCGTCTTCGAGAAGTGTCAGGAGGGCGGCGCGACGTTCGGGACTTGCTGCCCGGAACGCTTCAAGAAAGCGCTGCTCGAGCTCAGGAATGCCGAAAAGTTCGACGGTGCTGACATTGAGGGCTTTTGCGATCTGATCGGCGACCGCCAGAGACGGATTGTTCGTTCCGCTCTCGATGCGCGAGATGGTTGCTTGCTTGACGTTCGCAAGCTCTGCCAGCTTAGCCTGGGATAGTCCGCGAGCAGTCCTAATGCGCTTGAGGTTCTTCATGCTCGCTATGTCACAGAAGGGCTCAGGCATGGGTAGCCCCATGTGCGGATAATTATTCGCTGGACGGATTGACTGGATAATACGCGTAGCGTATATATCCATCATGGCAACTCTCGCTCAATTTCTTAAACAAAGTCAGATGACGCAGCGGGCATTCGCTGACGCCGTTGGGGTATCACAGCCGACGGTAAATCGATGGCTGAACGGTGCGATGCCTTCGTGGGCAAGGGCGGCGACCATAGAGCGTGTAACTGGTGGAAAAGTCCCGGTCGCGTCTTGGCTGTCCGTGCCTTCGAAGAAGGCCTCGTAATGACTTGCCAGTGCAAAGGACATTTGCGCCGGTTCGAGGCTTTTCAAGCTACCGCCATAGAAAATCGCATCCCGGCGCTCCTCATGCCGGGCCGCAGCGCGGGCGAGGGCTGTTACTCCTCCCGGGTTCTGCCCGCGCTGCACCTTAATGCCACTACTCACTGAACATTGCACTCGTTCCATGGTCCAGAACCTGAACCGAGTTGCCAAGTCCTTCCAGCTAAAAGAAAACGAGGCATTCACATGCGAGCCCAGATTTACGGCACGATCCAGAACGCGGTGTGCGCGGCGGTCGAGGCGACCGGCAAGCGCCACCAGGATGTCGCCGCCTTCCTCGGTATCCGCGGCTCGACCCTCTCCTACGGGATGGAGGACAACGAGGATCGTCCGGGCGGACTCGGTGTGAACTACCTCGATCGCCTGGCGATGGATTGCCCGGAGGCAGCCATACCTCTGGCGCAGCACTTCGCGGGGCGCGCGGGCGGCGTGTTCCAGCCGGTCGAGGTGACCGAGAACGTGACCTCGCTGTTTTCCCACTGCAGCCACGTCGCCAAGGAAAATGGCGAGGCGCTCTCGTCGATCGTGCAGGCCGCGGTGAACGCCTCGCCAAAGTCGGATCAGGAGGCGGTCCGCGAGATCGACGAGGCGGTCGCCATGCTGTTGGCGGCGAAAGGCATCATCCTGTCGCGGCGGGGAGCGGCGTAATGGGTAGCTTAGCTGGTCTGTCAGGCCGTGAAAAAGCGATCTTCGAGTTCTGGCGTGAGGGCATGACCGATAGCGAGATCGCCGGCAAGCTCGGGTGCACGGTGGAGTTCGTCGGAGCTACCCGTCGCCGCCTCGAGGTGGCCGAGAACAAATTCTGCGCGAAAAAGGCTGACGAGGCCGGCCGTCTTGTTGAGAGGACTTTGACGGCGCTCTGGCGCGATGGGCTCACGGACAATCGGATCGCCGAGCGCCTAGGATGCGCGCGTTCGACAGTCTTCAGGATACGCACGAAGCTCGGGCTTGCGCCCGTGCCGCGCACGAACCCGAGCAAGATCAACGACCGTGAGCTGCGCCGCTTGCATCAGGCGGGCAAGACGGATGCGCAGATGGCCGAGGTCTTCGGCGTGAAGCTATCGACCATCAGGCCCCGGCGCGCGAAATTGGGTCTGGTCCGGAACCGCGCTGCTGATGGTGCGCGTCGGCCGGGGCCGCAAGCGTTCACCGAGGCGGAGCTGCGTGCGGCGCACTCCGAGGGGCTGACCGACCAAGAACTCTCCGAACGCCTCAATGCGACCACCACTGTCGTCGGTCATTGGCGCCGAGAATACGGGTTGCCGGTGAACAGGGCGCTTCCAGAGGTCGAGAGCTACGAAACGACCGCGCGGGAGGAAATGGCGCCCGAGACCGAGCAGCGCGCCATGCTCCGCCGGGCGGCGCGCCGTGCCTTCGCCCTGACGCCACAGGACCCTCGCCTGCTTCCCATGCTCGAGCCGCTTGTGGCTGAAGAGATGCGGAGGGCCGGGGCATGAATGGGCCGGACCGCGCCTCCTTCGTGATCGCAGCAACCTCGCTTGCCCTGCGCAAGGGCGGCATGAAGATCTGCGAAGACAGCATCAAGACGCTGGACAGCGCGCTGGACGCTTATCCGTTGTCGGCACCTGGTGACGAGATCGGCCCGGCCCATGGCCGCGCGCGCGAAGTCATAGATGCACGTCGTGCCGGTGATGAGGCAGCCTTCGGGGCGGCCAAGTACGCGCTCGAGCTTGAAATGTCTGCATTCTGGGGGCTTCGGGCGCGGGCATATGCGAGTGGGGCTTCAGCGTGAAATCAGCGACACCTCTTACCGTTGTCAGTGGCGGCGCGGAGCTCCCCGAGTACCCGGCGGAACTGTGCGACCCGCACCTGACGGCTGACTACTTCACGATGTTCTGGCACGACCGGTGGCTCTCTTCTCGCCTGCATCTCACGGGGACGATGGCGGTGCAGGGCGCCGCGCTGAATTTGTTCTTCCTTGCACGAAAGCAGGTGCCGGTCGGATCACTTCCCGCGGACGAGGCGATGCTGTCCCGGCTTCTCCGCATTGATCTGGCCGAATGGCGGGGGCTCATGGCCCAGCCGGTCACGCCTCTGCATCAGTGGAAGCAGTACACCTACGAGGACGGCGTCGTGCTCGGCCATCCGGTGGTGATCGAGGTGGCCAGAGATGCCCTGACCAAACGCGAGCACCGCAAGGCGAGCAGCGAGGCGAAGTCGGTGGCGATCCGGCAGACGCGTCTCGTCGAGCTCATGCGCGACCTCGGCTGCGCCAAGGGCCTGTGCGAGGACAAGGTTCTGGTCGAGCGGCTCGACGCCTGGCTTCTCGAAAACCATCGCGGCCAGCGCCGACGGCCGCAGGTCGACGCCTCTCTCACGCGCGCGCTCGATTTTGCGGTCAAGGAGGGCTGGATCGGACGCCAGAATACGGCGCGTTGAAAACAAAAGAGAAATCGGCGCGTTTGTTGCTTCCACAGTTCGGAACAGTACCGGAACAGTTTTCCACAAAACGGAACAGTTCCACACAGAGAAGAGAAGAACAGAGGAAAGAAGAAAAGAGGACACAGAACAGACCGGGACGTGTCGCTGGGGCGGAGAGGGTGAATTGCTTAGAAAGGGGCTGGCCATGACGGAAGAGCAGACCACCACCGAAACGAAACGGGGCAGGGTGAGGCGCCTGCTGATCGAACCGCTGACCGAGCACGGGTTCCGGAAGCCAGGGAACGTGAAGCTCGATGCGCACGACGCCTTCCTGGTGAAGCTGGCGGACGCGCTGACCTACATGTCGGATGAGCAGCTCGGGACGCTTCGCGACATGCTGCGGTATCGCGGTGAGGGGAAGGCCCGGGACGCCTGGCCATCCATGGCGACGATCTCGGCGCTGGCCGAGGCTGTCGCGCCGCGACCTGTGGAAGAGCATCCGACCATTCTCAGCTGGTTCCGCTCCGCGCGCGGGCCGCAGGCGCTCGCCGAGGGCGTGCTCGTCGCCGAGTTCGCGTTCCTCGAGAAACGCAAGCGGCCGCCGCTGACGGACGGAGACAAGCGGGCGATCCGCGAGCGCGCCAGTGAATGGGCCCGGCAGCGTGAGCTTCGGCAGGATCGGGTGCGTCGCGGCATGACGCGTGACGACGATGAGCAATGGCTCAATTGGTTTGACGGGTTGGAGCGGCGCGCGATGGCCCTGCTTCCGGAGGGAGCAGCATGAGCGTCTTGATCACAGAACAGCAGTGGAGCGCGCACGCAATGGTCAGCCCCTACCTCAGCCTTCGCATCGGCGATGCAGTCCCGGTCGAGGGCGACTCGGCCTCGATCTTCGAACCGGGAGAAAGCGCGTGGTATGCGCTGATTTGCAGGCCGCAGCAGGAACGGCAGGCGGAGAGCTGGCTGGCGGCGCGGGACGTCTACGCGTTTCATCCTGTGACCTCGCGGCAGACAAGCGTGCGCGGCCGGGTTCGCGAGTACGAACGCCGATACCTGCCGGGTTATGTCTTCGCGCGGTTCGGCGGCGTGCCGGTTCCGCACCGCGTCCTGGCCTCGCCCTTCCTCACAGGCGCGCTCTGCCGGTCGGATGGCCAGTGGGGCGTGCTCGGGCCGAAACGCCTGGCGTCGCTGCATGAGATGCGGGCGCGAGACCTTCGTCAGGAAGACGAGCGGAGGGAACAGAAGCGCAGGGCGGATGCGGCGAGACGGGTGCGAGCTGGTGATCGGGCAATGTTCAAGGCTGGTCCCTTCGCGGGACTTCACTGTGAGGTGGTCGAGATCTGCGCCGCTGGCGGCATCAAGGTGCGTTTCGAGCTCTTCGGACGGGAGAACTCTGTGACCACCACCGGAACCACTCTTGTCAGGTTGCCTTCCAAAGAGAGTTGACAGGACAGCGCGGCGATTTCTATGTTGCCGACACAAGCCTCATGCTCCGAGTGCTCTCCCGATGCGGGACAGATACCGGAGAGGGTGGGCGGCGAGGATGGGTTCAAACGCCACATCTGACCAGCCCGCACTGTGTCCTGAGCCCCGCCATCGCGCGGGGCTTTGTCGTTTTCAGGCTATGGGCATAGCTGCTTCGCAAAGGCGTGGCGCTTCTCGTTTGGGAAATCTCGACGCGCCCGCCGACTGGCGCGAGGCACACTGACCAGCTGCAGCGGCGGGGCGGGTGGTGGATCATCGGAGACAGCATGGGACGATTGAGCGGACGGGGCGTCGGAGGACGGCTCGGGCGTCAGCCCGCGCGTCTGGCGGCTCCGATCACCGAGGCCGAGCGTTCGAAACAGCGGGCGGAGATCATGCCCGGCCGATCGCTCTACAACACGGCACGCTGGAAGCGCCTGCGCCTCGAGGTGCTGAAGCGCGATGGCTTCATCTGCCAGCAGACGGGTGTCCGCCTGACCGGCAAGGCGCCCGCGCCGAATAGTCCGATTGTGGATCACAAGACGCCGCATCGGGGCGACCCGGCGCTCTTCTTCGATCCTGCGAACCTGCAGTCGGTCAGCAAGGCGTGGCACGACAGCGAAAAGCAGCGACAGGAAAAGCAAGGCTGGCTGACGTCAGGCCTCTGACCTGCCGATACTCACGGGCCCGTCCCAGGGGGGCGGGTCGAAAGTCTGGAGCCGTCGGAGCTGAAGACCCGCGCTCCCCTCACTCGGAGATTTTTTCTCATGGCCTTGGAATTTGATCTGCTCGGCGATCCGATCAACCCGAAGCGGGGCGAGCCGGGCCGCAACGAACATCTGCCGAGCGCAGAAAATGCAAACAAAGTCAGGACGTTGTTGCTGTCCGGCCTCAGTCTTGCGCGGATCGCGGAGGAGATGGGCATCTCGGCGCCGACGCTTCGGAAGCATTATTTTCAGAACGGCAAGATCAACCGGGCGCACGCCCGCGAGATGGCGCTGGCGGAAGCGCGGGCGAAGAACCTGCTGCAGCTGCAGAAAGCAGCCGACGCAGGCAACGTCTCGGCGATGAAGGAGCTGAGGCAGATCCTCGATCGCGAACACCAGGCCGAACTCGATGCGCGCTATCGCCGTGAGGCCGAGGCTGCCGGCCGCGCCGCGCCGAAGGGCAAGAAGGAGATCACCCGGGCGGCAGCGATGCAGGCCGAGGAAGAGCTCGACACGCTCTTCGACAACGAGACGCGGCACTGACCATGCCCTTCGATTTTGCGTGCCCTGATTGGGAGGAAAAGCTCCGGCGCGGTGAGGCGCCGATCGCGCCGCTGCCGGTGAACAAGATCCGGGCGACCCGGGCGGTGAACTTCTTCAATGGGCTGCAGCTGCCGGACGTGCCGGGCCAGCCGCGCCTCGCCGAGGCCGCGGGCGACTGGTTCCGCGACATCGTGCGCGCGGCCTTCGGCTCCGAGGACCCGGAGACCGGCTTGCCGCTGGTCAACGAGGTCTTCGCGCTGGTGCCAAAGAAGAACTCGAAGACGACCTACTCGGCAGCGCTCGGGCTGACCGCGCTGCTGCTCTGGGAGCGGCCGAACGCGCAGATGCTGATCCTAGGCCCGACGCAGAACGTGGCGCAGCGCTGCTTCGACCAGGCGCATGGGATGATCAAGGCGAACCCCAAGCTCGCCGCGATCTTCCACGTGCAGGAGCACCTGAAGACGATCACGCGGATCAAGACCGGCGCGACGCTGGCGGTGAAGACCTTCGACATGGGCGTGGTGACGGGCGAGATTCCGGCGCTGACGATCATCGACGAGCTGCACATCATCGCCGCGCGCTCCTACGCTGACCGGGTGATCGCACAGATCACCGGCGGCATGGTGACCAACCCGCACGCGCTGCTGGTTTACATCACGACGCAGTCCGACGTGCCGCCGATGGGCGTGTTCAAGACCAAGCTCGAGTTCGCGCGCGGTATCCGCGACGGGCAGATCACCGAGGGCGTGCGGATGCTGCCGGTGCTCTACGAGTTCCCGGAGCGCATCCAGCTCGCCAAGGACAAGCCCTGGCGCGACCCGGCGCTCTGGCCGATGGTCACGCCGAACCTCGGGCTCTCGGTGAACCTTCCGATCCTAAAGGATCAATACGCCGCGCGGCGGCAGGAGGGGATCGAGGCCGAGATCATCTGGGCCTCGCAGCACCTCAACATCCAGATCGGGATGGGACTGCACAATGACCGGTGGATCGGCTCCGACCACTGGGAGGACGCGGTGTTTCCCGGGCTTACGCTCGACGAGCTGATCCGCCGATCCGAGGTCTGCGTCGCGGGGATCGACGGCGGCGGCATGGATGACCTTCTGGGGCTGACCGTCCTCGGCCGCGAACGGCACACCCGGCGCTGGCTCAGCTGGTCGAAGGCGTGGGTGCATCCGGTGGCGCTCGAGCGGCGCAAGAAGATCGCGCCGATCCTGCGCGACTTCGAGAAGGCCGGCGAGATGGTGATCTGCGAGACGCCGACGCAGGATGTCGAGGAGCTGGTGGCGCTGGTGGGCGAACTGCACCGCGCCGGGGTGCTGCCGCAGAAAGCTGCGGTCGGGCTCGACCCCGAAGGCGTGGCGGCGATTGTCGACGCGCTCGAGCTCGACGGCATCCCGACCGAGATGCTCGTGCCGGTGAGCCAGGGCTACCGCCTCAACGGCGCGATCAAGGGCACGGAGCGCAAGCTCTACGACGGCTCGATGAAGCACGCAGAGCAGGCGCTGATGACCTGGTGCGTGGGCAACGCGAAGACCGAGATGAAGGGCAACGCCGTGGTGGTGACCAAGGCGGTCAGCGGCTCGGGCAAGATCGACCCGCTGATGGCGCTCTTCAATGCCGTCTGGCTGATGAGCCTGAACCCCACCGCGCCCGCGCGGATGGATGACTATTTCGCCGCACTGGAGGCCTCGACTTGAAACTGACGCAATGGATCAAGTCGGCGCTCGTGCGCCCGGTGTCGCTTACCGAGGCCGAGAGCTGGCGCCCCTCGGCGCAGGTCGCCGACAGCGGGGAGGTGGTGAGCGACAGCACGGTGCTCGGCCTCTCGGCGGTCTGGGCCTGTACGAACCTGCTCGCGGGCACCATCGGCTCGCTGCCGATGATGACCTACACCGCGGGGAGCGAGGGCCGAGAGGTGGCCCGCCATCACGCGCTCTTTCGCCTGCTGCACGACAGTCCGAATTACGACCAGACGGCGCTCGACTTCTGGGAGTTTGTCGCCGCCTCGCTTGAACTCTGGGGCAACGCCTACGCGGCGAAGGAACTCGACGGCAAGGGCAAGCTGCTGGCGCTGGTGCCAATCCGGCCGGACCTGGTCTCGGTGCGCCGCCGGAGCGACGGCTCGCTCGAATACCGCTGGACCGAAAACGGCCGGTCGCATGTTCGCACGGATGTCGGGGTGCTGCACATCCGCGGCTTCGGCGGCAATCCCCTTGGCGGCATGTCGACGCTGCACTTCGGGCGGCAGGCCTTCGGGCTCTCGCGCGCGGTGGACCGGGCGGCGTCGACCACCTTCAAGAACGGCATGCGCCCCTCCGGCGCGCTCTCGTTCAAGGACTGGCTCAGCGCCGAGAAGCGCGAGCTCGCCGAGACCAAACTCGTAGAGAGGTTCGTCGGCGCGCAGAACGCCGGGCGGCCGATGATCCTCGAGGGCGACACCCAATGGGTGCCCTTCACCATCAACCCCGAGGACGCGCAGATGCTGGAAAGCCGGCGCTTCTCGGTCGAGGAGATTTGCCGCTTCTTCGGCGTGCCGCCGCACATGGTCGGCCACACCGAGAAGAGCAGCAGCTGGGGCACCGGGCTCGAGCAGCAAACGCTCGCCTTCCAGAAGTTCACCCTGCGCCGCCGTCTCAAGCGCATCGAGCAGGCGGTGAACAAGCAGCTGCTGACGGCGGCCGAGCGGGCGCGCGGCATGTACGTCGAGTTCAATATCGAGGGGCTGCTGCGCGGCGACAGCGCGAGCCGCTCGAGCTTCTACCAGTCCGGCCTCAGCAACGGCTGGCTGACGATCAACGAGGTGCGCCAGCGCGAGAACCTCGGGCCGGTCGAGGGCGGGGATGTGCCGCGGCTGCAGATGCAGAACGTGCCGATCACCGAAGCAGGTTCGAACATGGAGACAGGCGATGGACGCGATCAATAAGGTTGCCAACCCGATCCTCGAGATCAAGGCGCTGAAGGAGACCGGCGAGTTCGAGGGCTATGGCTCGACCTTTGGCGGGGAGCCGGACAGCTATGGCGATGTCGTCGCCAAGGGCGCATTCCTCGAGAACCTGGCCGATCACCGCGCCAAGGGCACGATGCCGAAGATGTTCTGGCAACACGACGCCAGCCGCCCGATCGGCAAGTGGCTCGAGGCCGAAGAGGACGATCACGGGCTGCTCATGGTCGGCAAGCTGAACATGGGCGTGCAGCAGGCGAAGGAAGCCTATGCGCTGCTGAAGGAAGGCGACATCGACGGCCTCTCCATCGGCTATCGCATCCGCGAGTTGTTGATTTCCACCCAGAACTGACCCGGGAGAGCGCGTAATTTCCATTGAGATTTGACCCATGTGACCCTCCCCGC
>NZ_JAAGOZ010000052.1:0-16199 GCF_010499845.1 Salipiger sp. PrR007 | reverse complement strand
ATTCCGGGTTCCAGCAGGCAAAGAGGTGGTCGCGCGCGTCGCTGCGCGCGGGATCGGCGGGGGTGAGCGGCGGCGCTGCGCCTGGCGCTGGCGAAAGCGGCGGAGGGGGCGGCCCTGCCGGTGCTGCTGTCGCGCACGCCGCGGGTCGAGCTGATGCTCGGGCGCGAGGCCCCTGCGGGCGAGCCGCTGCTGGTCGGCCGGGTGCGCCATGCCCTCTCGGCCCGGGCACTGCCGCTGGCGCGGATCCGCACTGCCTTCGGCCTCAGCCGCAGCGAGGCCCGGCTGGCCGCCTGCCTCTGCGACGGGCTGAGCCTGTCGGAGGCGGCGCAGGAACTGGGCTGGACCCTGGAGACCGCGCGCAGCTGCTCCAAGCAGCTCTTCGCGCGGATGGTGGTGAGCGGTCAGCCCGGGGTGGTGCGGCGGATTCTGGGCAGCGCGGTCTGGCTGGGGTGAGCGGGGCAGGGGCGGTGCCTGGCGCTCAGGCCGTTCCGGCGGGGCTGTGCCCGGGTCAGCCGGCGCTGCGGCGGTTGAGGCGCAGATCGATGTCGTCAAACAGTCCCGGCTGTTCGATCGCTTCGGCGAACTGCGGAAGTATCGAGCCCTGCGCCGCCATAGCCGCGTCGTAATCGATCACCCGTAGCTCGCCGATGGCGCGCCAGAAGGCGAGCAGCGCAGCGCGGTCGTAATACCACTCCCCGTCGGTACTGGCGGCATCGGGCAGCGCCTTTTGCAGATCCCACATGCCATTCTTGCTCAGCTGGTCGCGACGCGAAGCCCGCCAGTCGGCATCATTGCGCAGCACCAGGATCGGCACGATGCGGGTAAACTTCCGGCCCAGCGTCGACAGCAGCGCATGCGCTTCCATGGTCTCGCGCAGCAGGCAGAACTCTTCGCTGCTGGCGATCATGTCGGCGCCATCGAGTTGCCAATGCTCGGCAGCGAGCTCGCGGCGGAACTCCGTCAGATCGGGCGGCTGCGTCATCTGCTTGACCCGCGGTGTGGTGCGCAGTCCGGCGCGGATGAACAGATTGGCCAGCCCCCAAGCGTTCTCTTCCGGATAGAGACGCAGGCCGACCTCGCGAAGCGCTGCCTCACGCAACCGCAGTGCGCGCTGGATTGAGGTGGTGCCGGTCTTATGGGTGCCCACATGCAGCCAGAGCGTGCCCCCCCGCGGCGAGGGGGTCGGCGGATGGGGGCGCGCAGCGGGGGTCGGGGCGGCAGCTTGGGTCGACGCATGGTCAAGACTGGGCATGAGATATTAACACTACATTAATACTTACGGTGAACGAGGCTTACCTATGGACAAAATGTCGTCCCGGAAAGGGTAAAGGGCGGGCATTCGGTTCAATGCGTGTTTATTTTTCTATTTGACGTGCGACGTTCAACCTAAAATTGAGAGACTGGAATGTCGTGAATGCGACATTCATCGAGAAGCGCCTAGGAGGAAGAATCTCACTTCGAATAAATCTTGCCTTCAATATGTATTTCTAATTGAATGTGTCGAGTTTGTGGCAAGAAGATCCTGCCTTTAGGGCGGTTCTTAATGTTTCTTAAAATTACACAATCATGGGTTGCAGCGGCGATATCACATTACGATTCTGGAATGAAAAAATTGATCTTTCTCCCATTTCAGGTTGTTGACGGAGCCCTAACCGCACGTTAACCAAAGTTAACCATTCCTGTATGTGGTCGAGTAAAGTGTGAAATAGTAAGGGGCAGGACCTCGGACCCAGGGGACGGGTCGGGGAACAAACATCATAAGATCCAGCGAACGAAATGCCGTCCGGCGTGTCCGGAGGCATGCGCTTCTTCTTGCATTGATTTGCAAGAGGAAACGCAAGGCGTGTGCTGAATTGTCAAGAAATAAACAAAATTTCCGGGGTCGGCGCGATGTCCAGCCACCCTGCTCTATATCTGTGGAGAGTCAGAATGTCGAATTTCGCGCGTGATAAAGTCCAAGTAGCCTTCATCGATATGGCTGCTCCCGACCTTGATGTATTTTCGACTATTCTAAAAAATAGCTGCGAGGTAATTCGAATTGGCGAAACCTCGGATCCTCTGCAGGAGATGGCCGATGCGCTGAACGCGCGCGCGCCGGTCGACACCGTCCATGTCATCACTCACGGTACCCCCGGCGCGCTGGTTTTCGGCGGCCGGGTTTTCGACATCGCGGTTCTTGATCACTATGCCGACACGCTGAACGCGCTTGGGGGCGCGCTCGGCGGCGGTGACATTCTGCTCTATGGCTGCCGCACCGGCGCTGGAGAGACCGGTCGTGCCTTCGTCGCCCGCTTTGCCGGGCTGACCGGCGCCGCGGTAGCCGCGGCCGAAGGCCCGGTGGGCGCGGCGGCGCTCGGTGGGTCGTGGGACCTGTCGATAACTTCCGGAGAGCTGCGTTCCGCGGCGCTGGAACTGCCCGAGTTCGAGGGCGTGCTGGCGAGCGGCATTATGCAGAACCGCTATGTGCGCTTCGGTTATTCCGATGACGGCACGCTGGGTTATGGCGGCAACACCACGCCGGGCATTTTCTATGATCCGGATGGTGTCGGAAACTTTGTTTCGACCGCAGACTGGTTGACTCCAGGCACCGCTTTCGAGGGATTCAGTCTGACCGCTGACGGCCGCACCTATACCGAGCTGAACTCCAACGGTGGCGGAGCGGCAACGGCGGGCACGGTCCAGGTTTCCACCGACCTGACCACCGAGGGTGGCAACACCTGGGGCTCGGTCACCTATAGCAGCGAGTTCGGTGGGCTGATCGTCGAGCAGACCTACACGCTGGCCGGACCGGACGCCAAGGTTATCACCATGTCGGTGACGGTGATCAACTCCGGCGACAGCTCGGTCTATGACGTGAGCTACGCGCGCTTCATCGACCCCGATGTTGATGCCCAAACCTCGACCTTCTCCACCGAGAACACCCGCGGCGCCGAAGGCATCGATGCCGAAGACATCGTGCTGGCAACCGGACCGAACAGTGGCCGGGTCCTGGGTCTTTATTCAGACAGCACCTTCACTCACAACACCTCCGTGTCGACAGGATGGAGCCAGGCTCCGGCCACCTACCTGTCGGGTGTGGATGGCGATGGCGGTAGCAACAGCGATTCCGTCATCGGCATGGGTTTCGATCTCGGCGATTTCGCCGCCGGTGAATCCAAGACCTTCTCCTTGGCCTATGTGTTCTCGCCGAGCGCCGCCGAACTGGCGGACTCGGTCGCTGAGGTGCCGCCGTCGAACGCCGTGCCGACGCTGACCGACATCGCCGTAGTCGACAGCACGCTCGAGGACACACAGCTTGAGATCAGCTATGCCGATCTGGCCGCGCAGGCCGACGAGGCAGATTCCGACGGGACCGTCGTCGCCTTCTCGGTTACCGCGGTGACCAGCGGCACGTTGCTGATCGGCACCAGCCTCGAGACCGCCACCGCCTGGGCGGTTGGCAGCAACGACCGTATCACCGACACGCTCAACGCCTATTGGACGCCTGGCGCCGATGAGAACGGCACGTTGGATGCGTTCAGCGTCGTCGCCGTCGATGACGAAGGCGCCACTTCGAGCCCGGCGCAATCGGTGCAGATCGACGTGACTGCGGTCAACGACCGCATCGTGCTGGCCGCGGCCAGCGTCGACATGCCCACCGTCCAGGAAGATTCCACCGACCGCCCTGGCGTCACCGTGGACACGCTGCTCGCGCCGATCAGCTCGGATGCCGACGCCGGTGACGGGCTTGCCGGCATCGCCCTCACCGCTAATGCCACCGACGGCGAAGGCAGCTGGCAGTACAGCACCGACGGCGGCAGCACTTGGTTTGAACTGCCCTCGGTGACCACCGATGCGGCGCTCACCCTTGACGCCGATGCCCGCCTGCGCTTCGTGCCGGCGGCCGATTATAACGGCGATGTGCCGGCGCTGACCGTCTATGCGCTCGACGGCAGCTATGCTGGCGATTACACCGATGGCGCCACCACCGCCGTCACTGACGCCTCGGCGCCTGCCGCCGATGGTCCGTTCAGCGAGACCACGGTCACCATCGGCGGCGACGTTGCCGCAGTGAATGATGCGCCCGTGTTCACCTCGACCATCACGCCGGTCTCGATCAGCGAGACGTCCGCCGCCGATGGCGCGCTGGCGGACCTCGTGGTCACCGGCAGCCTGACCCAGGGCCTCACCGCCATTGATGTCGACAGCGACGAACTTTCTTTCTCGATCCGCGGCGGCACGCTGACCGATGGCGTCTGGACGCTCGAGGGGCGCTACGGTGTGCTCACCCTCGATACCGCGACCAACGCGTGGAGCTACGCGCCCACCCATTGGACCGCGATCAACGCCCTCTCCGAGGGGCAAATTGCCAATGACGTGTTCACGCTGCGGGTGGCCGACGAGCAGGGGGCCTCGAGCACTCAGGAACTCCGCGTCAGCCTGACCGGTGCCAACGACACGCCGGTGATCACGGCGGCGATTGCCGACCAGAGCTTCGAGGGCGACGGCACTTGGGTCTACCAGCTGCCCGCCGCCACCGTCTTCGACGCCGAGGGAACCGGGCTTTCCTACACCGCTACGCTGGTCGGCGGAGCCGATCTTCCCGACTGGCTGAGCTTCGACGAAGCCAGCCGCACCTTCTCGGGCAACCCGCCTGCTGACTGGAGCGACGCCAGCCTTGAGATCGAGGTCACGGCCACGGACGCGGACGGTGCGTCGGTCTCCGGCAGCTTTACCCTCACCCTGTCGGGCACCGGCAACCAGGCGCCGGTGGTCGTGACCCCGCTGGGCTGGACCGCGGTGGATGCGCCCTCGGAAGTGACCAGCGTCACCTTCTCGGGCATGCTGGGCGGCCAGACCATCGCCTTTGATGGCGCGGAGGTCACGCTTGGCGAGAAAGCGGACGGCGCGACCGTGGCGAGCGCCGCGGCCACTGCCATCAACGATGACGGCACGGCCGGCTACAGCGCTTCGGCAAGCGGCAGCACGCTGACGCTGACCGCCGGTACAGCCGGTTCGCGCAGCGACTTCACCGACGGCGCAACTGTCGACATCGATGGCGGCTCCTATGCTGTCACCGTCACTCAGGAGGGTGTCGACGAGGTGACCGAAACCGCTGCGGTGCAGTTCCGCGTGGTCCCAGGCGCCACCACCCTCAGCTTCGACGGCCAGGACATCGACATCACCGGGCTCACTGCTGCGCAGATCGCGAGCGCGGTCGCCGCTGCCGTGAACGGGGCGGGCAACTGGGATGCGGTTGTCGACGGGGTCCAGGCCGATGTGGTCAACTTCACCGCCCGCGACGGCGGCGCGCGGGACGATCTTTCCGCCGCGGACTTCCAGGTTTCGGTCAGCACCATTGCCACCGCGGTGACGGTCGACACCCAAGGCGCGGAGGAGATCCTGCCTGCGGCCGCCTTCGATGTCACCGATACCGAGGCGGGCACGGCAGGCACCTTCTCGTTCACCTCCGCCGACAGTGGCGCGATCAGCGTCGACGTCTCCACGGCGGCCTCTGGATCGGATCTCGCCGCCCTGCTGAACGCCGACACGGCCTTCACCGGGGCTGGCTACAGTGCCGCCTGGACTGGCGACGTGCTCACCATCACCGGCCCCTCGGGCGATGCCATCAGCGCGCCCTCGCTGGTCACCGAGGAAATCCCTGCCGCGGACCTCGGCGAAACCACCTCGGTCACCGCGCACAGCGAAACGCTGCCGACCCTCACCTTCGATCTGGGTCCCGACGGTGCCAGCGCGAGCAGTGTCCACAACGTGGATTTCACCTCCTCCCTCAATGAAGCGCTGCGCTTTGGCTCGCCTGCCAATACCGATGGGGCGGGGCTTGCGGACGAGCTGAACGCCGACGCCAGCTTCTCCGGGGCGGGATATGTCGCCACCTATGACGCCGAGTCCCAGTCGCTCATCATCACGGGCCTGGCCGGCGAGGTGCTCAGCGATGGCGCGCTTTACGATCCCGATGATCTGCAGATTGGCACCGGCATCGCGACCGCCTATTCCGAAACGCCGAGCAGACTCGAGATCGCCATCACCGATGAGCAATCGGCCGATGCCGCGACGCTGACATTGACCCTTTCCGCCGGAGAGCCGGTCACGCTCGACGTCTCGGCCGCAACGGATGGGGCAACGCTCGCGGCTCTGATCGACGCGCTCGACGGGTTCGGTGCAGGCTATACTGACGGTACGCTGACCGTGACGGTGGATGCTGATGCCGCGGGCGATCCCTCGATCACCGCCGGCGCGCTCGAGACCGCCGTGGTTCCGCCCGCCGAAATCGATGCTGCCCCCGAAGTGACAAATGCCACTGATGCGGTGGCAGAAGTCGTCGACGTGACCTTCGGCGCGGCCGACGGAACCACCGAGATCAGCTTCGACGGAGCAACCATCGCGCTGGACGGCACCGAAACCGCCGCGCAGGTGGCCGCAGCCTTCGCCTCCGGCGCGTTCCCCAACTGGACCGTGACCGACAACGGCGACGGCAGCGTCACGCTGACCGCCGACACCGCCGGCGGGCGCGACGATCTGACGGGTTCGGACTTCGGCAATCTCACCACGCTGACCAACGATGTCACCGTCACCGAACAGGGCGTGGACTCGGTCACCGAGGTGGTGGAGCTTGTCTTCACCGGCTCCGACGGCGGCGCTTCGATTACCCTTGACGGCACCACCTTCACCGCGGGCGATGCGGTCACCGCGGCGCAGCTTGCCGCCGGGCTCAACGGGGTCAGCGGCGACTTCGAGAATTACGAGGTGGTTTCGGTCGAGGGTGGCCAATTGGTGCTGCGCGCCGTCACCGCCGGCGATCAGACCGATCTGGCCGAGAGCCTGTTCGTGATCTCCTCGGATGGTGAGATCGTGGCCTATGACGCGGTCTCGGAGATTTCCGTCGATACCCAGGGTGCCGGCTGGAGCTATGAGATCCCGACGGGCACCTTCTCGGATCCCGAGGGCGATGAGCTGACCTACAGCGCCTATGTGGTCACCACCGATCCGGAGACCGGCGCGCAGAGCTATACTCTGATCGACGGCACCACCGATCCGGCCCTCGGCTTCGAGGCCGAGACCATGACCCTCTCGGGCAACGGCACCGCGCCTGCAGACACGGTGATCGAGATCCGTGCCTATGATGCGGTTTCGGGCGGGACCGCCGCCAGCCAGTTCCAGCTGGTGGTCTACAACGACGCTGCCGACGACTCGCTTGTTGCCGGTGCAGTCCCCGCAGCGGTCGCCTTCAGCGACGGGGCCGGCGTGGGCAGCTACACGCTCGCCGCGAGCGCCTTCGACTACATGTCCGACAGCGCCGGCGGGCTGACCTACAGCGCCGAGCTCGCGAACGGGGAGGCGCTGCCTGCCTGGCTGAGCTTCGACGCGGCGACCGGCACCTTCACCGGCAACCCGCCGGCGGGAAGCGGCAACGTGTCGGTCACCGTCAGCGCCACGGATGGCAGTGCCACCGCAGAGGTCAGCTTCGATCTGACCGTGGCCGGCGAGCCCAATGATCTGCTTGCCTTGGTCGCGGGCGGACTTGCCGATCAGAGCTCTGCGGTGGTGGGCGACGGCGGCGCCGTCTCCATCAACTTCGCCAAGCCGTTCATCGATCCCGATGGGCAAGCCGATGGTGCGCCCACGCTGGACGGGATCAGCTACACCGCGTTTGTGCAGACCGCCGACGGTCTGGTCGATGTGGCCGACTTCGGACTGACGCTGGAGGAAGATCCTGCGGACGCCGGCCGGCTGATCCTCTCGGGCAACCTCGCGGGTGAGTTTGCCAGCCTCGTCTTCGTCATTCGCGGTACCGAGGAAAATGGCGGCAGCACCGCCGAGACCAGCTTCACCCTGGCAGTGAACGACCTGGGCGCCAGTGACGAGAACATTGCCGCCTGGAGCGCCAACAGCGTCGGCAGCATCAGCATCTCGGGCACGCCAGAGGAGGACGCAGAGCTGACAGCCAGCCTGCCGACGGATGCCGATGGCGTCGCACCCGAAGATGTCACCTACCAGTGGCAGGTCTCGATCGACGGTGTCTGGACCGACATCGTCAGCGCGACCGGCGCCACCTTCACCCCGGGCGATGCCGAAGCCGGCCGCGATGTGCGTGTGCAAGCCTTCTATACCGATGCCGGTGGCGCCGCCGAGAGCCCGGTTTCGGATGCGGTGACCGTGGCAAACATCAATGATGCGGGCGCGGTGAGCCTCACCTCCGCCAGCGTGGCTGTGGGCTCGGTCTGGACCTCGACGCTGGCCGACGGCGACGGGCTGATCGACGCCATCCCGAGCTACCAGTGGCAGCGCGCCGCCAGCGAGGACGGCGTTTACAGCGACATTGATGGTGCCACCTACGGCAGCTACACGCTGACTGAGGATGACAGCGGCATGTTCCTGCGCCTCGTGGCCAGCTACACCGACGATCAGGGTACCGAAGAGACTGTGATCTCGGGGTCGCGCGAGGTCGATCTCTCTGCCGCTGCCCCGGTTGCGGGGGACGACAGCGCCTCGATCACCGAAGCCTCGGGCGCCGAGAACGCCACCCCTGGCACCGCGATGCCGCTGACCGGCGACCTGCTGGCCAACGACACCGACCTCAACGACGGCGACGTGCTGAGCGTGACCGCGCTGCGGGTCGGTGACCGCGAAGGCATCGGCCGTCCGGCTGCGCAAATCGACGGCAGCCTGGTGATCACCGGCCTCTACGGCACGCTCAATATCGACATGGCGACCGGTGCCTACAGCTACGAACTTGACCAGGACAACGCCTCGGTACAGGCGCTGAACATCGGCTCGACGCCGCTCGTCGATGTGTTCAACTACACCGTCTCCGACCAGACGCTGCTGAGCGACACCGCCGTGCTGAGCATCGAGATCAACGGTGCCAATGACCTGCCGACCCTGTCGGGACTCGTCGGCACTGCCTCGGTGACCGAGGACAGCGCAACCCGGCTCGACCTGCTCGACAGCATCGTTCTGGGCGATCCCGACAGCACGGCGGTAAGCTTCACCCTCACCGTCGACAGCGGCACGCTGTCGATCAGCGGCGTCCCGGCGCAGGTGCTGGCCGATGCCGGCATCACCGTCACCGGCAACCACACTGGCACGCTCAGCCTGTCGGGCGTCAGCTCCGACTCGCTGCAAGGCTGGCTGCTGGACAACGGCGTCTATTACACCACCGCGCCGAACCAGACCGGCGAGGCGGCGACGCTGAGCTACAGCCTGGCGGACGAAGAGGGCAGCACGCTGGCCTCCGAGACGACCACACTCGACGCCTTGGCCACCAATGACGCGCCGATCGTCGACGCCAGCGGCATGAGCTTCCTGCAGGGCGATGCAGAAACCCCGGCCCGGGCGGTGCTCAACTTCCGCCCGACCGGCACTGCGCAGACGCTGGAGTTCGATGGCGTCAGCATCGAGATCGCGGCCGGCAGCACCGCCGCCGAGATCGCCGCGCTGTTCGCCGAGCAGAGCTTCGGCACCTGGTCTGCCGAGCAGCTCGAAGGCGGCAGCATTGTGCTCCTGACGGCGCTTGAAGCCGGAGAGACCCCGGCACCCACCGCCGGCGACTTCCGCGACGGCGAGGGCGCGGAATCGGCCCTCGTGCTGACCGGTGCGGGCAACGACCACGACGTACGCTTCTCGGCGCGCGGCGAGGCGGTGCTCATCGCTCCGAACCTGATGCTCTCCGACATTGACGGCACCGAGCTCGCCTCGGCGACCGTGACGATGACCGAGGGCGTGTTCGACAACCAGTTCGGCACCAACTTCGAGACACTGTCGCTCAGCGAGGCGGCGCAGGTGGCCGCCACCGAGGCAGGGCTGACGGTGGAGATCACCACTGATGCCAGCGGCTCGGTGGTCAGCATCACCGGCACAGCGTCGCATGCCGTCTACGAGATGGTCCTGCGCGGCATCACCTACGACAACAGCAACCCCAACGCCTATGTCGGCACCCGTGAAGCGGTGATCACCGTCACCGATGCGGAGGGGCAGACCTCCAACACCGCCTCGGTGGCGCTCAGCGAGGACAATGACGACATCGCCGTGGGCCAGCGCATCTTCATCGATGGCGTCGACAGCGGCGCAACGGTGGCGAGCGTCGAGGACGGCCGTCACTTCACCGCCAGCACGCCGCTCGATGGCGTGACCGAAGGCGCGACGCTGAGCTTCTACAGCGGCGAGACCGAGGTGACCTCGGCCGGCGCGGTCGCCGGTCATTCGGCCACCGTCGCCATCGGCGTGGTCTGGGCGCCCTATGTCGACCTCAACGGCGCGGAAGCGGGCACTGATCATGTGATCAGCTACAACGAGCAGTCGCCCTCGGTGGCCATCGCCACCTCGGATGCGCAGATCCTCGATCAGGACGGGCTTACCCAGACCCTGACCGTCACCCTGCAGGACACGCCGGACAACGACGGCGAGACCATGCTGGAGTACCTGACGGTCTCCTCTACGGTGCTCAGCTGGCTGAGTGCACGCGGCATCACCATCGCAGACACCGACGGCGTCAGCGGTCTTGGCGGGCTTTCGCAGGCCACCTATGTGACCTTCCATGCCGCCGAGGGGGCTGCATCGACCAGCTTCCAAGTGGCGCTGCGCGGCGTGCGCTACGTCAACAACGACGATGATCCCGACACCTCCGCACGCAGCGTGACCGTCGAGACCGTCGACACCGACGGCAACCTGGGCCTGAGCGCCGAGACCAGCATCACCCCGGTGGCAGTCAACGACGCGCCGGTCGGTATCGACAGCACGGTCGGCGGCACCGAAGACACCACCTATGTCTTTGAGGTTGCTGACTTCGGCTTCAGCGATCCGCTCGACGGCGGAGCCCACGATCTGGCGGCTGTGGTGATCAGCACCCTGCCGGCAGCGGGCATACTGCTGCTCGACGGCGCGGCGATTGACGCAGGAACCTCGATCAGCCGAGCGCAGATCGCGGCCGGCCTGCTCAGCTACGCTCCGGCGCAGGACGCCAGCGGTGAGGCGGCGGCAAGCTTCACCTTCCAGGTGCAGGATGATGGCGGCACCGCCAATGGCGGAGTCGATCTCGACGCCACCCCGGCGACGCTGACAATCGATCTCGACCCGCGCAACGACGCGCCGGTGCTGATTGAAGGCGCCATCGATGCGGCCTCGATCACTGAGGACGCCACCGAGAACGCCGGTCAGACCGTGGCAGCATTGCTCTCCGATGCCACCGTGACTGACATCGACACCGGCGATCACAGCGAGGACAACGGCACGCTTTCGGGCATGGCGGTCTATGGCGCTGGCTTCGACGGTGCCGGCGACGGCGCGTGGGAGTACAGCCTCGACGGCGGCGACAGCTGGAGCACGATCACCCTCGCAGAAGGTGAGGTGCTGCTGCTGGCCTCCGACGACATGCTGCGCTTCGTGCCCGACGAGATGAACGGCACCACCGCAACGCTCGATTATTACGCCTGGGATCAGGCGACCGGGGAAAGCGGCGACGTGGTGACGGCGATCGCCGGCAGCGCCAACGCCGGGAGCCGTGGCGGCGAGAGCGCCTTCTCGGCGGCGTCCGGTCAGATCACGCTGGAGGTTGCGGACGTCAATGACGCCCCGGTGGTCACCAGCGAGACACCGGCGCAGACCCTCGCCGAGGACGGCACGCTCACCATCGTCGGCCTGTCTTTGGATGATGTCGACGTCTCCGCGCGCAACACCGAAACCGCGGCCGACGCGGAGATGACGCTGACCGTCTCGGTGAGCAACGGCACTCTGGCCTTTGCCAGCGTCGAGGGGCTGACCTTCGATGCCGGTACCAACGGCGAGAACGCTACGCTGACCGTCTCCGGTACGCTGGCCGATCTCAACGCGGCGCTGACCGGTCTGGTCTACAGCCCGGATGCGGATTTCCACGGTGCGGACACGCTGTCGGTATCGGTCTCCGACAACGGCCTCGAAGGCGAAGGCACGGCCCTGATCGGCACCGGTTCGGTGGCGCTCACCGTGACCCCGGCCAACGATGCGCCGGTGCTGACCGACGGCGATACGGAGGCCACCTCGATCACCGAGGATGACACCACCAACGCTGGCCAGAGTGTGGCCGACCTGCTCGGCACCGTGACCGACATCGACACCGGTGATCATGCCACCAACAACGGCACGCTTTCGGGCATGGCGATCTACGGCACCGGCTTCGAGGGTAACGGCTCGGGCGCGTGGCAGTACAGCCTCGACGATGGCGACAGCTGGACCACCATCAGCCTTGATGAGGGTGAGGTGCTGCTGCTGGCCTCGGACGATCTGCTGCGGGTGCTGCCGGACGAGGAGAATGGCACTACCGCAACGCTCGACTACTACGCCTGGGATCAGGCGACCGGCAGCAGCGGCGAGATCGTGACGGCGATCGCCGGCGCGAACAACCTCGAGAACCGCGGCGGCGAGAGTGCCTTCTCGACAGCTTCGGGGCAGGTCACGCTCGAGGTCACGGACGTCAACGACGCACCGGTGGTCACGGTGAACGGCACGGGCACCTTCTACGCCCGTGGCGAGGCGGCGGCGCTGTTCGGCGGTGCCGGCGTGAGCCTCAGCGACGTCGACACCGGCGACACCATCGAGAGTGCCATCGCAGTGCTCAATCCCGGCACCACGCTGGATAACGCCTTCGGCACGATCTACGAGACCATCACCTCGACCGGTGGGGCGAGCTTCACCGCCTCCAGCGGCACCGAGTTGACCATCACCGGCACCGGCACCAACGATGATCCGCTGATCATCGAAGGCACCGGCAGTCAGGCCGACTACGAAGAAGCGCTGGAAAGCCTGCGCTACGAGAACACCAACCCCAACGCCTTTGCCGGCGTGCGGGAGGTGGTCGTGCAGATCGTGGATGGCGCCGAGACACCCTCGGAGCCGACGTTCTTCAACTTCGCAGTGGAATGGTCCACGGTGGTTGATCTCAACGGCAACGCCGAAGGGCGTGACTACCAGGTCAGCTACATCGAAAACGCGCCGGGCATCGCAATCGCGGCCTCGGATGCCGAGCTGATCGACCAGGAAGGCAACACGGACGAGGTGGTGCTGACCCTGACCGACGCGGTCAACGGGAGTGCCGAGCGACTTTCGATCACTCCGGCACAGGTCGCGACATTCGCGGCGCTGGGGATCACGGTGGTGGGCAACAATACCCACCAGCTGACGCTCACTGCCGGGGAGGGCGGGCTCGACCCGACGTACTTCCAACTGGCGGTGCGCTCGGTGCGCTACGTCAATACCTCCGACGCACCGACCGACGCTGCGCGCCATGTCGTGATCAGCGCCACCGACAGCGACGGCAACCCCGGCGTTTCGGCCACCACAACGATCAACGTGCAGCCGGTCAACGACGCACCGTTCACCGATTTCGCCATCGTCAACACTGC
Organism: Salipiger sp. PrR007; assembly: GCF_010499845.1. Taxonomy (NCBI): domain Bacteria; kingdom Pseudomonadati; phylum Pseudomonadota; class Alphaproteobacteria; order Rhodobacterales; family Roseobacteraceae; genus Salipiger; species Salipiger sp. PrR007. The sequence continues at coordinate 2,823 of NZ_JAAGOZ010000052.1, read as the reverse complement.
CGATGGACGTGACACCACCGATCTGCAGATTGGGGACACGCTGGTCATCGAAGGGATGATCGACGACCCTGACGGGCTGCCTGAAGAGCCGACCTCTATGCAGTGGCTGCGCGACGGCGAGGTGGTGCAGACCGTCACCGGGCCGGACGATCTTGCCTATGTGCTCGATCGCGACGATGTCGGACACGAGATCAGCTTCCGGGTCATCTACACCGATCTCGGCGGCACCGAAGAAGAGATCGAGACCGCGTCCACCGCGGCGGTGATCAACGTCAACGAAGCCCCGGTGGCCGATGATCCGGCGCCGACCGAGACCACGCAGGACGATGTGACCGATCCGGTCACCTTCGATCTGCTGAGTGCGGTCAGCGACATCGACGCCGACTACGATCTCGACACGCTGTCGATCACCGCGCTCACCTTCACGGTGAATGGCGAGGCGACCGGCAACGCGGGCACCGATCTGCCTGACGGGGTGTCCTTCGCGGATGGTACGCTGAGCGTCGATCCGCTGGTCTATTCGGAACTTCTGGAAGGCGAGCAGGCGGTCATCGTGGCGCGCTACACCGTCACCGATACCAGCGGCCTGTCGGTCGAGCAGACCTACACGCTGACCATCGACGGCACCTTCGAGGCGCCGGAGATCATCGGCACCGAGGCCGGCGAGCGGCTCGAGGCAACGGCGGACGGCAACGTCGTCCGGGCCCTCGGCGGCGACGACACGCTGGTCAGCGGCGCCGGCGACGACTTCCTCATCGGTGGGGAAGGAAGCGACACGGCCGACTATGAGGGCGCGAGCGGTGGCGTCAGTGTCAACCTGTCTGCAACCAGGCCGCAGGACACCGGCCACGGCCGTGACTATCTGACGGGGATCGAGAACCTCGCGGGCAGCACCAGCGCCGACATGCTGATCGGGGACGATGTCGACAACGTGCTTCAGGGGCGTGCCGGTAACGATACGCTGCTGGGCGACGCAGGGGCAGACAGCCTCTACGGCAACCAGGGCGATGACGTCCTCGACGGCGGCGAAGGTGACGACTGGATGCACGGCGGGCAGGGCAATGACCTGCTGCTCGGCGGCGCCGGCGGTGACATTCTGGCCGGCGGGCATGGCGACGACACTGTCGATGGTGGCGAAGGGTTCGACGTGCTCGACTTCTTCACGGCTCGCGACGCCGTCACGGTCGATCTGTCGATCACCGGACCGCAACTGGTCAGCGCGAGCGAAGGCACCGACACCTATATGAATGTCGAAGGTGTTCTGGGTGGCGGTCGCAGTGACACGCTTTCCGGTAACGAGCTGGCGAACCTGCTCGACGGCGGGTTCGGCGACGACACGATGATCGGTCGCGAGGGCAATGATACGCTGCTTGGCGGCGCTGGTAACGACACGCTGATGGGCGATGCAGGGGCGGACAGCCTCTATGGCAATCAGGGCGATGACGTCCTCGACGGCGGGGACGGTGACGACTGGATGCACGGCGGGCAGGGCAATGACCTGCTGCTCGGCGGGACCGGTGGGGACACTCTGGCCGGCGGGCATGGCGACGACACTGTCGACGGTGGCGAAGGGTTCGATGTGCTCGACTTCTTCACGGCTCGCGACAGCGTCACGGTCGACCTGTCGATCACCAACCCGCAGCTGGTCAGCGCGACCGAAGGCACCGACACCTACATGAATGTCGAAGGTGTTCTGGGTGGCGGTCGCAGTGACACCCTTTCCGGAAACGAGCTGGCGAACCTGCTCGACGGCGGATTCGGTGATGACACTATGAGGGGTCGCGAAGGCGATGACACGCTGCTTGGCAGTGCAGGGGCGGACAGCCTCTACGGCAATCAGGGCGATGACGTCCTCGACGGCGGCGAAGGTGACGATTGGATGCACGGCGGTCAGGACAATGACCTGCTGCTCGGCGGGACCGGCGGGGACACTCTGGCCGGCGGGCATGGCGACGACACTGTCGATGGTGGCGAAGGGTTCGATGTGCTCGACTTCTTCACGGCTCGCGACGGCGTCACGGTCGATCTGTCAATCACCGGCCCGCAGCTGGTCAGCGCGACCGAAGGCACCGACACCTACATGAACATCGAAGGTGTTCTGGGTGGCCGTCACAGCGACACCCTTTCCGGTAACGAGCTGGCCAACTTGCTTAACGGCGGGCTCGGCAACGACACGCTGATGGGTCGCGAAGGCGATGACACGCTGCTTGGCGACGCTGGTGACGACGTGCTTTACGGCGGGCTCGGGACGGATGTCCTGAGTGGCGGCGCGGGGGCGGATACCTTCGCCTACGTCACGTCGGAAGAAGGGGGCGACACCATTCTCGACTTCGACGCCTCGGAGGATGTGTTCCGCCTGAGTTTGGACAACTTCTCGGGGGTCAACCTGATCGATCCGCTGACGGGCGATCAGCTGCTGTGGGATGCCGAGGCTGGCACGCTTTCCTATGATGCCGATGGCGTCGGTGGTGAGGATGCTCAGCTCCTCGCAACGCTGCTCAGCGATGAGGAGATTACGCTGACCTCGGACAACTTCCTGTTTGTCTGATTTTGGCACCTCGCAAAGGCCATACGGGGGGCAGGTTTGCCCCCCGTTTTTCTGTTCACAACTGGAACTTCATCGCTAAAGCGTTGATGCGCGGGGAGACTGACTGTGATTGAGATTTGCTGTGGATATTAACCGCTTTGAAAAGCACTTAAGCGAATGTAAGCAGTAATGCATAATACACGTTATGAGCTATTTTTTTGTAAGCGCCAAGTTAGAATGTCTCACATGAGCAAAGCTGAAGTGTCACACTCCCCTGAATGGGCAGGATTGGAGTG
>NZ_JAAGOZ010000051.1:0-16216 GCF_010499845.1 Salipiger sp. PrR007 | reverse complement strand
CATGACCCGCTCAGCATAATCCAAGGTGGGTCACTTCTCGATGGAAACCCCGGGTCAGTTCTGGGTGGAAATCAACATCCGGCACCCCAAGCCTCCAGCGATCAACATCCCCACGGCTCCGGCCCTCAAGCTTTCATCTCCTCAACGAGTCAAAAACTCAATATTTCAATATCTGCAGCATTCCGCCGATCCAGCATTCCAGCAATCATGAAGTCATTCATTCCTGCGTTCCAGCACTCGACGAATTTTTTGGCCCGGAGCTTGCGCGCGGAGCGCACATGGGGCTGGGGGCCAAAAAATCGCACATTGGCCCTCTCCGTCTGGCGTGGGGCGCAGGCGCCCCACGCCAGACACATCGGGGCGGGTGTGATCCGCGGACGGCCCCGGCGGCAGCTCTCGCAGAGGCGAGATTGCCGCCTCCTGGCCTGCGGATCACCGCGCCCTGCCTGAGTGACCCCCTGGGTCACCGGGCGCGACACGGAGACCATGAAGGCTGACCGGTTTCCGCAAGCGGAAATCCCCCGAAGGGGCGAAAACCGGCCTTCATGGTCGGTTGGCTGGAACGGTATTGTGTTGTACACCTATAGGGCGTGTTTGAATTTTGATTGCTGCTTGAGGTTGCGATATGCCCCGCGGGCCCCGTCTCACCCACAAGGATATTGCCGAGATCAATCGCCTCCTGGGCGAGGGATATCCCGATGCCGAGATCGCCCGGCGCTGTGGTCGATCGCGCCAGACGGTGGCGCGGGTGCGAAACCAGGCAGCCTCGTCGCACACGACAACCGACGGTGCGGTGATCGGAGCCCGGGTCAGTGTCGAGGAATACGCGGCGTTCAAGGCGCTGATGGAGGCCGAGGGGCTGACACCGTCAGACGGCATTCGCCGTCTCATGCGGCTCGCCGTCGGTGCGCTCGATCTGCGGGTCGAGGAGATCGAGGCGCTGGCGCAGAGCCGGCGCGAGCTTGTGGCGGTGGGGCGCAATCTCAACCAGATGACCCAACTTGCGAACTCCGGGCGGCTCAAGTGGAACGCCCGCGACGCCAAGACCGTGGCGCAGCTTGACGCTCGGGTAGGGGATTTGACCGAGGCGCTGACCCATTTCATCAACGTGGCGCGCCGGCGGACGCTGGCGGATGTGGCCTTCCCGGAGGCGGATCAATGAGGGGGGGGTCGCTGTCGATTGAGGAGGCGGTTCTCGGCTATCCGCTCGAGGACCTCGCGCGCCGCAGCCGGAGCGGTGGGACGGGCACGCGCGTTCCGGGCGCGGGGCAGGGCAGCGTGCAGGCCCGATCCTTCCGGGCCTTTGCTGGCAATGCGCAGCGTTCGCCGCAATCGGTGGTGAAGCGGATCCGGGCTGGGGGCTGTCACTCGAAGGAAGAGCTGACCCGCCAGCTCAACTACATCACCCGGGAAGACGCGGCACATGCCACCTGGACGAACTTCGCCGGGGTGGATCGCGATCTGCAGCCCAACACTTTGTCGCGGGCGGTTGAGGACTGGTCTTCGTCCTGGCGCGGCGCGCCCCGGCGCGGGCACACCGATCATATCATCCTGAGCTTCCCCAAGGGCACAGGCATCGACGCGGCCGAGGCGGTGGCGCGGGAGTGGGGACAGGCGATCTTTGCCAGCGGCGACTATGGCGATCAGTGGCGCTACGTCGCCGCGGTGCACCGCGACCCGGATCACATCCATGCGCATTTTGTCGTCGACAAGGTCGGCTGCGACTGGGGCAACTTCCTGTCGATCAGCATGAAGTCGGATCTGAACTACGACGTGATGCGCGAGTGCCATGCCGAGCTCTCGCGGGCGCATGGCATCGACATGGTGGCCTCCAATCGCCTGTCGCGCGGGATCATCGAAAACCCGCCACGCGAGACCGAGTATCGGGCGGCGCATGACAAGACAGGTCGGGGCGACCTGGTCCCGCGGCCGCCCATGTCGGACGCGGAGAGGGATCACCGCCGCGCGGTGGTGCAGGACTTTGCGCGGCAATATTCCAGCCTTGGTCTGCTCGCCTCGCTGTCCGGTCCCGGAAACGCATTCATGGAAAAGCTGTCGCAGGCGTTCTTCGCGTCGGCGCAAACCCTAGAAGAAGGAGGCTCTCTCATGCCCGAGGCAGACACCCTGATGCCACCGCAAACCCACGCTGCCACGCAGGACCAGAGCTTTGATCCCGTCGTCGCCATGACCCGCGCACGCGAGCAGTTGCTGGCTGAGGCGCGGGAAACCTGGGAGAGCATTCAGGCGATGGAGGCCGGTCCCGAGCGGGTGCGGATGGAGGCGGAGTTCTCCCGCACCAGCACCGAGCTTATGGCGGCCACCCAGGCCGATCCCTTCTTCCAGGACCATGCGATGGTGGCTGAGACGCGCGACGATTTCTTTGCGCATCTGATCCCCGCGTCGCTGCAGCACGTGCGGGACGGGCTCGAGGCGGAGGACCCCCGCGTTGGGCAGATCGACAGCACGCTGGATGATCTGCGCGAGGCGCTAATCGCCGCCTTTGCGCAGGATGCGGATCTTATGGCGCAGCTTGGCACGACGGCCGAGGAGTTGGCGGAATACGCGGCGCAGGGGGGCCACTCCCTGGCGCAGGCGGCGCTGTGGCGCGGTCGGGCGGAAAGCCTGGACGAAGGCGCCTCCGCGCGGCTGACGCAAGTGCTGGAACAGGGGCACCGGATCATCGACGGCGTGGCGGTGCCGCGCGATCTTGTCGAGCAGCTCGCGCTCGACCAGCTGCTGACCCTGGACAAGCACCACCAGCTTGCCGACGTGCCGGCCATCGAAAGCCTTGTCGACCGGATGGCGGAGGCGCTCTCGGACGCGGAGCTCGCACAGGTCCTCGAGGGCGACAGCACGCCGCTGCAGGACGAGATCCGCGATCCCGCGGTTCGGGCGGCCGTCGCCGCCGAGCTGAAGAACGAAGCCGACCTCGTGGTGGGGCAGGGGGACCGCGAGCGCGAGACCGTGGAGGCCTACCAGGCCATGGCGCGAGAGCGGCAGGCCGAGCTCGCGGCCGCACATGCCGCTGAGCGTGGCTTGGACATTGAGGACCGGCACGAGCTCTAAGCAGACAGGAGGGTCGCTGACGATGATCCAGAATCTAGAGACGGCGTGGCGCTACCCGCTCGCCGTGATTGGCGGTCTGCTGGCCGGCGGCTACATCGGTTCCATGCTCGCCACGATCTACGGCGCGCTCGTATTCCGCGAGAGCCTGAACAGTCTCGATCCGCTCGAGCCCTGGTTCCTGCGCTGGAGCTGGCCCGCGCTGCAGGCCAATCCGGACGCGCTGCAGGTGATGGGCCTTATCAACGGTCTGGTGGCACTAAGCATCGTTGCCGTGGGTGTCGCCGGGGTCTACCGCGGCCGGCTCACCAGCTATGACGACGCGCATTTCCAGTCGCGGCGGGAGATGCGGCGCAACAAGATGGTCAAGTCGATCTCCGAGCAAGGGTTCGTCTTCGGCAAGACCACGGGGCCCACAAAGCAGGGGCTCTACATCTCTGCCACGCCGAACCGGTTTCCGCATTTCATCATGGTGGCCCCGTCCGGGCGCGGCAAAGGTGTGGGCTTTGTCAGACCGAACCTTCTGCATCATGGCGGCAGTGCCATCGTGCTCGATGTGAAGGGCGAGAACTTCGAGACGACCGCGATCCATCGCCAGAAGGGTCTCGGGAACCGCATCTGGTATTTCTCGCCCTTCGACTACGTGGAGACCGAAGACGGGCCTTCGACCCGGACGCATCGCTTCAACCCGCTGGCACGGATCGCGGCGATGTCTTCGCCGGACCAGCAGTATACCGCGCTCAATATCCTGGCCGACCAATTCCTGGTTGTGCAGGGAGATGCGGCCAAGGGCTTCTACCAGGCCGGCAAACGGCTCTTCGTCGCCTCCTGTCTCTTTGCCATCGAGCAGGGAAGGCCGAACCTCGGCTTTGCCAAGGAGATCTTCGGGGGCGGCGGCAAGACCGAGGAGACTTACCGCGAGTACGCCGAGATGACCGACATCCCCATCGTCGCGACGATCTTTTCGGAGATGGCGGGGATGAGCCAGAAGATCACCGACAGCTACCGCTCGGTGATCAACGGTGCCGGCTTCCAGCTCTGGGACGACCCTTCGGTGGTCCGCGCGACGCTGGAGAACGACTTCGATTTGACCAGCTTCCGCCGCGAGGCGCAGACGCTCTACATCACGACCCAATCCGAGCACCTGACCACGCTGGCGCCGCTGGTGCGCCTTCTCTTCGCCGAGGGCATCGCGTCGCTGCAGCGCGCGGAGCCGGGCCCCGACGAGCCCTACACGGTGATGTTCCTGATGGACGAGTTCGATCAGCTCGGCCGCCAGCCGCTGGTGGAGAACAGCATCAAGACCATCCGCTCCTTCGGTGGGCGGTTCTTCATCATCACCCAGTCGATCGCCGGTCTCGACAACCCGTCGCTCTATGGCGAGGCCGGGCGCCGCGCGCTCATGGCCGGCGCCGGGGTGAAAATCTTCATGACGCCGCAGGAGGACCACACGGCGGCGGTCCTGTCGGACATGGTGGGCAAACACACCGTGGTGTCGAAGACCGAAAGCCAGAGCCGTATTCGCGAGCTCGACGACAGCGCCAATATCAGTCGCCGCAGCGAAGAACGGGCGCTGCTCTCACCGGGCAAGCTGCTGCAGTTCCCGATCGATCAGGTGCTGATCCTGCCGGAGGGACAGTATCCGATAAAGGCGCATCGGATCACGTCTTACGAGGACCACCATTTCGGGCCGATTGAGGCGGCGCGACACGGGCACGCGCTGCCCTATCCGCCGCTGACCGCCAGGCCGAAGCGCAAGGTCGCGAGCCTGGCGCAGATCGCGCAGGCAGAAGTGGCGGTCGAAACCTGCCAGCAGTATGGCAAGCGGTTCGCCGAGATGCGGACGCGGGCGGAGACCCAGCGGAGCAAGGGCGGGGAAAGCGGGGCGGCCTCCCGGCGGCGTCCCAGGCGGGCGGGCGCGACGGATTTGGCGAAGTTTGAGGGCGCCGATGGGGGTGTGCAGCAGAAGGAGAGCGCGAAGGTCTAGGAAGCCTTTTCCACGGGCGGCCCATCTTCCTGTCCTCACCGCCGGACCTGAAAAACGATCCTTCGCCCTGAAAAATTGTACCTGCCGCGGGGATCGCATGAATTTTGTCACAGGGTCCGCGAATTTGAGGCCGGAACTGTCCAGCCCGCGAGCTTCGTTTCTCACCCAATGAAGGCTGAATCCTGTGACAGGGCTCATGGCCGCTGGCGAGCACCTTCCGCATCCGCTCGATGAAGTTGTGGCGATTACTCCTCGCTCTCAGCTGTCGGGTCGGCTCTCGCGGCCACCCCTGCCGGCTGTGGCGGGACGTCGATCCAGGCTTCCCCGCTTGCCACGACGCAGGCGAGCCCGTCGGGATGCACGGCAAGGATTGTCCAGTTTCCCTCCTCAGCCGCGCGCCAGACTTCCAGCATGCGCGTCGCAGACTGAAGTCCACGCCCGACAAGGGCTTCGTCATAGGTGCTCTCGAGCGTTCCGGTGATGCTCTCGTGGAGCCCGCAGACCATCTGCGCCGATGCCGGCGGTCCGGCGGCGGCCAGTCCAAATGTCAAGCTGAGACTTATCAGACGTTTCCACATGATCTTCTCCTTCCCATTCCCGGGGTCGGAGAACTCAAGGGCAACGACCCCAGCTCTAAGTTGCGTCATATATATGGTGTCTGACCGCTGCGATTGCACCGAAATATGCCGAGGTTTTGATCGGCTGTGTGAGCAACGGTCTTTGTCTCGCTGTCCCATTCAGGTGTCGGCGCAGGCCCACTCAGATGCGTAGGCACAATCCGAGAATTGTGTGCATCAAAAAATACTTTGCTGCAGGTCGTCAGTTGTGTGTATCAATTCCATATTTGATGCACACGAGCGAAACACAGGTATAAGATGGAGCCGATATCGCACTCTCGAGCCGCCCAGGTGGCGTATCAGGACTTGCTGCGCATGCATCTCGACGAGGCGGCGTCGGAGATCATCGGCAGTATCGAGGAGCGTCGCCGCAATGGGCGGACATATCTCTATGACCGGTTCCGGATCGGGATAGAGATGAAGAGCCGCTATCTCGGCGAGGATAGCCCAGACTTGCGCGATCGCCTGGCACGCGCTGCCGATTTGAAAGCAGAGGCGCAAGAGCGCAAAAAACGCATGTCGCGTCTGGCGCGCGTTCTAAGGGCCGAAGGCATGATCGGAACCGATCGGGAGACAGGCTCATTGCTTCTGGCGTTCGCGCGCGCGGGCGTCTTCCGGCTGGGCGGTACGTTGATCGGGGCCGGAGCCTATGGGCTTTATCAGGGGGAACTTGGTGTTCGCTTTGACTCCGACGAACTTGCCCAGACAGGGGACATCGATTTCGCGAGCTTCGAACGGCTCTCAGTGGCACTGGGCGACCGGGTGGAGGAAGAGCCGGGGGAGATCCTCCGGTCGATGAAATTCGAAGCTGTCCCCGGGGTTTATGATCGGCAGATCTGGAAGTGGCGTCAAAGCGGCGGCGAGGCCATGGTCGAGTTCCTGACGCCGGCCTTCGGCGACGAGGGCATCAAGCCGCTTCCGGCACTGGGGGTCAGCGCGCAAGCGTTGAACTACCTCAATTTCCTGATTGCGGAGCCGATCCACGCTTTGGCGCTCTACCGCGCCGGAGTACTTGTGCAAATCCCGCGACCGGAGCGCTTTGCAATCCACAAGCTGATCGTGGCCAGCAGGCGGCACGGCGGGCCGGACGAAGCGAAGGCGCGAAAAGACCGTGCCCAGGCTGAGTTCCTCATCCGCATCCTCGCTGAAGATCGGCCCGAAGATCTCGCTGAAGCCTACGACCACGCGCTGTCGCAAGGCCCCCGATGGCGGGAGCGGATCGCCTCAAGCCTTGGACGCATGTCGGGCATCAAAGACCTTTTGCAGGGGCTCGTGTAAACTGGTGAGGACGCTCGATCCGCGGATCAAGAGGTTTGGTCTGTGTGACCAAGGATTTCGCCCGGCCATCCCGACGGATTGTCTGAGGTGGCCGCGGACCGCACAGCTCGTTAGTTTATGGCAAGCTGCGCCATCCGCCATGTAGATTTTTTTGAGGGCGTGAAAGCGCGTCGCACCGACATTGCGGGCCCGACTATTTGACGCGGGGCGCGGCTCCAGAATTAGGGAAATACGCCCCGCGCTGAATGCTCCGTGAGTGGATTGCTTCATTCAAGATACAAGATAGGAGCGCGGAACTGTCTCGACAACCATTCCGGGAAAGTTCTGGAAATGCGAGGCGAAAAGCCGCCTCTCTGCGATGGCGCGTGCTACGCCAGTGGCGCCTCGCCCCTGCTCTGAAAGCGCTAGAATGATCTTTGGTGCGGACCGGGTGCGGAACGAGACTCCTGTCCAGAGCTTGCGGCGCGCGGCAGACATACCCTCGGGCGGCCCGCGGCATTGAAAAATCCGCCCATGCGCCGCTTGCATGCTTTGCGGCGCGAGGCGAACGAAAAAAGTTCACCCCGGCGGCGGGCGCCTCGACAGAAGATCGCTGCGAAGGAGGTACGATCTTGCCTTCGTGTTCGGCGCTCTTTTGAGGAGTCCTAGACTCAGAAGGGTCTGGATGGACCGGTAGAACGTCGCTTGAGGGATCGAGCCAACCGATGGATGCCGGCGGAGGCTTTCGGATTTCACCGTGTTGCCTGTGCACTGGCACAGGGCGTGGGCGGCGAGCAAGACATCCCGTTCAGTCCTGCTCAGCTCGTCAATGCCCACGTCGATCTCAAGAACACGCAGCATATCTCGCAACTCGAGTATCGCGCGAAGCTTACGGTCTGAGGTGGAACGGGGCTGGGGTTCAAATTGTGGCATCTAGATCAAATTATTGGAAGAATACTGCGTCAAACTTATCAAATTGAGAACTTCTTGTCGCCTTGATTGAGATTTGCTACGGTCGGATTGGCTTCTTCCGTGAGTGGTGTAGCCGTCTTCTATTTGAGCAGCTTCTTCCCTGGTGGTGAGAGCCGCCAGGGAAATTCCTCAATCACGCACCTGTTCTGGCAAAAGAACGAGTGCGCGGCATCTCACCGAGTTGGTGCAGAGTTCGTCACTTCGTGATCGGAACGGGGCGTTCGCTCCATCGTGGCGGGGTCGATCGCACGCATGGTCAGTTGAGCGTTCACGCGTCGAGCAGCGGGGCCCGCGCGAAACCACTTCGAAGCGGAAGCAAGGTTAAAGCGAGGACGGCGCTGGCCCTCTTTCGGCACGGCGGCCTCCATTACCACCTCGATCATCTCATCGATACGATAGAGGCCGCCCGCGACGGGAAGAGGCATCTTGCGCTGCTGAAGGGCCTGACGCTTCACTTCGAGCTTTTCGGCGACATCTGCGAGACTCACCAGGTCAGGGCGGACTTCGCGCAGGACAGTGCCCGCCGGCAGCGCCTTGATCAGGGCTCGCGCGGCGTCGAGGATCACGCTCTCCGCATCGTCCCCTTCGGCTTCCAACTCTACACCCAGTAGGCCGGCATGACCGGTGCCGACGAGAGCATCCTCAAAGCCCGCTTCGAAGACGGCGTCGGACAGCGCAAATGCATCGTGCTCCCCTTCCGGGAGCGCGAAGACCAGTTCGAATTCGAATTCTTCAGCCATCGGACTTTCCTTCGTCGTTTTTCTCAAGCCTCACGCAGGCCAGAGCCTTCTGCCGGATCTTCTTCGCGAACTGCTGCGGGTTCTTGGGTGTCGACCACACAGACATCTGGCAAAACTCGCCGCAGCGGCATTCTTTATCGTTCGCAGGGCACCGGAGGATCCCCCACGCGTGCCCCTTGCCTTCGACAAGAGCCCATCCCAGCGCTTCGAGCTCTTGGATGACGGCCTCGATTTCCTTCGACGTGTGCTTCTTCCTTGGCACTGAAGATACTCAGCCCCCTTAAATTGTCAATCGACAAGATAAAATCGTTACGAGAAGACCCCTGAAAATGGGTGCCTGACGCCAGCACGCAGCCCATAGAAGGACCACTGTATGCACACCAGCGCACTCCTCGACCTTGGGTGGGGGATACAAGAGCAATGTCCCAGATATCAACGCCGACGCTGATGCTGCCTGGTGTCGTCACCGCTAGGCGGTGCCGCCGGGAATGGTCCTGTTGGGCAGCACTGCAGGGCGACAGCTTACTTCTGCAAGCACGGCGTTCTTCGTGGGCTCCGCTCTCGGTGGATGAGGCGAAGAGCTGACGACTGGACGCGGGCGGACAGGATCTTGCCTGCAACCAGCCCAGCCGGAAACTGAGATTTCTCGTCAGCTATTTGTGGCGTCTCACCATCGAAACAACCGTGCATGCCAGCGCGGCAATCCCGCCGAAGAGCACCGACGCAATGCCGAGGGGGAAGAGGATGGTTCTGGAGGAAACGAAGGTTCCGGTGATTTCGGCGCCGAAGGCCAGATGGTCGGTCGCGAGCAGCGCGATACCGACGCCTACTAGAACGAACCCACCGAAGAAGACGGTTTTCTCCATACCTACACTTCAACTCATGCTTTGTTTGACCAAATATTCTTTCCAGCAAATACGAGCCAAAAACGGCGACCAGGAGCATCTGCCGACGTCCGGTCTAAACCCGACGTCACCTAGGTCGCCATCCGCGTAGATGCACGCGAAACGTGCATGTCTGCACAATAGGCTCTGCTCATGCGACAGCCTAGCGCGGAGCGTGTCGAGCGGCCGTGTTGACCTCTTTTCAAAGCTCTTACTGTCACGAACGATGCGCGCGCCTGTGACAGAAAGCTCGCCGCAATCCCCCTCCGCCCATCCTCGCGACGAGGCTGGATCACGACATTCATGCTGTGCGCGCAGTGCGGACTTCTTCGAAGCTCTACTGAGCCCGGTGCCGCGAGAGAAACCACCGAGCCAGCAGCCAAGTCGCTCCGTCGCTATGGGATCTAGGTCGTGGCCGAGTTGTCGGGCGCGGCGCTCAGTGTCGGGATGGCCGACACATCGACGTCGCGGGTTGCATGCCAGGCATCATAGGCCCCCTGCATCCTGATCCAGACCAGGGGCGCGGTGCCGAATAGCTTACCAAGCCGCACGGCGACTTCCGGGCTGACGGGCTTCCGTTCGGCCAGAAGGTCATGCAGGTGCTGGCGCGAAATCCCCAGAAGGCGCGCGATTTCGGACTTGGATTTCCCGGTCGCGGGGATCACATCCTCGCGGAGCAGTTCGCCCGGATGCGTCGGGCAGCGGTTAGGGTTGCGGCTCATCGTCGCCTCCTAGTGATATTGCTCGTAGTCCAGCACATAGGCGTCGCCGTCGCGGAACTCGAAGGTGATGCACCACGGGCCGTTCACATGGACGGTGTAGCGCGTTGGAGTGTGACCTCGCAGACTGTGAAAGTCGAAGCCCGGCAGGTTCATGTCTTCGGGCGCCGTGGCGGCGTCGAGCGCATCCAGACGCCGCAGAATGCGGCTGTGCATGCGCGCGTCGATCTTTGACTTGCCAGTCTCCCAGAGGGCTTTCAGTTGCTTGTGTGCGAAAGTCTTGATCATGGCTTTATGTAAGCTGATAGGCGACAGGTGTAAAGTGATAACTTACAGGTGCGCAGTCGCGACAGACCTTTCGCGGCTTTGCAGCGATCTTGGAGACGTGTTGAAGCTTTGGTCATTTCGGCCGAAGAGGTGCCCTCTACGCAGGTCCCCGGCCAACGCGCAAACTACAACGCGTAAGCATTGCCCGTCTTCACTGGTGCGCAAGGCTGGTACCTCAACGACCGTCAGCCCGCCTTCCCCGGCAGAAAAATCTCCGCAATCCCCCTTCTCCCATCCTCGCGCCCAAGCTGGATCACCACATCGATGCTGTGCGCGCAGTAGCGGCACACCTCTTCGAAGCTCATGTTGAGGCCGTTGCCGAGCACCATCATCGCGAGCCGATCGATTGCCTTGAGGGCGGTGTCAGCGTGGATGGTGGTGAAGGACCCACCGTGGCCGGTGTTGATGGCCTCGAGGAAGGTGAGGGCCTCGAAGCCGCGGAGCTCACCAAGGATGATCCGGTCGGGGCGCATCCGCAGGCTGGATTCCAACAGCTTGGCGGGAGATTTTTCAGAGCCCCGCATTCGGTCAGATTTCATGGAAACGGTGTTGGCGTGGGCCGGGAAGAGCTCGAATGCATCCTCGATGGTGACCAGCCGTTCGCGCGCGCCCACCATGTCGAGGAGCGCGCGGGCGAAGGTGGTTTTGCCGGTGGAGGTGCCGCCGGAGATCACCACGTTCAGCCGATCCTCGATGCAGAGCTGCATGGCCTCGGTGACCTTGCCCGCGCCAGTCAACTCGCGCACCTGCTGTGCCCGATCCCGACGCCGCTTGTCGAGATCGACGAGCTGACCATGTAGAAGCGTCATGTCTCCGATCTCGAGCTTGGACTGCGCATACCGCCGGAAGCAGATCGAGGGCGCGCCTTCGATCACCGGGGCCGCCACGACCTGTGCCCGGAGCGGCGCGCCTGCATGCGTGATCTTGCCCGAGACGATCGGCTTCTTCGCCGAGAGCGACACGTCGACCTCCGAGGCGATGGCCTTGGCGAGGTCCGCGGCCTGGGCCGGCGCGACGCTCAGCGCTTCGGCCCGCTGCATGTGGCTGTCGCCTTGCCGCTCGACCCAGACCCCGCCATCGGGATTGATCGCCACCTCCACCACGTGTGGATCCCCAAGATAGGCGCTGAGAGGTGCAAGATAGCTTGCAAGGAAGGACGCGCGTGGCGGAGCTTTGGTCATCAGAAGAACTCCAGGTCGCGGTCGACCATGACCGTGATGGCGCTGCCTTGCTCTACGGTGATGATCGGGGGCAGGGTGGCGTAGTCCGCCGCCGCGGAACTGGTGGCATCGCCAAGATCCTCGGTGACATCGCGGGCAATGTCGGAGGTGGTGTCATCGTCGATCTGCGCGGCGGCAATGCTCGGGCCCGCGCCAATGAGCGAGATAAGCGCGGCATTGCCGAAGCGGGTGCCAAAGCGCGTGTCGACCTTCCCGCTAATGCCGGAGCGGCCCATCTGATCGCCGCCAAAGGCCGAGAGCTGCACCGATTGGCCATCGGGGGTCACAAGCCGGGTCCAGCCGATGAGGATGCGCCCCTGACCGATGTCGATGTCCGAGCTGTAGGAGCCGAAGAGGCGCGAGCCGGAGGGGATCAGCACCTGGCTCTGGTCGAAGGACCAGACCGGGTAGTTGACCACGGCAGAGACGGCGCCGGGAAGCGAGGAGTCGACGGCGTTCTCAAGGCTCGCCTGGATCATCGTGCCCTGCAGGACCGTGTAGGACGGATTGGCAATCTCTGTCGCCTGCTCGGTCGGCGTGGCACCGCCGATGCTGCCAGTGCCGCCGGCACCGCCGGTGACAAAGGCGCGCAGCGCGCTGTCGCGCGACTGCCCGCGCGGGCTCAGCTGGCCGGCTGTGTCCCCGGGTCCGCCGCTCGCCGGTTCTGCGCTGCCTGAGCTTGCGCCGTTGTCGTAGACCACTGCCTCGGACTCGACGCGGGCCTGCAGTTCTTCCTGCTGCTGGCGCCGACGTTCGGCGAGCTCGGCCTCGCGCTCAGCTTGCTGCCGGCGCGCGGCTTCGGCGTCCTGGGCCTCCTGCGCGGCGTCGTGGTTGGCGGTGGTGATTTCGGTCTGCAGCGCCAGGTTCTCGCGGCGCAAGGATTCCAGCGTCTCTTCCTGCTGGGTCATGCGTTCTTGATTGGCCGCCTGCAGCGATTTCAGCTGATTGGCGAACTCCTCGCGCATCTGCTGCGCCATTTGCGCATTCTGCTCCTGCGTTTCCTGCAGGGCGCGCGAGAGGTCTGCGACAACGGCGCTGTCTTCGCTGCCGGCACGACCGGACAGATCGGCGAGGCTACTTTGCAGCTGCTGCACCTGTTCCTGCAGGGAGGCATTGCGCTCTTCGAGCGCGCTGCGCTGACTGTCGAGCTGGTCCTGGATGAGGCCGAAGTCAAAGCCCTCGTCTTCGGGCTCTGGTGCAGCGGCGGGGGCGATGTTGCCAAAGCCGCTGCCGGTGGCCCCGTCCTGGAATTCGGTGACATTGGAGGTTTCCACGAGCGCGCTGTCCTCTTCGCCCGCGACCATGGCGTAGGCCAGCACCACGAGCAGGCAGCCCGCGATAATGCCGGAGACCAGTTTGCCGGCAAGCGAGTTCAGCCCCAGCGCCGGGCGGCGGGGCTTGCGCTCAACGCGGTAGGCTTTCTCCTGCGCCGTGCGTTCACCCTCGAAGTCAGTCTCCTCGAAACCCTGATCGTCGGTGCCTTTATGCTCGGCCATCTCAGAACTCCTTCCCGGCAAGGCTGCGGAGGATGAAGGGATCCACGGTCTTGCCGCCCGCCACGCGGCGGATGCAGATCACCTCGTCACCGATCCGGATAGTGAAGGCGTCTGCCACACCGCCGATACGCACGACCCGGCCGCGGGTCTGCGAATTCACCGTCAGCTCATAGCCCTCGCCGTCCACGGCAAAGATCGAAGGGCGCACTCCCTGGCGGAACTCGAAATACGTCGCATGCCCGTCGTTCCAGACCGCCGTGGGCCGGGCCTGACCGCCGCCGGCGTATTCATAGCCGGTGTCGCGGGTGCCGATGGCCTTAGGCGTGCTCGAGGCCCGGGCAGCCGGCTGGTCCTCGGGATATTTGACCGCAACCCGATAGGTCGGTGTCTTGCTGCGGCCTTCGGTGAGGACAAAAGCGATCGCACGGCGCGAGGTGTAGATGGTCATATTGCTGTGGGCACTGCCGATGACCGGTTTCACCGAGACCGTGTTGCGGTTCGACAGAACCTCGACATCGAAGGCCTCAGAATCCCCCAAAAGGACCTGCTCGATCCGCTCACCCCGGCCGAGCTCGAGCGCGGTGTTGGTCCGCAGGTTCGTGTCGACGCGGATCACGTCGGAGGGGTTGTACCAGACCGAGCGCACGCGGGCGTCCTGGCCCATGGTTTGCGGCGCGCGTTCTGCCAGCGCCGGCAGGGGCAAGAGCAGAAGGGCGGAAATCGCGAGGGCTTTGGCATGTCGCATGGTCAGCCTCCCAGCGTCTCGGCCGAGACATTGAAACTGGTGACGGTAAAGCCGAGCGGGTTTTCCCAGACCCGCTCGAGGGCGCGTTCCTCGCGCGGCTGGAACTCGAAACCGATGACCGCCACGAAGGGACGGGTGACGCTGTCCTGGCGCGGCGTGCGCAGGGTCTTCTCGTAGCGGACCTGGGCGACGGTCGGCTCGAGGAAGGTGATGGTCTTCACCCGCACGGTCACCTCCGCCCCCTGCCCATAGAGGCGGGGCGGGTAGGTCTCATTGTCACTGTCATTGCTCCAGAGCGCCACCAGCGAGCGCCGGGCACCGCCGGCCGAGCGGCGCTGCACGCTTTCGAGACGCTCTTGAATGCCGGCCATGAGGAAGGACTCGCGATCCGAGACGTAAGAGACGAGCAGGCTCTCCTTCACCGCCTGCTCGTCCTCGATGCCGGTGGGCTGCACCTGCATGATGCGCTCGGCCGCGCCGGTGTCGCGGTCCACCAGCACGGTGAAGACCTCGGTCGTCTTAAGCGGCATCATCGTCGTGATGGCGAGGGCCATGAGGACCGAGACGCCGGTGGAGACGCCTGCCACGATCCAGGCGCGTTTTTCGCTGCGGCGCGGGGCCATGATGATATCCGTATCGAAGCTGTGTTCTTTCACCAAAACCTCCTTCGCGGGCCGATTACTTGCCGCCCTTGGCGACGGATTTTTGCGCCAGGGACACGGCGAGCCGGGCTGCCGCCGCCGCGCTGCCAGGCGCGCCGCCCGCGGCGCTCGAAATTGCCGCGCCGACCGCATGGCCCTCCCGGCGGGCGCCGGAGCTGATCCCGTATTTGGGTTCCTTTCGCCCGGTCATGCCCTCGGCCATGCCGCGGGCGCCGGCGACGGCGCCGTAGCTGTGGGACTTGGCCTGCTGGTAGGTGCCGGAGGCGGCCTGCCCGAGGCCGATGGCGGTGGAGCCAAGGGACTGCGCGATGGTCGGGACCATGAACATGAGCCCGGTGCCGAGCATCATGACCACCACGAAGCCGATGATGTCGCCAATGGTCTCGGCGCTCGCAGGATCGGGCGCGAGCATCTTGCTGGTGGCAATGGTGAAGCCGGCCATGGCCGCGGTCAGCAGGGGCACGAAGGCGAAGCCGAGGGCCAGCTTGGTGTAGGTCTCGAAGATCGGCGCCGATTGCTTGAAGAGCGTGCAGGCAATCGCCAGCGGCCCCACTACGATCAGCACCGCGATCATCAGTTTCGCGGCACAGATGACGACGATCGAGATGGTCGCCATCAAGGCTGCGATGAGGAACATGAGCAGGCTGGCGAGGGCGCCGGAGATGTAGGAGCCGTTTTCCGAGACGGATTGGCCAAGGTCGAGGGCCCGTATGTAGAGCGTATCGAGGCCGTCGTAGAGGTCGGTGACGCTGTCACCTGTCGTGGCTGAAAGCACGGTGCCGCCCAACTCGCTCGGGGTTTCGGTCAGAACGCCATAGACCGCGTCGAAATTGGCGAAGGAGGACAGGAAGATCATGACCAAGGCGATGCGCGTGATGAGGCTGAGCCCATTGCGGAGTGTCATCGGGACGGCCTGGACGGCAAGGTTGATCCCGGTCATTGCCACGAGGAGCACCGCGCCGACGCGGAACACCGGGATGACCGAGCCGGCCACTTCGTTGTAGGCGGCGGCACCGACAGACGCGGCTGTCGTATCCACCGCCGAGAGGACATCTGCGATGATGGCCATCAGGGCGCGTCCCGGCAGGATTCATTGTGGAAAGTCCGGTAGTCCCGGTACACCGCGTTCTCGTTTGCGATGTTGTACTCGCGCAGTTTCTGCATCTCAGTCTCGGAGATGTCCTCTGGCACCACGCCAAGGAACTCGACCGAGAACTCCTCGAAAGAGCGCGCCGCCTGCGGGCAGGTGCAGGTCTGTTCCTTGAGGCGCTGCACCTTGTTGAAGGTCTGATAGGCGGTGCGCGCCGTGCCGAAGTTGAACCCCGGTTTGGCGAGCAGGCCGACCTTCGGCGGCTCCCGGCGGCAGAGCGCCTTGTCGCCTTCGAAGAAATACATGCTGCGGCTCTGCATCTCCTGCATGATGGCCAGCAGCCTATGACCATCTTCCGCCTCCACCGCCGCGACGGCCGCGGCGCTCAGCTCCGGTGCCGAGACGGCGCTGTAGTCCTCGGCCCAGGCGACACCGGC
>NZ_JAAGOZ010000050.1:0-266076 GCF_010499845.1 Salipiger sp. PrR007 | reverse complement strand
GGATGTTTCTCCGGCCGGTCGATGCGCTCGAGCCAGCCCCCGGCGGCGTAGCGGTAGAAGTCTTCCGCCGGGTCGACACTCTGGTCCATGTTGCGGACCGAGAAGCCGAGCTGATCGGCGCCGACCGTCCCCGCGTCTTGCGCGGCGGATGACGTGGCGGTTGCCGAGAACAGCCCCACTGCCAGGGAACAGGCCAAGGAAAACATGGGGCGCACAATCATCAATAGGGCTCCGGTCATGAAAGTAAGATCGGTGTTGAAAAGGCTTTTCACCAACACGTTACCGGCATTGGCATGTCCTGGCCACCGTTTTGCGTGCGCTGGCGCGCAGCGTGCCAAGGCAGGGCCCGGACCTGCCTGCAGCCCACAGCCCGCCCTCATTCGGTGCTGTCGATGCGCACCGCTGCCAGGTCAACGAGATTTGCGATTTGACCTGGGCGGAAGCCATGCAGGTCTGCCCGCGCGTCCCGATCGGGTGGTGCGTGAGCCTCGTTTGCACGGTCTCGAATCTGCCGTGGCTGGTCTTGGCGGGAAATTACCCCATTTCAAACCTCTGTCTTGTCCGGGCGTTGAGAGCACACCAAGGATCGCTTTCGGTCTGCGTGCGCCGCGTTTCGATGCTGCCGGGAGCCGCGGACTGTCGGACGGATGATGTTGAACCTGGGGGGTTTTTGGCGGACCATTCTAGCAAGGCGGACGAGGCAAGCCGCAGATCGGACACAGGATGCTGAACCGGATATTCAGACGCGCCAAACGTACCCCCACAGAGGCGGGCGACGAGATCGTGCTGCCGGTGGTCTGGCTGCTCGGCAAGACCGGCGCGGGCAAATCTTCGCTCGTCGGCGCCCTTACCGAGCAATCCGACGTCGAGATCGGGGACGGCTTCCAGCCCTGCACGCGTTCTGCGCGCAGTTACGACTTCCCCCCCGATCAGCCGCTCGTGCGCTTTCTCGACACGCGCGGGCTGGGCGAGGCGGGATATGACCCGGCCGAGGATCTCGCCGCCTGCCGCGACCGCAGCCACGTTCTGCTGGTTGTCTGCCGGCTCGACGACCCGGTGCAGGGCGTGGTCGCCGACGCGCTGTCGGACATCATCCGGGCAGAGGCCGGAATGCGCACCATCCTCGTGCTCACCGGCAAGGACCTCGTCCCCGATCCAGACGCCCGCGACCGTGCCGAGCGCACCATCGCCGCCCGCATGGGCCGGGCCGCGGGCCGCGCGCTTCCCGCGGTCAGCCTGTCTCTGGCCCCCAGCGAGGCGACCGATGTCGAGGGGCTCGACGCCCTGCGCGGGCACCTGCTCGAGGCGCTGCCCGCAGCGTGCCTGCTGCTGGAGAAATCCCGCGCTGGCGACGCCGAGCAGATCGAGTTCGAAAAGCACAAGCGCTGCGTGCTCTCCTATGCAGGGGTGGCGCTGACCAGCGATCTTGCGCCGGTGGTCGGCATGGTCGCGGTGCCCGCCACGCAGCTCAAGATGCTGCACGAGCTGGGCCTGCGCTACGGGGTGAAGTGGGACCGCAAGGTCGGCGCGGCCTTCCTCAGCACCATGGGGGTCAGCATCGGCGCGCGCTATGCAACGAATTTCGGTCTGCGCGAGCTGGCCAAGCTGATCCCGGTCTACGGCCAGACCGTGGGCGCCGCCACCGCCGGAGCGATCAGCTTTGCCACCACCTACGCGCTTGGCCGCGCCGCGGCCTATTTCCTCTACCGCAGCGCGCAGGGCAGCGCGCCGAGCGAGGAGGAGCTGCGCAAGGTCTACCAGCGCGCCTTTAGGAGGTCCTCGGATGAAGCTGACTGAGCGCCTCCGCCCGGCGCTCTTGCGCTGGGACCGGCTGCTGGCGGTGGCCGCGCTTGCGCTGCCTTTCGTGGCGGCGATGCTCGCCGGATTCGCCTGGATGATCGAGCACGGCTGGCTCATCGAGTTCATCGTCGCCTCGATCTCGCTCGGGGGGCTGGTGGCGCTCATTCGGCTGGTGCGCCTTTGGATGCGGGGCCGCGAGACCGGTACCGCGCCGCGCCCCGACCAGCTTCATGCGCGGGTCGACCCCACGTGGGGCGAGCGCGAGATCGGCGCCTTCGAGGCCGCGCAGATCTTCATCGCGGAGACCACGGCGCAGCCGCTGCCGTGGGAGGATCTGCAGCCGATTGCGCAGGAGGTGGTGCGCCGGGTCGCCGCGGCCTCGGGCAAGGGCGACAAGGGGGTGCTCGACTTCACCGTTCCAGAGGCGCTGCTGCTCATCGACCGCGTTGCCGTGCGCCTGCGCGCGGACATCCGCGACAAGGTGCCCTTTTCCGACAGCATTTCGGTGGGCACGCTGCTCTGGCTCTGGGAGCGCCGCGACGTCGCCTGGAAGGTCAAGAAACACGGCTGGAATGCCTGGCGGGTGATCCGCGCGGTCAAATCCCTGCCCACCGCCGTGCTGCGCGAGATCGAGGGGGTCATCGCCGAGGGGCATTCGTCTTTTGTCACCAGCGAGGGCACCGTCATCCTGCAGGCGCTTCTGCTCGAAGAGGTCGCGGCGGCGGCGGTCGAGCTATACTCCGGGCGGCTGCGCTTCTCGGATTCCGAACTGCTCGACCTCGGGCTTGCCTCCAGCGACCTCGATCGGGCGCGGCTGGCGGCCAGCGACATGCCGCTGCGCATCGCCGTCGCCGGGCAGATCAGCGCCGGCAAGTCGAGCCTGGTCAACGCGTTGCTCGGCGCCGACCTGGCCGAGGTCGACGTGATCCCGACCACGGACGCGCCAAAGACCTATCCCACTGACTTTGACGGGGTCGAGACGATGCTGCTCGACATGCCGGGGCTCGATGGCTCCGAGCGGCTGGCGCGGATCGTCGCCACGGAATTGGCGCGGGCCGATCTCGTCATCTGGACCGTCCGCGCCAACCGCCCCGCCCGCGAAATCGACCGCGCCACGATCGCGAAGCTGCGCGAGATCGTTTCGGCCGATCCGCGGCGGCGGATGCCACCGGTGGTCGTGGCGGTCTCCTGCATCGATGCGTTGATGCCCGGCTGGCCCTTTCCCGAGGGGCATCTCAGCGACGAGGCCATGGAACGCGTCACCGAGGTCGTCGCCGCCGTCCAGCATGACATCGCCGACCCCCGGGCCACAGCCAACACGATCCCCGTCGTGCTCACCGAGCCGGACTGGAACATCGACCGTCTGCGCGCCCGCATCGACAGCCTCATCGGCCCGGCGCTCGACACCCAAAGAAATCGGCTGCGGATCGAAGCAAAGACCAGTGGCATGCGCAAAGAGGCCGCCCGTGCCGGGCGCGGCCTGCGCGGCGCGCTCTCCGCGTTCGGACGGAAATACGCGCAGGAGGACGATGCGTCCGAGGCCGAGCGCTAGGCGTCGCGCCAGCCGGCCACACCCGGCCAGACCGAGCGGCCAAGAGCCGCGGTACCCCTCGGCGATCTCGTCCTCGATCTCGCTGCAGGGGCCGCGCTCTGCGGACAGATGCTCTGTCCCGCGGGAAAATTGCTCAACCATGAGGGTCTGTGACCGCAGAGGCACACGTATTGCGAGAATCCGCTGAGCGAATCTACGTCAGGTTGATTTGATGAGCGGAAATCCGCCTTCTTCACGCACTGTCACGTGAAGGAAAGAAAACATGAGCTTCAGGCTTGTTGCCCTCGGGCTTGCCGCGTGCCTCGCAACTGCGGGCTGCGCAACGAAATCCGGGAAAATTTCCGGTCAATATGTTTCGCCGTTACAGTTCCAGTCGTATTCTTGCAGCCAGGTTACCGAAGAAGCGCTGCGCATATCCGAGCGGTCAGCGGTCGCGTTCAAGATCCAGAACGTCAAGGCAAGGAACGATGCCGTAGCGGCGAGTGTCGCGCTGGGGCTGTTCTGGCCTGCAGCGTTCCTTGTCGGCGGCAACGATGCCAATGCGTCGGAGGTCGCGCGGCTGAAGGGCACGATGGATGCGCTTGAAGCGGCCAGCATCCAGAAAAACTGCGGGCTCGAGTTCGTCCGCGCGCCGCTGCCCAAGGCGCTCTGAAAGACACGCGCCCCGCTCCTACGGAAGCCGGGCGCAGCTGTTTCCAACTCTGCGAAAAGGACCCTGCGGAGGGAGCCGCGGCGGCGGGGCGCGATGAGCGTCCGTTGCCGCGGCGTTCTGGCGTTGGTCGCGCCTTTGCGGGAGCGGTCCGGGTGGCGCGATCGCTCAGGCGGCGATCGCGTCGTCGATGGTCATGAAGAACTCGCCGCGGGTGAAGGGCATCGTCAGGATGCCGCTCGCACCGAGCCCCTTTGCAATCAGCGTGGTCGCGACCCGCGCGTAGCGATTCAGCACCACGATCGGCTGGCGCTTGTTGCCCGCGCGCAGATCGCGCAGGAAATCGAAGCCATCCTGGTCGGGCAGCTCGGGATCCAGCATCACCAGGTCATAGAGCCCGCTTTCGATCAGCGGGCGCGCGTCCACGGCAGTGGCGGTTTGGAAGGCATCATGGCCGCCCTCGGCAAGGATGCGATCCAGAGCGCTGCGCTGGTCCTGGTCTGGAAGGATCAGAAGAATCCGGGCCATGAAGGTCTCCTTATGAGGGGTGGCAGTCCCCCAAGAATGTCGGTGAAGCCCCGAGTGCTCAACCGAGTCATCCAGAGGTTTACGTAGCGTCCACGTGGATAAGCCGGGGGGAATGTGTGGGGTTTTCCTGTCGGACGCGGAAAGGCCACGGCCAGGGCCTTTCGGGCGAGGCGGGCGTGGAGCGCGCCTGGATCCGAACCGCGAGTGCTCTCTATGCGCGATTCACTTCATTTCGCACACCTTTTGCATGTGCGACGATGCGGCTCTGCCTGTCCGGCGGGGAATCCGCACCTTCGGGACGGAAAGTTGCGGCATCCCGCGTCCGCCCTGTGCTAGCGCTGTGCTTCGGATGATCAGGCCAGTAATGGAGCAAGCCATGGACCCCCGCGAACTCGAGATGACCGTTCTTATGACGCCGGACATGGCGAATTTCAGCGGCAAGGTGCACGGCGGAGCGCTGCTCAACCTGCTCGACCGCGTCGCCTTCTCCTGCGCCTCGCGGTTCTCGGGGCGCTATGCGGTGACGCTGTCGGTCGATCAGGTGACCTTCAAGCAGCCGATCAACGTGGGCGAGCTGGTGACGTTCCGCGCGCGGGTGAACCATGCGGGGCGCACCTCGATGGAAATCGGCATCCGGGTCGAGGCCGAGGACATCCGCAAGGGCAGCCGCCGCCACACCAACTCGTGCTACTTTACAATGGTCGCCGTGGACGACGAGGGCCGCCCCGCCGAGGTCCCGACGCTCGAGGTCTCCACCGAACTGGAAAAGAAGCGCCAGCGCGCCGCAGCGATCCGCAAGAAGCTGCGCGTGCAGTTCGAGGAAGAGATGCGCCGCGCCACCGAGGGGTGACCCGGGACCCGTCCCCGCGGGGACAGCCAGAAAAATCGTTGTCCGGCGTCTCGGGAGTCCGGGGCGCCTTTTCTCATGCCCGGGCGCGTTGACAGTACGTCAGCTTGGCGTTTAGATATGAATGATCACCCCGAATATAAATGGTTCGCTGCGGCGGGCGCCGGTGTGCATCCCCGCCCGAACCACCGAGGAGCCCGCATGACTGCCCAACGCCACGGCCAGATCATCGCTGTCGATCCCGCCGGGATCGCCGAGTACAAGCGCTTGCATGCCGCGGTCTGGCCGCAGGTGCTGGCGACGATCACCGCCTGCAACATCCGCAATTATTCGATCTTCCTCAAGGAGCCGGAGAATTTGCTCTTTGCCTATTTCGAGTATGTCGGAACCGACTTCGACGCGGACATGGCGAAGATGGCGGCCGATCCCGTGACACAGGACTGGTGGTCGCACTGCATGCCATTGCAGCGCCCGCTCGAGACGCGCCCCGAGGGCGCGTGGTGGGCCGAGGCGGAAGAGGTCTTTCATCTTGACTGAACCGCGCCCAAAGTCGGGCCGGTGGGGCAGGGTGCCTGTCCGACCCTTGCAAGCCAGGGACGTGATCCCGGGCCTGCCGAAGTTCTGGATATGGACACGGACACGGACACGGACATGGACGGGGGCGCCGGGCGCATCATAGGAAGAACGCGCAGCATCAGCGAGATCCGCTGCGAGAGCAGGAGAGGCCCGGTCGGGATTGGCTGCCGGGCGCGTGATGTCTGCAAGAGGGAGCAGGAGGAAGAATGAACTTGGAGAAAAGACTTGCCGGCAAAAAGGCGGTGATCACCGCTGCCGGTCAGGGGATCGGCCGTGCCACGGCGGAGCGTTTCGCCGCCGAGGGGGCCGAGGTCATCGCCACCGACATCAATGAGGCGGCGCTGGAAGAGCTCGGGCAGATCGCGGGCATCACCGCCAAGAAGCTGAACGTGCTCGACGGCGCGGCGATCAAGGCCTTCGCCGAAGAGGTGGGTGCGGTCAACGTGCTGTTCAACTGCGCAGGCATCGTCCACGCGGGCACGCTTCTCGACGCCACCGAGGACGAATGGGATTTCGCCTTCGACCTCAACGCCAAGGCGCAGTTCCGGATGATCCGCGCCTTCCTGCCGGGAATGCTGGGTAATGGCGGCGGCTCGATCATCAACATGTCGTCGGTCGCCGGGCCGATCACCGGGCCGGTCAACCGGCTGGTCTATTCGGCCTCCAAGGCCGCCGTGGTCGGGCTGACCAAGGGTGTCGCCGCCGATTACGTGACCCAGGGCATCCGCTGCAATGCGATCTGCCCGGGCACGGTCGACAGCCCCTCGCTGCACCAGCGCCTGCGCGACACCGGCGATTACGAGGGTGCTCTCAAGGCCTTTGTCGCCCGCCAGCCGATGGGCCGGGTGGGCGATCCGAACGAGGTGGCCGCGCTGGCTGCCTATCTCGCTTCCGACGACTCCGGTTTCACCACCGGTCAGGCCCACGTCATCGACGGCGGCTGGACCACCTAAGACTTCAAAAGGAACTCCCCATGAAATTCGCACGTTACGGCGCCCGCGGCGCTGAGAAACCCGGCCTGATCGACGCCGACGGCAAGCTGCGCGACCTCTCGGGCCACGTCTCGGACATCGCGGGCGATGTGCTCGCCGACCTCGACACGTTGAAGTCGATCGACCCGGCCTCGCTGCCGCTGGTCGAGGGCGAGCCGCGCTATGGTGCCTGCGTCGGCGGCACCCGCAAGTTCATCTGCATTGGTCTCAACTACGCCGACCACGCCGCCGAAAGCGGCATGGACGTGCCGCCCGAGCCGGTGATCTTCGCCAAGTTCACCTCGGCGATCTGCGGCCCGAATGATCCGATCATCATTCCCCGCAACTCGGTCAAGACCGACTGGGAGGTCGAGCTGGGCTTCGTCATCGGCAAGACCGCGAAATACGTGGCCGAAGAAGACGCGATGGATCACGTCGCGGGCTTTTGCCTGATCAACGACGTCTCGGAGCGCGAATTCCAGGCCGAGCGCGCTGGCCAATGGGTGAAGGGCAAGTCCTCGGACAACTTCGGCCCGACCGGCCCCTGGCTGGTGACCCCGGACGAGGTGGGTGACTTCGACAACCTCGGCATGTGGCTCGAGGTGAATGGCGAGCGGGTGCAGGACGGCTCCACCGCCACCATGGTCTATCGCGTGCCCTTCCTCGTGTCCTACCTGTCGCAATTTTTCACGCTCGAGCCGGGCGACATCATTTCGACCGGCACGCCTCCGGGCGTCGGCCTCGGCTTCAAGCCGCCGCGCTACCTGAAGGCGGGCGACACGGTGGAGCTGGGCATCGAGAAGCTCGGCACCCAGAAGCAGATCTGCGTGGACGACAAATGAGGTCGGCGCCTTGCTCCCGCGCGGGGCAGGGCACCTTCTGAAAACAACGCGGCGCGGTCCCATGGACCGCGCCGTTCATCATTTCGAGGCAGGCCGAAAGCGGCTCAGTTGAGACGCGAGGGGTAGATGAATCCGTTGACCGGGTAGACGCTTCCGAAGGTGCCGGGGTTGCTCTCGAGCCGCACCTCGGACCAGTCGTTGCGCGGCGAGACATCGACGACCGCCATCTTCAGCGACACCTGATTGCGGTGCCAGTTGGCGTGATCGACCATCACTTCGCGCGGCGAGACGACCTCGGAAACCACGGCGACATGGCCCATCGGCAGCCGCGAGGTCTTGCTGAAGGCCATCACCGCGCCGATGGCCGGTCGGGTGCCGCGGTCGTAAAGATCCTTGGCTTGGCCCCACCAGGTTTCGGCATTGCCGCGGATGTTGATGCCACTGAGATTGCGCGCGTAGGGAACACACCAGACCCTCTGGCCGTTGGACTGCAGCTTCTTTGCCTCGCGCAGGGCCAGTTCCTGGCGCTGGGGGCTCAGCTCGATATCCGACAGCCGCTGGATCTCGGGCGTGTTGGAGCAGGCGGCGGTGATCATCAGGAGAAACGCGCAGGCGACCGGTGTGGCCCGCGACCTGAGTGTGGCGTTTTCCACGCGCATTGTGTCCCTCGGCATCTTGTTGTTCTGCTCGGCACCGCTGTTCCCGCAGTGGCCTCATGCGAAGGATGGTAAACTCAATGTTTGTAACAAATCGAAGAATTCGTGACCCCTTGGAACCGGCGGATTTTCGCCTATACGTTCTCTTTCCGTTCCGGAAGCCCTCCGAACATTCCGCACCAAGTGACTAATTTTTAACCACTTAGGTGGAGTCTTCGGGTGGCATGCTCCCGCTCGCCGCGTGAAAAGCCGCTCCGCCGGCGCGTCACCCGGTCGATTCCGTGATCTCGGACAGGTCCACCGGGACGAGGCCAAGCGCCCGGGCGGTCTCTAACGACAACTGTCCGCTCTCGAGCCCGCGCGCCGTCTGGTAGCGGCGCACCGCGGCGCGGGTCGGGGCATCCATCGCGCCGGTCACTGCGCCGGAGAACTCTCCGCGCGCCGCCAGCGCGCGCTGCACCGAGGCGACGAACTCCGGGGTCATCTGCGCCGGGCAGGGGGCCTCGAAGCGCATCTCGCCGCGCGGGCGCACCAGCTTCGGCACTTGGGTGCGGCGGTAGATCGGCGCGCGCAGCACCGTGCCATCCTCGGCGATCTCGGCCTGCACCACCAGCACTTCGCCCTGCACCTGCTCATAGATCGCCGGGATGTGCTCGCGGGCCCAGCAGCTGCCGTCCGCGGCCCGCTCGGGGGGCAGCGGCGCTTCCTCGTCGGGCGGCTGCGGCGCGCCGCAGGCGGCGAGCAGCGACAGCAGCACAGGCAGGCAGGCGCGGGGCAGGATCGGGGGCATGGCTCGGGCCTCAGGTCGTCTTTTGCGGCGGACCCTAGCAACTGCCGCGGAACCGGGGAAGGCCGGGGCGCCGTCTGAGCGTGATCTGCCGGGCGCAGGCTGCGCTTTCGGCACGGAAAGCACAGTGCTGCCCTCTGGACCCGCCCCCGATACGAAGGCTACAACGCGCCCTGACGAATGATGGAGACAAGGCCGATGGCGAAGATCACCTATATCGAGTTTGGCGGCACCGAGCATGTCGTAGAGGTTCCGAACGGCCTGACCGTGATGGAAGGCGCGCGCGACAACAATATCCCGGGCATCGAGGCCGATTGCGGCGGCGCCTGCGCCTGCTCGACCTGCCATGTCTACGTGCACCCCGACTGGATCGAGAAGCTGCCGCCGAAGGACGACATGGAAGAAGACATGCTCGACTTCGCCTTCCAGCCTGACGCCGACCGCTCGCGCCTGACCTGCCAGCTCAAGGTGACCGATGCGCTCGACGGCCTGGTCGTGCAGATGCCGGAAAAGCAGATCTGAGCGAGGCGCTCCGATCCCCGCGCGGCGCGCTCCGCGGGCGTGTTGCAGCGCTTGCCTCGGGGGCGCTCCCGGGGCTGGCGCTCAGCCTTGTCCTCGGCGCCGCGCGCGCCGAGACGCCCGCCGCCCGCTATGCGGAGCCCACCACGCGCTACGATCACGGCGTGCTTGGCGATGCGGTGGAATGGGGCGCGCTGCGGTTCGACGGCCCTGACGGCCCGGTGCTCCTGCGCCTGCCGCAGACCCGCGTCTTCGAGGACATCGCCCCGCGCGTCGTGCCGCTCCCCGAGGGCGGCTGGGCCGCGCTGGTGGTCGAGAGCGATCAGTCCAAGGGCGCCCGGCTGGCGCTTTACACCCCCAGAGGCCTGCTCGCCGCCACCGCCTTCATCGGGCAGGCGCACCGCTGGCTCGCCCCGCTCGGCGGCGCCGACCTCGACGGCGACGGCGCTCTCGAGCTGGCCTATGTCGACCGCCCACACCTTGCCAAGACCCTGCGCGTGGTGCGCTACCGCCCCGGCGATCCGCAGCTGCGCGACGTCGCGGCGCGGCCCGGGCTGACCAATCACCGCATCGGCTGGGATCACATCGCGGGCGGCCTGCGCGACTGCGGCAGCGGCCCCGAGATGGTTCTGGCTGACGGCGATTTCTCCCGCCTCGTCGCGGCGCGCCTCCGCGCCGGCCGCCTCGTTTTGCGCGATCTCGGCGCCTGGACGGCGGCCCGCTCCGAGGCAGCCCTGCGCTGCCAATAAAGCCGCGGGCCTCCGAGCTCGAAGCCCCAAGCCGCCTCCTTTCTTTCGAAATACGCCCGCCGGGGGCGGTCCCCGACCGTCCGCCAAAGCGTCGCCGCGACAGCCTGCCGCGACCGAAAGGGGCTTTGCTTTCCCGCCCGCCGCGCGTACCCATGCTCACATGAGAACACTCTTTCTTGGGGACGTGATGGGCCGCGCCGGGCGGGCTGCCATCGCCGAGACCCTTCCCCGCCTGCGCGAAGACTGGAAACTCGATTTCGTCGTGGTGAACGGCGAGAACGCCTCGAGCGGCACCGGGCTGACCGGCGCCCATGCCAAGATGATTCTCGAGGCCGGGGCCGACGTGGTCACGCTGGGCGATCATGCCTTCGACCAGAAGGAAATGCTCACCTACATCGAGAGCGAGCCGCGCATCATCCGCCCGCTGAACTTCGCCAAGCAGGCGCCGGGCCGCGGCGCCGCGCTCTTCACCGACCGCCGCGGGCGCAAGGTGCTGGTGCTTCAGGTGCTGGGCCAGGTCTTCATGAAACGCGCCTTCGCCGATCCGTTTTCGGCGGTGGACGAGGTGCTGCGGCGCCACCCGCTGGGCGGGCAGGCGCAAATGATCCTCGTCGACATGCATTGCGAGGCGACCTCGGAGAAGATGGGCATGGGGCATTTCTGCGACGGGCGCGCCAGCCTCGTCGTCGGCACCCACACCCACGTCCCCACCGGCGACGCGCAGATCCTGCCGGGCGGCACGGGCTACCTGACCGATGCCGGCATGTGCGGCGATTACAACTCGGTGATCGGCATGGAAAAGGCCGAGCCGATGCGCCGCTTCGTCACCGGCATGGGCAAGACCCGCTTCCAGCCGGCGCTCGGCGAGGCGACGCTTTCTGGCGTGCTGGTCGAGACCGATGACCGCACCGGCAAGGCGACCTCGGTGCGCATGGTGCGCCAAGGCGGGCGGCTGGAGCAGGCCGGCCCCTGATGCACCGGGCCTTGCCCTTTCTCGCGCTGATCGCGGTGGGTGCGCTTTGGGGCGCGGGCCAGCCGCTGGCCAAGATCGCCGTATCCGAGGGCTACCGCCACGTCGGCATCCTGTTCTGGCAGCTGGCGCTTGGCGCGCTTTTGCTGGGCACGGTGACCCTGCTGCGCGGGCGCAGCCTGCGGTTCGCACGCGGGGATCTGCCGCTGCTGCTTTTCGTGGCGCTGGCAGGCACGGTGCTGCCGGGCATCTCCTCTTATACCGCCGCCGTGCATTTGCCCTCGGGGCTGATCTCGATCCTGCTCTCGGCGGTCCCGATGTTCACCTTCCCGCTGGCGCTGGCGCTTGGCAACGACCGCTTCTCGCGGCGGCGCCTCGCCGGGCTCTCGCTGGGGCTGGGCGCAGTGGCGTTGCTGGTGCTTCCCGAGACCAGCCTGCCCGAGCCGGGTATGGCGCGCTGGATCCCCGTCGCGCTGGTCTCCTCGGTCTTCTACGCGCTCGAAGGCAACGTGGTGGGCCGTTGGGGCACGCGCGGGCTCGACCCGGTCAAGCTGCTGGCCGGGGCTTCGGCGCTTGGCGCGGTGATCGCCCTGCCGATGGCGCTGCTCGGCGGTCAGTTCATCGACCCGCGCCCGCCCTGGGGCGCGCCGGATCTCGCGATCCTGGCGGGCTCGGCGATCCATGCGCTGGCCTATGCGGGCTACGTGGCGGTGGTCGCCTCGGCTGGGGCGGTCTTTGCGGTGCAGGTCAGCTATCTGGTAACACTTTTAGGGCTCTTCTGGGCCATGCTCTTCCTAGGCGAGAGCTACAGCGGGGCGATCTGGGGGGCGCTGCTCATGATGTTGGCAGGCATGGCGCTGGTGCAGCCGCGGCCGCGCCACATTCTTGTAAGCGCCGGCGCATCCGCTAAGAATGAGCGGCGCTTCAACGGGTCGGGCGCGCAGACAGGCGACGTACAAGTATGAATTTCTTCGAGCTGAGCCAGACGGCACAGGCCTGGGTCACGATCGGCACGGTCCTTGCGATGTTCCTGCTCTTCATCCGCGAGACCTACCCGACCGAGGTGGTGGCGATCGGCGGCACCGCCTTCCTGCTGGCCATGGGCGTGCTGCCCTACCAGGATGCGCTCAGCGTGCTGTCGAACCCGGCCCCCTGGACCATCGCGGCGATGTTCGTGGTGATGGGGGCGCTGGTGCGCACCGGCGCGCTCGACACCTTCGCCACCTACGCGCAGGCGCAGGTGCAGCGCCGGCCGAAAAAGGCCATGGCCGTGATCATGGGCGTGGTGATCCTCGCCTCGGCCTTCATGAACAACACGCCGGTCGTCGTGCTGATGCTGCCGGTCTTCGTGCAGATCTCGAAATCGCTCGGCCTTCAACCTTCCAAGCTGCTGATCCCGCTGAGCTATGCCGCGATTCTCGGCGGCACCACCACGCTCATCGGCACATCGACCAACCTGCTGGTCGACGGCGTGGCGCGGGCGCAGGGGCTCGAGGCCTTCAGCATTTTCGAGGTCACCCCGCTGGCGATCATCCTCGTGGCCTGGGGCATGCTCTACCTGACCTTTGTCGGGCGCTTCCTGCTGCCCGACCGCCACTCCATGGCGGGGATGCTGTCGGACCGCTCGCGGATGAAGTTCTTTACCGAGGCGGTGGTGCCGCCCGACAGCGACCTCATCGGCCGCGAGGTGCTCGGCGTGCAGCTCTTCAAACGCGAGGGCGTGCGGCTGATCGACGTGGTGCGCGGCGACGAGTCGCTGCGACGCAACCTCGAGGGTGTGACGCTGCAGGTCGGGGACCGGGTCGTGCTGCGCACCCAGATGACCGAGCTTCTGTCGCTGCAGCGCAACAAGTCGCTCAAGCGCGTCGACCAGGTCTCGGCCAAGGAAACCACCACGGTCGAGGCGCTGATCTCGCCCGGCTGCAAGATGGTCGGCCGCAGTCTTGGCGGGCTGCGCCTGCGCCGCCGCTTCGGGGTCTACCCGCTGGCGGTGCACCGGCGGAACCAGAACATCGGCCGCAAGATCGACGAGCTGGTGGTGCGCGTCGGCGACACGCTGCTGCTCGAGGGCGCCCCCGAGGACATCAAGCGTCTCGCCGAGGAAATGGAACTGGTCGACGTCTCGCGCCCCTCGGCCCGCGCCTTCCGCCGCGGCCATGCGCCGGTGGCCATCGGCGCCATGGGCGGCATCGTGGTGCTGGCGGCGCTCGGCGTCGCGCCGATCCTCGCGCTCGCGGTGATCGCCGTGGCGGTGGTGCTCTTCACCCGCTGCATCGACAGCGACGAGGCCTTCTCCTTCGTCGAGGGGCAGCTGCTGGCGCTGATCTTCGCCATGCTCGCCATCGGCGCGGCGCTGGAAGCCTCTGGCGCGGTGCAGCTGATCGTGGGCGCCGTCGCGCCGCTGCTCGAGTCGCTGCCCGGCCCGCTGCTGATCTGGGCGGTCTTCCTGATGACGTCGATCCTGACCGAGGCGGTGAGCAACAACGCCGTCGCCGTGGTGGTCACGCCGATCGCCATCGGTCTCGCGCATCACCTTGGGATCGATCCGCGCCCGCTGGTGGTGGCGGTGATGGTTGCGGCCTCTTGCAGCTTCGCGACGCCCATCGGCTACCAGACCAACACGCTTGTCTACGGCCCCGGCGGCTACCGGTTCTCCGACTTCCTCAAGGTCGGCGTGCCGCTGAATCTGACCATGGGCATCCTCGCCGCGATGCTGATCCCGCTGTTCTTCCCGCTCTGAGCGGGGCGGGGCGCATAGCGGCGGCCCGAATGTGCAGGGCCGCCCCGGTCTTAGGCGCGCACATCCCTGCAAAACAGGGGCGTCGGGCTTGCGGGGGCGGGGGGCTCTGGGGTATGAGACCGCGATATTCCACATGACAGACGAGGCAAGGGGTCCACATGGCCGGCCATTCCAAATGGGCAAACATCCAGCACCGCAAGGGCCGTCAGGACGCGGTGCGCGCCAAGCTCTTCTCGAAATTCTCCAAAGAGATCACCATCGCCGCCAAGATGGGCGATCCCGATCCCGAAAAGAACCCGCGCCTGCGGCTCGCCGTCAAGGAAGCCAAGAGCCAGTCCATGCCCAAGGACAACATCGAGCGCGCCATCAAGAAGGCGATCGGCGGCGACGGTGAGGATTACGAGGAAATCCGCTACGAGGGCTATGGCCCGAACGGCGTGGCGGTGATCGTCGAGGCGATGACCGACAACCGCAACCGCACCGCCTCCAACGTGCGCTCGACCTTCACCAAGAACGGCGGCAACCTCGGCGAGACCGGTTCGGTTGCCTTCATGTTCGAGCGCAAGGGCGAGATCATCTACAAGGCCGCCGCCGGTGATGCCGACACCGTCATGATGGCGGCGATCGAAGCTGGCGCCGAGGATGTCGAGAGCGACGAGGAAGAGCACGTCATCTACTGCGCCGACACCGATCTGAACGAGGTCGCCACCGCGCTCGAAGCTGAGCTTGGAGAGTCGGAATCGACCAAGCTGATCTGGAAGCCGACCACCACCACCGAGCTCGATCTCGACTCGATGCAGACGCTGATGAAGCTGGTCGATGCGCTGGAAGACGACGACGACGTGCAGCGCGTCACCACCAACTTCGAAGCTTCCGACGAGGTCATGGCCCAGCTCTGAGCCGCGCCAACTCGTGCAATGCCGAAGGGGCGGGGGGAGACTCCCGCCCCTTTTTCGTGCTGCGCCGCGATCCCGGGCGCAGGGGCGGCGCAGCCACCGCCTAGCGCCGCGTGTAGTGACGCATCTCGTCGATCATCCCGAGAAACGGCCGGATGTGACCGAAGAACTCGCGGAACTCGGCGCTGCCGCGGAATTTCTCCATGTGATCCTCGGCCGAGGTCCACTGGATGCGCAGGATGAATTGAGTAGCGTCCTCGTCGCACTGGCAGATCTCGAACTCCAGCGCGTAGGGCGAGCGCAGCAGCGGTGCCCGCGCCTCGGTATAGGCGCGCAGGAAGTCGTCCTGCTGCGCCTCGGGCACCGTGTAGCGGATGTACTCCACCGTCATGTGGCGGGCTCAGACGCGCGTGATCGCCAGCTCGACCACCCCCGGCACGGTTCCGGAATAGGTGGCGGTCAGTGCCAGATCGAGATCGCCCAGCGTGATGTGCTGGTGCTGCGCGCGTCGGTCGCCGCCTCGGTCCTCAAGCTTTTCGCCGATGCGCAAGACAAACTCGCTGCCGTCATGCGCCATGCCGTCGAGCGCCCGCTTGGGCATCACGCCGGAATAAAGCTCCACCCGATCCGCGGTTGACTTCGGGCAGGCACCGAAGACGATGAAAAAGGCACTGAGCGTGCCGACGCTCTCGTCGTGGAAATCGTGGCGGAAGCCGATCGAGGCGCCGACCCCGCCAGCGCTGTTCTCGGCGGTGGCGCCGACGGCCTGGAAGCCCGCGATCACCTGCGGCGGCAGCGCCGTCTCCAGCCAGTCGCCGGCATGCAGCGCGTCGCCCATGAGGTGCCAGGTCAGCTCGGTGTCATTGGCGATGACGAATTCCACCTGCTGCGCCGGGGCAGGGTGCGGCATGGTGCCGAGATCGCCGCGCATCGCCTCGAAAGCGCCGAGGATGTCATGCGCTCTGATGGGGGTGCTGTGGGGCGGACTCCCCGCGTTTGTGGCAAAACCTGCCATGACTATATCTCCTGGAAATGGACTTCTTGCAAAAATACGAAACCCAGTTTGCCGCAATCGGGGCGGCGCACCAACAGCCTTTCTGTGGCAGGCGGCAAACCGCCATCGCTGCCCGTCCCGGGGCCCTTGCCTCGCGCCGGATCAGGCGTCAGTTTGGCGCCGACAGATGCGCTCGCTTCATGACCCGCAAGGACCGATGACCCAATATCTCGACATGCCCGACTATCGCCTCGCCTATGTCCACACGCCGGGGGAGGGGCCGACCGTGGTCTTCCTGTCGGGCTACAAGTCCGACATGGAAGGCACCAAGGCCGTGCATCTCGAGGCTTGGGCCAAGGCCCGGGGCCGGGCCTTCCTGCGGCTTGACTACTCCGGCCACGGCCAGTCCGGCGGCACCTTCGAGGAGGGGTGTATCGGCGATTGGGCGGCGGATGCGCAGGCGGTGATCGAACATGCCACCTCCGGCCCGCTGATCCTCGTCGGCTCGTCGATGGGCGGCTGGATCGGCAGCCTGCTGACCCAGCGGCTGAAGGACGTGCGCGGCTTCGTCGGCATCGCCGCCGCGCCGGACTTCACCGAGGACGGCTTCTGGGCCGGGTTCTCCGAGGCCGAGCGGACCGAGGTGATGGAGACGGGCGTGGTCTATCTGCCTTCGGCCTATGGCGATCCCTATGCCGTCACCCGCAAGCTGATCGAGGACGGGCGCGAGAACCTCGTGCTGCGGAGCCCGCTGCCGATGCCCTTCTCGGTGCGGCTGGTGCAGGGCACCGAGGACGAGGCGGTGACCCGCGAGACCGCGCTGCGCCTGCTTGACCACATCGACAGCCCCGACCTGCGGCTCACGCTGGTGAAGGGCGCCGACCACCGCTTTTCCGAGCCCGAGAACCTGACCCATATCGAGACCGCCATCCTCGAGGTTGGCGGCTGAGGAGAGACCATGGACCATCGCATTAGCCTCATCACCCTTGCCGCCCGCGACCCCGAGGCGCTGGCCGGCTTCTACGAGGCGCTGGGATGGGAGCGCGTCGATGCGGTGCCCGGCATGGTGGTCTTCGACTTGCTGGGGCAGGCGATCGGCATCTATTCCCGCGACGCGCTGGCCGAGGACATGGGGGTGGAGCCCGAGACCCTCGGCCATGGCGCGATGACGCTGGCGCATAACGTCGGCTCGCCCGAGGAGGTCGACGCCCTGATGGCCAAGGCCGAGGCGGCGGGGGCAAAGATCCTGCGCCCCGGCGGCGGAGTGCACTGGGGCGGGCACATCGGCTATTTCGCCGACCCCGAAGGGCACGTCTGGGAGATCGCCCACAACCCGTTCTCGCCGCTCCGGGCCGAGGATGGCGCCTTCCGCTGGCGCGGCTACTGAGCCCGGCAGGGCTTTCTTAACCACGCGCGCCTAGGCTGCCCCCGGCAAGGGAGGCGGCCATGCAGGGCTTCGATCCGCAATACCGGGACTACCCCGACTACCTGCGCCAGTTGGCGCAGCAGGTCTGGTCGCGCCGGGGGCTCGGCGGCGAACAGGCGCTGGACCGGCTCTGGCACCCTCACGTGATCCTGCGCCGCCCCGGCGGCATCGGCTTCGGCCCCGAGGCGCTGCGCGCCGAGGTCTTCGAGCTGGTCTCGGCCCTGCCGGACCTCGAGGCGGTGACCGAGGATGTGCTCTGCACCGGCACCCCGCGGCGCGGGCTCCTCGGCGCGCAGCGGCTGCTGTGTTCGGCCTCGCATGGCGGCGAGGGGGTCTTTGGCGCACCATCCGGGACACGTCTGCGTTTTCGCACGCTCGCCGAACTGCATGCCAAGGACAATCGCGTCGCCGACCTCTGGGCGGTGCGCGACACCGGGGCAATCCTGCGCCAGATCGGCCTTTCGGTGCGGGACTGGGCGCGCTGGCGGCTCACCGGGCGCGACCCGGACAGCCAGCCCTTCCGCCCGCAGGTCGATGCGCAGGGGCCCTACACGGGGCAGGGCGACGACAGCCGCTGGGGCGAAGCCCATGCCGCCCTGCTCGAAGAGATGATGGACGGCGGCTTCTCGGTCGCCCCGGCCCGTTACGATGCCGCCGCGCGGCTCTGCCTTCCGGGCGGAGAGATGTCGCGCGGCGCCGAAGGCGGCGAGCGCTTCTGGCTGGGGCTGCGCGCGGCCTTCCCCTCGGCGCGTTTCACCATCCACCACCGCATCGGCGCCGAGGCGCCGCGCTGCCCGCCGCGCACCGCGCTGCGCTGGTCGCTGAACGGTCGGCACGACGGCTGGGGCCGCTTCGGCCCTCCCACCGGCGCAGAGGTGCACGTGATGGGGCTCAGCCAGGCCGAGTTCGGGCCTGAAGGGTTGCGCCGGGAATGGTCGCTCTACGACGAAGCGGCGGTCTGGATGCAGATCCACCTTGGCACCGGCGCCGTCCCGGCGCAGGCGACCAGCAAGCCCGCCGCGGCGCGCCTTGGCTGAGCCCCGCGCCGCCCCGGCTGCTGCGAAGACCGCCCCACGGCGGCGGGCCGCCGGTGCGGTGACTTCCTGCTTTCGCTGGGAATCTTCGGCATATAGTCTACGTCCCACTGCAGGGACGGGCGCATCGGGCGCCGCGAAAAGTCCCGCGGCTTGACGACAGGGCAGAACGGACTTGGTGACCCAGCTCACGCATCTCATGCGCGCGGCGCCCGCCGCGCGGAACCACGACCCGGACACCCGGAGGCGGCGGCATGGCTGAGCCGCTCGTCCTGTTGCCGGAAACCATGTGCGACGCGCGGCTCTACGGCCCCCAGATCGCCGACCTCTCGCGCGAGATGGCGGTGATGGTCGCCCCCGTCCACCTCGGCGACCGCATCGAAGAGATCGCCTCGACCCTGCTCGACGTGTTGCCCCGCCGCTTCGCGCTGGCGGGCTGCGGCTTCGGCGGGATGGTGGCGATCGAGCTGCAGCGGCGTGCGCCTGACCGCGTGACGCGGCTGATGATGATCGGCAGCTCGCCCCTTGCCGACACACCGCAGCAGGCCGACGAGCGCGACCGGCTGGTGATCAAGGCCCGCGCCGGAAAGTTCGCAGAAGCGGTCGAGGCGCTGCTCCCCAAAGAGAGCCTCGCCGAAACCCCCTATCGCGACGAGATCATGGCGCTGGTGCGCGACATGGCCGAGGGCTTCGGCTCCGATGTCTTCGTGCGGCAGGCGCGGGCTTTGCAACGGCGGCGCGACCAGCAGGCGGTGGTGCGCAAGCTGCGCATCCCGGTGATGATCGTCGCCGGGACGCAGGACACGCTCTACCCCGAGAAACGACAGCGCGTGCTGGCCGAGCTGATCCCTGGCGCGGTGCTGCGGATGATCGCGGGCACCGGCCACCTGCCCATGCTCGAGGATCCGGATGCGCTCAGCGCGGCGATCCGCGCCTGGATGCGCCTCCCGGTGCCGCGCTGAGTCGCGCCAAAGCTTGACCGCCCCCGCGCCGCCGCCTATGGGAGCCGGGCGTGGAGGGCTGGGCGGCCGCTGCGGCGGGTGACCGCCGGAGAGGAAAGTCCGGACTCGCTGAAGCATCGGTGCCGGGTAATGCCCGGGCAGGGCAACCTGACGGAAAGCGCCACAGAGAACAGACCGCCGTCCCTCGGGGCGGTAAGGGTGAAACGGTGGGGTAAGAGCCCACCGGGGGGCTGGCAACAGGCCCCGCATGGCAAGCCCCACCGGGAGCAATGCCAAATAGGGACCCCGCGCGGGGCATGATCTCTTCGGAGATATCGCCGCAGGGCCGCTTCAGCCCGAGGGGTCCGGGTTGGCAGCTTGAGCCGTGCGGCAACGTACGGCCTAGAGGAATGGTCGCACAGGGGCGGGGCAACCCGCTCTGGACAAAATCCGGCTTATAGGCCCTCCACGCATGATATCTCCTCCGTCCGCGCCGGGCGCGCTGGGGATGAATTTGGGGAAAATCCGTCTTCCTCGCGATTCCCGACCCGAGAGCTGTTGACTCCGGGCCGCGGCTGGGTAAAAGGCGGGCTCCAAGAGATTTCACGGGCGGCTTTCGCCCCCCGTTGCAGGAGAAGAAGAATGGCGAAGCCGACCACCATCAAGATCCGCCTGAACTCGACCGCCGGGACGGGCCATTTCTACGTGACCAAGAAAAACGCGCGGACCATGACCGAGAAGATGACCGTGCGCAAGTACGACCCGGTCGTGCGCAAGCACGTGGAATACAAAGAAGGCAAGATCAAGTAAGCCTTCCTTGATTTCGGATCACGAGAGCCGCACGGGAAACCGCGCGGCTCTTGTCGTTTCTGCGGCGTGCATCCCGGGCAGGTCAGAGCGCGAATTTGCCTGGTGTGCCAGGCACGTGCCGCATTCCGTATGCCAAAGTGGCCCATGGTATACCGCTAATGCGTTGATTTCCCTGCATGACGGGCATTCCGTCTCGTGGGTTTCTGCGCTTTTCCTTTCGTGAGACGCTGCGTCGCAGAATTTCGGCCGCCCAAGTCGCGGTCCCTCCCTCCCGGCGCGTTCCGCGCAGATCCGAAAGAGACCCATATGATCAAATCTTCTCTCCTGGCCGCCCTGGCCATCGCCCTTCCCATGTCGCTGCCGCTGGCTGCGTCCGCCGCCTCGCTGACCCTCTCCGAGCCGCTCGCCGGCGGCACGTTGCGTGAGGGCACCGTGGATATGTCCGTCTACACCCAGCCCGTGGATGAGACCGGCATCGAGGTCGTCGCCTTCTACACCGAGCGCGCAGGTGGCGAGCCGATGCGCCTTGCGATGCGGCTCGAGGATGGCGACAGCACCACCTTCGGCCTGCCGGGGGTCTCGGGCGTGTCCTATCGTTTCGAGCGCGCCGCCGAGGCTGTCACCGTGACCAGCGCCCCGGCCCGCAGC
This sequence comes from Salipiger sp. PrR007, assembly GCF_010499845.1. Classification (NCBI taxonomy): domain Bacteria; kingdom Pseudomonadati; phylum Pseudomonadota; class Alphaproteobacteria; order Rhodobacterales; family Roseobacteraceae; genus Salipiger; species Salipiger sp. PrR007. The sequence goes on along the minus strand of NZ_JAAGOZ010000050.1, from coordinate 245,141 downwards.
GAGCTTGCGCTGAACTGAGCGGCGCCCGTGTCGCATCGGCCAAAGGCCGTCCCCGCGGGGACGGCCTTTTTGCTGCGCATTGGCCTCTCGCGTGGACCGCGGCGCTCTGCTAGGGGTCGCGCGACGAAGCAGGGGCCGGGTAGCGATGGACGAGACGCGGATCATTCTTGAGGCAGGACCGGGCGGCGCAGCGGCGCTCTTCGAGCGTCCGCGCGAACTGGTCACCGCGTCGAGCCCCGCCGGGGCGCTCGTGGCGCTGGCGCGGCTCGAGCAGGCGCGGGCCGAGGGCTTCTGGGTCGCGGGCTACGCCGCCTACGAGCTCGGTTTTGCGCTGGAGCCGTCGCTGGCGCATCTTTGGGTACCGGGTGCCCCGCTGCTGCACTTCGGCATTTTCGACGCCCCGCAGGACGCTTCGGCGGCGCTGGAAGAGATGCCGGGACAGGGCGCGCGGGTCACCTCCGTGACGCCGCTCTGGTCACCAGAGCGCTACGCCGGGGCCTTCCACGAGATCAAGGAGATGCTGGCGGCGGGCGACCTCTATCAGGTCAACCTGACCATGCCGATGGAGGCCCGTTTCGAGGGTACACCCGAGGCGCTCTGGGCGGCGCTGCGAGCCTATCAGCCGGTCGGCCACGGCGGGTTTGCACAGCTTGGGGGCGAAACGATCCTATCTTGCTCGCCCGAGCTTTTCTTCCGGCTCGACGCGGGCGGCCGGATCGAGGTGGCGCCGATGAAGGGCACCGCCCCGCGGGGCGCCACCCCGGCCGAGGACAATGCACTGCGCGAGGCGCTGGCGGCGGACGAGAAGAACCGCGCCGAGAACGTGATGATCGTGGACCTGATGCGCAACGACCTGTCGCGGCTGGCGCGGCCGGGCAGCGTCAAGGTGCCCGAACTGCTGAAGGTCGAACGCTATGCCACGGTGCACCAGATGGTCTCGCGGGTGGTGGCCGAGCTTGAGGGGCGCCCCTCGGTGACGGACCTGCTGCGGGCGATCTTCCCTTGCGGCTCGATCACCGGGGCGCCGAAGATCGCTGCGATGAAGGCGATCCACCGGCTCGAGGGCTGGCGCCGCGGGGTCTATTGCGGCGGGCTGGGCTGGATGGCGCCGGATGGGTCGGCGGAGTTCAACGTGGCGATCCGCACGCTGAGCGTGACCGGCGCGGGCCGCGCCCTGCTGGGTGTCGGCGGCGGCATCGTGCAGGACAGCAGCTGCGAGGCGGAATACGAGGAGGCGCTGTGGAAAGCCCGATTCCTGACCGGATTGATGCAGCAGGGCTGAGCCCCGAGCTGCGGCTGATCGAAACCCTGCGCTGGGAGCCTGGCAGCGGGGCCCTGCGCGGCGTGCGGCACGTGGCGCGCTGCCTGCGCAGCGCGGCGGCACTCGACATTCCGCTGGAGCGGGCGGCGCTGGAGGCTGCATTGGCTGGGTTCGATGCCGACAGCCCGCAGCGGCTGCGGCTGACCGTGGGACGGGCGGGGGATATCGAGATCACCTCGGCGCCCTTCGATCCCGCCGCTGTCCCCGCGGGGACGCGGGTGATGCTCTGCGCCGCGCGGCTCGACCCCGGGGCGGCGCTGCTGCGCCACAAGACCACCGCGCGGGCGCTCTATGACGCGGCGCTCGGGACGCGGCCCGAGGGGGTGGATGAGCTGCTCTTTCTCAACACCCGCGGCGAGCTCTGCGAGGGGGCTTACACGAATGTCTTTCTGGAGCGTGAAGACGGCGCGCGGGTGACCCCGGCGCTCGCCTCAGGGCTGCTGCCGGGGGTTCTGCGCGAGACGCTGCTGGAGGAGGGCGATTTTCCCGAGGCGGTGGTCAGCCTTGCCGATCTGCGGCGGGCCAAACGGCTCTGGATCGGCAATTCGCTGCGCGGACTGATGGCGGCCGAACTGCTGCCCGGAGAGGTGTCGTCGCCGCTCTGAGGCCGCCGGGGCGTGCCCAAAGAAAAGCCCCGCCAGACCGGGGTCTGGCGGGGCCGGGATGCCGGTGCTGGCGGCGCGATTACTCGCGGTTGCCCATCAGCTGCAGCAGGAACATGAACAGGTTGATGAAGTCCATGTAGAGGTTCAGCGCGCCGACGATGGCCGACTTGGCGAGCCATTCGCTGTCGCCGCTGGCGGCGTGCTGGATGTAGGTGTTCTTGATGTTCTGCGTGTCATAGGCGGTCAGGCCGGCGAAGATCAGCACACCCAGGATCGAGATGGCGAAGTGGATCGCCGGCGAGCCGAGGAAGATGTTGATGATCGAGGCCACGAGGATGCCGATCACGCCCATGATGAGGAACGAACCCCAGCCGGAGATGTCCTTCTTCGTGGTGTAGCCCCAGAGCGACAGGCCGGCGAAGGCGATCGCGGTCACCAGGAAGACCTGGGCGATCGAGAAGCCGGTGAAGGCCACGAAGATCCAGCTCAGCGACAGGCCCATCACCGCCGCGAAGGCATAGAAGAAGAGCTGCGCGCCGGCGGCGGACAGGCGCTGGAGGGCCGCGCCGAAGGCGAAGACCATGATCAGCGGTGCAAACATGACGATCCAGCCGAGGATGTTCGGCTGAAGGGTCATCGGGTCGCGGAAGACCGCCAGAAGATTAGGGCTCGTGCCGACGGCCCAGGCGACTGCGAAGGTCAGCAGCATGCCCACGGACATGGTCGCATAGACCTTGTTCATGTGCGCGCGGAGCCCCGCGTCAATCTGGGCCGCGCGTGCGCCAGCCGCGCCGTGGGTCCGGATTGTGTTCAAGTCTGCCATCGGGTCGTGTCCTCCGAGTTGAATATGTGCAGCAGCAGTATAACTGTTCGGGTCCGATATTGGCAGCGGCTTGCTTCTTTTCAAGAAGGGCGATGCGTAAAAGAGACTGTTTATGAACTAAAATTGCCCTCTCCGTTCAGCCGCGGCGGGGCGGCGGCGGAGAGGGCAGTGCGGGCCCCGGGGGGAGCGGCCCGAAAAGCGAAATGGCGCGAGGGGCTTGCGGCAGGGCTCAGAGGCGCCAGTGGCTCGGCGCGTCCCAGAAGCCGCGCTTGGCCTCTTCCAGTGCCTGACGCCTGGTCAGACCCAGATCGCGCAGCAGATGATCGTCGAGCTCGGCGAGCTTGCGGCGCTGGCGGGAAAGGCCGAGCAGCGCGACAAAACGGGTCAGCAGGGACGCGCGGCGCAGCGGGCGGTGCCCGATCCGGGCGCGGGGCAGGGCGATATCACGGGGCATGAGGCTATCCTTCACATATACTGATGTGTTTGGGTGTTTCCATGTTGCTGTGTGATGAGTTATGCTGCGAGGGGGAATATCTGTAAAACGAATGTTCCTGAAGCAAATCATCACGGAGCTTGATGTATGCGAAACCTCGATCTGACGACCCTGCGCTCGTTCGTGGCGGTGGCGGATGCCGGCGGGGTGACCCGCGCCGCGGGCTTTCTGAACCTGACGCAATCGGCGGTCTCGATGCAGCTCAAGCGGCTCGAGGAGATGCTGGGGCTGGCGTTGCTCGACCGCTCGGGGCGGGGCGTGGCGCTGACGCCCGCCGGCGAGCAGCTGCTAAAATACGCGCGCCGCATGGTCGAGATGAACGACGAGATCTATGCTCGGCTCACCCGGCAGGAATGGGAGGGGGAGATCGTGCTCGGCGTGCCGCATGACATCGTCTACCCCGTGATCCCGCGGATCATGAAGCGGATGCAGCGCGATTACCCGCGGGTGCGGGTACAGCTGATCAGCTCCTATACCTCGGATCTCAAGGAACAGTTCGCCCGCGGCGCCATCGACGTGATCCTCACCACCGAGAGCGCGCCGGGCGAGGGCGGTGAGGCGCTTCTCGAGGTGCCGCTGCGCTGGTTCGGCGCGCCGGGCGGCACCGCCTGGCGGAGCAAGCCGCTGCGGATTGCCTTTTCGCGCCGCTGCGGCTTCCGGCCCGTCGCCATCGCGCAGATGGAGCGCGAGGGGCTCGACTGGGAGCTGGCGGTGGATTCCGAGATGGACCGGACCATCGAGGTCTCGGTCTCGGCCGATCTTGCGGTCACGCCGATCCTCGAGGGGCACGCGCCGCAGCATTTCGAGATGATCCCGCAGGGGGTGCTGCCGGACCTCGGGCTGCAGCAGATCTGCCTTTATGGCTCGGCCGCCAAGCCGCAGATCATCGCGCCGATGCTGGAGATGCTGCGCAGCGAGTTCTGCACCCTGCGCCGCCGCCCCGAGCTGGCGGCGGAATAGGGCTCAGCCGGGGATCTCGATCACCACCTTGCCGGTCGAGGTGCGGTTGCGCAGCAGATCGAGCCCCTCGGCGACGGCGGACAGCGGCAAAACGTGGCTGATGTGCGGCTGCAGCTTGCCCTCGGCGTGCCAGGCGAAGAGTTGCGCCAGCGAGCCGGTCAGCGCTTCGGGGCGGAAGGTGAGGTAGCCGCCCCAGTAGAGCCCCATGACGGTGAGGTTCTTGACCAGCAGGTGGTTGGCCTTGATCTGCGGGACGGTGCCACTGGCGAAGCCGATGGTCAGCAGGCGCGCCTCGGGATTGCAGGCGCGGAAGGCGGCGTCGAACTGCGCGCCGCCAACGGCATCATAGACCACGTCGGCGCCGCCAAGCGCCTTAACCTCGGCGCGCAGGTCTGCATCGGTCGCGTCGATCAGGTGATCGGCCCCGGCGCGGCGCGCGACCTCGAGCTTTTCCGGCCCGCGGGCGCAGGCGATGACCCGCGCGCCCATCAGCTTGCCGATCTCGACCGCGGTGAGGCCAACGCCGCCCGCCGCGCCGAGCACCAGCAGCGTCTCGCCGGGCTGCAGCCGGGCGCGGTGGTCCAGCGCAAGGTGGCTGGTGCCATAGGCGATCTGGAACCCGGCGGCGACGGTGCTGGACATGCTCTCGGGCAGGGGCACGGCGCGGGCGGCCTCGAAGACGCCGTATTCCGCCAGCCCGCCCTGGCCGCCAAAGAGCGCAACGCGGTCTCCGGGGTGGGGATGCTGGACGCCGGGACCGACGGCATCGACCACTCCGGCGACCTCCATCCCGAGGGTGAAGGGCGGCTCGGGCGTGTCCTGGTAGCGGCCCTCGATCATCAGAAGATCGGCAAAGTTGAGTCCGCAGGCCTCGATCCGGAGGCGAATCTGCCCGGCGCCCGGCACTGGAAGGGGCGTCTCGATGAGATTCGGTGGCGTGCCAAACGAGTCAATCCGATAGGCTAGCATTACATATCCCTCGGTATAGGTTTCGGGTTTGCCCGCTTTGGTAACGGCTTGTCGCGCTCAGAACTTGGCAAAAATGTGAAAGCACAGAAAGCGACGTTAAGTCATTGTTTGGATTTACAACCGTGGAGTGAATTACCTCCGTGACGCTCATCGGCAGCGGCGCAACTCACTTGATCTGCATCAAACAAGCAAGGTAGCTTTTGTTCACGTAAAAAGTGTGGCTCCGGCCGCTGCTGTGAGCGGTCGGTTTTTTTGTTGGTGCTCTGCATTTTTTCGCAGGGCGAGTGAAAGGAAGAAACGATGACGCATCCCGTGGACGTGCATGTGGGTAAACGCATTCGTCACCGCCGCTGGCTTGTCGGAATGACGCAGCAGCAACTCGCAGAACATGTCGGTATCAAGTTTCAGCAGATCCAGAAGTACGAAACCGGTGCGAACCGCGTCAGCGCGTCCCGGTTGTGGGATATCGCCGACGCCCTCGAGGTGCCGGTGAGCTTCTTCTTCGAGGGGATCGAGAGCGGCCAGTCCGCCGACGAGACGACCGCCACGCCCGCCAGCCCATCCATGCCCGCCGACATCCTCGGCGACAAGGAGGCGCTCGACCTGGTGCGTTCCTACTACGCGATCCCCGAGAACCAGCGCCGCCGCCTGTTTGAATTGGCCCGGGTGCTCTCGGACGTCGCTTGAGCCTTGGAGCCCCCTGCGTTAGCTGGATCCGGTAGGATCGCGCAGCAGGGGGCCGTCATGGCTGAGACTTCCACCGGAATTTCCGCAGACTTGATTTCCGCAGACTTGGCCGAAGAGCTCTGGCAGACCGCCGCCGAGATGGCCGAGGCCGCGCGCGCGGCAATCCTGCCGCATTTCCGCGCCGAGGGGCTTGGCGCGGACAACAAGCTCTCCGAGGGGTTCGACCCGGTGACCGTCGCCGACCGCGCCGCCGAGCAGGCGATGCGCGCCGTCTTGGCGGCGCGCCGTCCGATGGATGCGATCCTCGGCGAGGAATACGGCCACGAGTCGGGCGAGAGCGGGCTGACCTGGGTGCTCGATCCGATCGACGGCACCCGCGGGTTCCTGTCGGGCACGCCGACCTGGGGTGTGCTGATCGCGCTGTCGGATGCCTCGGGCCCGGTTCTGGGGGTGATCGACCAGCCCTATACCTCCGAGCGCTTCGAGGGGGGGCTTGGACGTGCCGTCTGGTCCGGCCCGCTGGGTGCGCGTCCGCTGGCGTCCCGGCCGGCGCGGCCGCTCTCCGAGGCGATCCTCTTCACCACCTTCCCCGAGGTCGGCACCGAGGCCGAGGCCGCCGCCTTCCGCCGGGTGTCGGCGCAGGCGCGGCTCACCCGCTACGGCATGGATTGCTACGCCTATGCGCTGCTCGCCGCCGGGCAGATCGACCTGGTGATCGAGGCCGGGTTGCAGGCCTATGACGTGCAGGCGCCGATCGCGGTGATCGAGGCGGCGGGGGGCCTGGTCACCGACTGGCAGGGCGGCAAGGCCCATGAGGGCGGTCAGGTGCTGGCCGCCGCCAATGCCGAGATCCACGCCGCCGCGCTGGCGCTGCTGAACGGCTGAGGGCGCGGCGCGCATTCTTCGGCAAATCCCGAAACAGCCTCATCCGGGGTCAGCCTTTCCTTCGATGCCCCGAAGGGGCAGGGTGGCGCTATCCACCCGAGGAGCCCCAAGATGAGTGAAATCCTGATCCGCAACGCGCGCACTGTCCTGACCATGGATGATGCCGGGACCGAGCTAGCGGATGTCGACATCCTGCTGCGCGACGGGGTGATCGCCGAGATCGGCCCTCGGCTCGAGACCGAGGGCGAGATCGTCGATGCGCGTCATTGCGTGGTGACACCGGGCCTCGTCAACACCCATCACCATCTCTACCAGGGGCTGACCAAGGCCGTGCCCGGCGGGCAGGACGCGCTGCTCTTTGGTTGGCTGCAGACGCTTTATCCGATCTGGGAGCGCTTCGGGCCCGAGGAATTCTACGTCTCGGCGCAGGTCGGGCTGGCGGAACTGGCGCTCTCGGGATGCACGCTGAGTTCCGACCACCTCTATCTCTATCCCAACGGCGCGCGGCTCGATGACAGCATCGCCGCAGCCGAGGACCTGGGCGTGCGCTTCCATGCCACGCGCGGCAGCATGAGCATTGGCGTCAGCGAGGGCGGGCTACCGCCGGACTCGCTGGTCGAACAGGAGAGCGCCATCCTCGAGGATTGCATCCGGGTGATCGACGCTTTCCACGACCCTTCGGAGGGCGCCATGGTGCGGGTCGGCGTCGCGCCGTGCTCGCCCTTCTCGGTGAGCCGCGAGCTGATGCGCGACAGCGCCATCCTCGCCCGCGACAAGGGGGTGATGATGCACACGCACCTTGCCGAGAACGACGAGGACGTGGCCTATTCGCTCGAGAAATTCGGTTGCCGCCCGGGGCAATACGCCGAGGACCTGGGCTGGACCGGCCCGGACGTCTGGCACGCCCATTGCGTGAAGCTCGACGGGCAGGAGATCGACCTGTTCGCCGCCACCCGCACCGGCGTGGCGCATTGCCCCTGCTCCAACTGCCGCCTCGGCTCGGGCATTGCGCCGGTGCGCGCGATGCTGGATGCGGGGGTGAAGGTCGGGCTGGGTGTCGATGGGTCGGCGAGCAACGACATGGCAAACCTCGTCGGCGAGGCTCGGCAGGCGATGCTGCTCCAGCGGGTGCAGCACGGCGCCGACGCGATGAGCGCGCGTGCGGCCCTGCGGGTGGCGACGCGGGGCGGGGCCGAGGTGCTGGGCCGCAACGATTGCGGGCAGGTTGTCATCGGCATGCGCGCCGATCTGGCGCTTTGGGATGTCAGCGGGCTCGGAAGCGCCGGATCCTGGGATCCGGCGGCGCTGCTGCTGGCAGGACCGCAACAGGTGCGGCACCTTTTTGTCGAGGGGCGGCAGGTGGTGCGTGGCGGACGCATCGCGACGATAGACATTGAGGCCGCGCTGCGCCGCCACGGGGAAATGGCGCGGACGCTCGCCGGGTTCGGCTGAACCCGGTCCTGAGGGGAACACATACGACCGGAGGATTTTCATGCGACCTGCGCTGACTGCCCGACTGCTGCCGCTTGCCCTTTGCGCGGCGCTCTGCGCCTGCGTGGTGGTGCCGCTGCCGCAGACCGACACCGGGGGCGAGCCCGCGCGCTTCCTCGAAAACCCCTCGGGGGCGCAGCTCAACGCGCTCCGCGAGAGCCGAGGGCTGGCGCCCCTGAGCTATTCGCCGGTGCTGCAGAAAGTGGCGCAGGGCCATGCCGACGACATGGCGCGAATGAACGAGATGACCCATACCGGCAGCGACGGCAGCACCATCGGCGAGCGCATCCAGCGCCGCGGCTACAACCTCCGGCGCGGCGCCGAGAACATCGCCGAAACCGGCCGCGGGCTGGGTCGGGCGATGGAGATCTGGACCAACTCTCCGCCGCACCTGTCAAACATGCTCATGGAGGATGTGAAGGAGTATGGCATCGCGGGGACCGGCGACTACTGGGTCATGGTGGTCGCCCGGGTGAAATGACCCGCGCTGCGGGCAGGCGGCTCCGGCGCGGCGCAGGCTTGCCGGGCGTCGCCTCCGCGCCATCTATATGCAGGGCCTGAAGGACCGGAGAGTGCTGATGAAACTGCCCAAGTGGCTTGCCCTGACCCTGCTGCCGCTGGCGCTTGCCGCCTGCGTCGATGTGCGCGCGCAACCCGGCGTGGTTGCGACGTCCGTGTCAAAGCCGGTGTCAAAGCCCGCATCAAAGCCGGTGGCCGTGGCCAACCAGCCTGCCGCCCGCGGCCAGGTCGAAGGGGCGAGCATCTACGAGCTGCGGCGCGCGCCGTCGCAGGTGGTGCAGAGTTCGCAGGCCGAGGCCGCGGCGGTCTTCAACGGCTGGCGCCGGGCGCAGGGGCTGGCACCGCTGACCCGCTCGGCGCAGCTGCAGCGCGCCGCGCAGGCCCATTCCGATGACATGGCGCGGATGAACAAGATGAGCCACGTCGGCAGCGACGGCAGCCGCGTCGGCGCGCGCGCGCGGGCGGCGGGATACGACTACCGCCATGTCTCGGAAAACGTTGCCATGACCCCGCTCGGCATCGACAGCGCGATGGAGCTCTGGGCCAAGTCATCTTCGCACCGCGCGGCCATGCTGCGCACGGATGTGCGCGAGTTCGGCCTCGCGCAGAACGGCCGCTACTGGACGCTGGTCATGGGCGTGCGCAAGTAGGACCAAGGGCGCGCGGGAGGCGCCCCGGCTCCGAGTGTCAGATCATCTGCCTTCCGGCCACGTAGGTGGCCCGCACCGCCCGGTCGTCGCCCATCATCATGGTCGGGAAGAGCGCCTCCCAGATGTCGTCAGCCTGTGCCACCCGCTGCGCGATGGCCGGGGTTGAGGCCAGGTCGAGCACGGTGAAATCGGCCTCGAGCCCCGGCGCGAGGTTGCCGATCCGGTCCTCGGCCATCAGCGCCATCGCCGAGCCCTGCGTCGCCAGCCACAGCAGCGCCGAGGGGTGCAGCGGGTGATGGCGCAGCTGCGCCACCTCGTAGGCTGCAGCCATGGTGCGCAGCATGGAAAAGGACGAGCCGCCGCCGGTGTCGGTGGCCAGCCCCACCCGCAGCCCTGCCTTGGTCAGCCCGTCCATGTCGAAGAGCCCCGAGCCGATGAAGGTGTTCGAGGTCGGGCAATGCACCAGCGCCGCGTTGACCTCTTTCAACCGCGCATGCTCGCGCGGCTCGAGATGGATGGCGTGGCCGTAGAGGCCTCGCTCGCCCAGCAGCCCGTAGGCCTCGTAGGTGTCGAGATAGTCGCGCGCCTGCGGGTAGAGCGATTTCACCCAGGCGATCTCGTCGGTCTGCTCGGAAAGGTGCGTCTGCATCAGCACCTCGGGGTGCTCGGCCCAGAGCGCGCCGAGCGCCTGCAGCTGCCCGGGGGTCGAGGTCGGCGAGAATCGCGGGGTGATCACATATTCTGCCCGCCCCCGGCCGTGCCAGCGCTCGAGCAGCGCCTTGCTGTCGTCATAGGCCGATTGCGCGCTGTCCCGCAGGAACTCGGGCGCGGTGTCGCGGTCCATGCAGGTCTTGCCGGCGAAGACCCGCATCCCGCGCGCCTCGGCGGCGCTGAACAGCGCCTCGACGGACTCGGGGTGGATCGTGCAATAGGAGCAGACCGAGGTGGTCCCATGCGCCAGCAGCAGATCAAGATAGCGCCCGGCGATCTCGTCGGCGTAGGCGCGCTCGGCAAAACGCGCCTCGGTGGGGAAGGTGTAGTGGTTGAGCCAGTCGATCAGCCGCTTGCCCCAGCTCGCGATCATCCCGGTCTGCGGGTAATGCGCGTGCGCGTCGACGAAGCCCGGCACGATCAGCGCCTCGCCATGGTCCACCACCCGCGCGGCGGGATGCGCGGCACGCAGCGTCTCGGCGGTGCCGATCTCTCGAATCACCCCGTCCTCGACCAGCAGCGCCCCGGCAGGCTCGTGGCGCGCCGCCTCGACCCCTTCGGTGAAGGGCGAGCCGGTGAAGCGCAGGGTCTGCCCGAGGTGCAGGGTCGGCGAAAGGGGGGTGGGGCTGGTGGGGGCCATGTCGGTCCTCGTGGTTGCGACCGGCCTAGGATGCGGGCGGCCAAGGTCAAGCGCAATGCGCCTCTGTTGCTCGTTCGCGCAATCCCCTAAGGTTTGCGCGAACGGCATTCAACGGGGCAGGCATGACCGAAGAGACCGGAAACCCGGCGACGGAAGACACCCGCGAAGACGAGACCAACCCGCTGGAACGCAAGGTGGTCTCGGCGATCCTCTATGCGGTGGATGTCGGCGACCGCGAACAGCTCGTCGCGCTGATGGAGCCGCTGCACGCGGCCGACATCGCCGACCTTCTCGAGCAGATCAACGCCTACGACCGGATGCGGCTGATCAAGCTCTACGACAAGGAGTTCGACGGCGAGATCCTGTCGGAACTCGACGAGTCGATCCGCGAAGAGGTGATCCGGGCGCTGACCCCCGAGGTGCTCGCCGACGCGGTGCGCGAGCTCGATTCCGACGACGTGGTCGACCTTTTGGAAGACCTCGACCAGGATCAGCAGGATGCGATCCTCGATGTGCTCGAGGACAGCGACAGGGTCGCGGTCGAGAAATCGCTGACCTACCCGGAGTATTCCGCCGGCCGCCTGATGCAGCGCGAGGTGGTCATGGCCCCCGAGCATTGGAACGTCGGCGAGGCGATCGATTTCCTGCGCAGCTCGGACGATCTGCCGGAACAGTTCTACCACATCATCCTCGTCGATCCGAAGCTGCGCCCGGTGGGCAACGTGACGCTGGGCAAGTTGATGGCCTCGCGGCGCGAGGTTCTGCTGAAATCACTGGTCGAGGAAACCTTCCATGTCATCCCGGTGACCCGGCCCGAAGCCGATGTTGCCTATGCCTTCAATCAGTACCACCTGATCTCGGCCCCGGTCGTGGACGAGAACGAGCGGCTGGTCGGGGTGATCACCATCGACGACGCCATGGCCGTGCTCGATGAGGAGCACGAGGAGGACATCCTGCGCCTCGCCGGGGTCGGCGACGAGAGCCGCATTTCGGACAGCGTGATCGAGACCACCCGGCAGCGTCTGCCGTGGCTGGGGGTGAACCTGATGACGGCGATCCTCGCGTCGCTGGTGATCGCCCAGTTCGAAGGTACGATCAGCCAGCTGGTGGCGCTGGCGGTGCTGATGCCGATCGTCGCGTCGATGGGCGGCAATGCCGGCACGCAGTCGTTGACCGTGGCCGTGCGCGCGCTGGCGACCAAGGATTTGACCAGCGCCAACCTCTGGCGGGTGATCCGGCGTGAGCTGATGGTCGGGCTGATCAATGGCGTCAGCTTTGCGCTTGTGATGGGGGTTCTGGAATACCTCTGGTTCGGCAGTGCGATGCTGGCGGTCGTGATCGCCGCGGCGATGGTCATCAACCTTGTCGTCGCCGGGCTGGCGGGGATCGCGGTGCCCGTGGTGCTCGAGAAATTCAATGTCGACCCGGCGCTGGCCTCCGGCACCTTCGTGACCACTGTGACCGACGTGGTCGGGTTCTTCGCCTTCCTCGGGCTGGCGCAGGCGGTGCTGCTGTGAACCTCGACGAGGCCAAGCGCGCCGCCCGCGCCGAGGCGGCGCGGCGCCGCACCGAGGCCCATGCGGCCGATGCGGGGGCTGGCGCAGGGATGTTGAGCTCGGTGCTGGCGGGCTACCGCGGCGTGCCGCTCTCGGGCTACATGCCGATCCGCTCCGAGATCGACCCGCTGCCCGCCATGGCCGAGGCGGCGGCGCATGGTCCGGTAGCGATCCCGGTGATCGAGGCGCGCGGTGCACCGCTGCGCTTTGCCCGCTGGGAGCCCGACATGGCGCTGGTGCCCGGCGCCTTCGGCGCGATGATCCCGGAGTACCCCGAGTTCGTGACGCCCGAGATCCTCATCGTTCCGCTGCTGGCCTTCACCCGGGACGGCCATCGGCTGGGCTATGGCGGCGGTTTCTACGACCGCACGCTTGCGGCGCTGCGCGCTGCGCGCCCGACGCTGGCCATCGGGTTTGCCTACGCGGCGCAGGAGGCAGGGCAGGTCCCGCTCGAGCCCACCGACGCGCCGCTCGACATGATCGTGACCCCGACCGAGGTGATCGCGCCGAGCCGAGGCTGAGCGCGCCCCGCGAGGCAGGCCAGTGTGGGGCGCGGCAGATGCCGGTACGCCCCGGTTTCACGGCTGTGCCGGGAGCGCCGGTGTCAGAGCGCCCGCCAGCCGATGTCGCGCCGGCAGAACCCTTCGGGCCAGTCCACGGCATCCACCAGCGCATAGGCACGCGCCTGCGCCTCGGCGAGCGTGGCGCCGCGGGCGGTGGCGTTCAGCACCCTGCCGCCGGTGGCGACGATCTTGCCGTCCTTCTCGGCGGTGCCGGCGTGGAACATCTGGGTGAAGCTGTCCTCGGGCAGGCCCTCGAGCCCGGAGATCATCGTGCCCTTCTCGTAGGCGCCCGGGTAGCCCTCGGCGGCCATCACCACGGTCATCGCGTGATCGTCGGCCCAGGTCACCTTGGCCTCGGCCAGTCGGCCCTCGGCGCAGGCGTGCAGCAGGTCCAGCACCTGACCACCAAGGCGCATCATCAACACCTGGCACTCGGGATCGCCGAAGCGGACGTTGTATTCCACGAGGCGCGGCTGTCCGTTTTCGATCATCAGGCCGACGTAAAGCACGCCCTGGTAGGGCGTGCCGCGGCGCGCCATCTCGGCCATGGTGGGGCGGACGATTTCGTCGAGCGCCTTTTGCGCCACCTCGTCCGAGAGAACCGGGGCGGGGGAATAGGCGCCCATGCCGCCGGTGTTGGGACCGGTGTCGCCCTCGCCGACGCGCTTGTGGTCCTGCGCGGTGCCGATGGGCAGCACGTCGGTCCCGTCGACCAGCACGAAGTAGGACGCCTCCTCGCCGGTCATGAACTCCTCGATCACCACCTCGGCGCCGGCCCCGCCGAAGGCGCCGCCGAACATGTCGTCGATCGCTTCTTCGGCCTGCGCCACGGTCTCGGCGATGATCACGCCCTTGCCGGCGGCGAGCCCGTCGGCCTTGACCACGATCGGCGCGCCCTGGGCGCGCACGTGCGCCTTGGCGCTTGCGGCGTCGGTGAAGTGGCCGTAGCCGGCGGTGGGCGCCTTGGCGGCGTCGCAGATTTCCTTGGTGAAGCTTTTCGAGGCCTCGAGCCGGGCAGCCTCCTTGGAGGGGCCGAAGACCAGCACGCCCGCCTCGCGCAGCCGGTCGGCAACGCCCGCGGCGAGCGGCGCCTCGGGGCCGACGATGACGAGGTCGATGGCGTTCTCACCGGCGAATTCCGCCACCGCGCCGCCGTCCTCGACGTCGAGCGAGGCGCATTCGGCGATCTGCGCGATCCCGGCATTGCCCGGCGCGACGATCAGTTTGTCGCACTTGGGGTTCTGCATCACGGCCCAGGCCAGGGCATGTTCGCGACCGCCGCCGCCGAGGATGAGGATGTTCATGGGGCCCGCTCTTTCAAGGTAAGGATCGCGGGCTTCCTACCGGCGGCGGGGGGATCTGGCAAGACGGCAGGACGCGCCCACCTTTCCCTTGGCGCCACCGGGCGCTAGTCTGGGCAAAGCGCGGGCGGACCAGCCCGGACAGGGCACTTACGGCAAGACGGGGCAAGACGGGCACCATGGACCTTTTCGAAGACGATACCCCCGGGGATGCAGGCGACGGCAACATGCCCGAGTTCACCGTCTCGGAGCTGTCAGGCGCGGTGAAACGGGTGATCGAGGGCGAGTTCGGCTTCGTGCGGGTGCGCGGCGAGCTGGGGCGGATTTCGCGGCCGCGCTCGGGGCATCTCTACCTTGACCTCAAGGACGACAAGTCGGTGATCTCGGGCATCGTCTGGCGCGGCGTCGCCGGCAAGCTCGAGATGCAGCCCGAGGAAGGCATGGAGGTGATCGCCACCGGGCGGCTGACCACCTATCCCGGCCAGTCGCGCTACCAGATCATCATCGAGGACATGCGCCCCGCCGGGCTTGGCGCGCTCATGGCGATGCTGGAAAAGCGTAAGGCGATGCTGCAGGCCGAGGGGCTTTTTGATCCCGCCCGCAAGAAGCCGCTGCCCTTCCTTCCCGAGATCATCGGCGTGGTCACCTCGCCCTCGGGCGCGGTGATCCGCGATATCCTGCACCGGCTGCGCGAGCGGTTCCCGCGCAAGGTGCTGATCTGGCCCGTCGCGGTGCAGGGCAAGAGTTCGGCCGCCGAGGTCGCCCGGGCCATCGAGGGGTTCAACGCGCTCAGCCCGGGCGGCGCGCTGCCGCGGCCCGATCTGCTGATCGTCGCCCGGGGCGGCGGCTCGGTGGAGGATCTCTGGGGCTTCAACGAAGAAATCGTGGCGCGGGCGGCCGCGGCCTCGAAGATCCCGCTGATCTCGGCGGTGGGGCATGAGACCGACACCACGCTCATCGACTTCGTCTCGGACCGCCGCGCGCCGACGCCAACCGCCGCCGCCGAGATGGCGGTGCCCGTGCGCATGGAGCTTCTGGCGCGGACCGGGGAGGGGCAGCTGCGGCTGACCCGCGCGCTCAGCCACCGGCTCGAGGTGCGTGGCCAGCGGCTGCGCGATCTGGCCCGGGCATTGCCGCGGGCCGAGACGCTTCTGGACCAGCCGCGCCAGCGGCTCGACCTGCTGTCGGACCGGCTGCCGCAGGCGCTGATCCGCGGGGTCGACCGGCGCCGGCTGGCGCTCTCGCAGCCCGCCGGGGCGCTGCGCCCGGGGCTGCTGAGCCGCATGCTTGCCACCCGCGCCGAGGCGCTGGGGCGCCGCGCCGACCGGCTGTCGATCCGGCCAATCCAGCGCGAGATCGCGCTCGGGGCCGACCGGCTGCGCGCGCTCGGCAAGCGGCTCGACGATGCTGGCACACGCAGGGTCGAGGAGCCCCGGGGCAAGCTCGACGGGCTTGACCGTCTGCTGCAAACGCTGAGCTACAAGGGCACGCTGGCGCGCGGCTACGCGGTGGTGCGCGGCGAGGGCGGGCAGGTGCTGACCACGGCTTCCGCCGCGAAGGAGGCCGCCGGGCTAGAGATCGAATTTGCCGACGGGCGGATGAAGATTGGCGGCGCGGCCTCGGGCAAGCCCAGGAAGGCCAAGGCGCCGGAGCAGGGGAGCCTGTTCTGAGGGGGCGGGACCCGGGGCTCGGCCCCCGCCGCGCCGAGGGATATCTCGGCCCATAGAATGCAGCCGGACGGTGCGCGCGATCGGCGAGGCGGCGTCTTCACACGCCGGTGTCTGGCCCGTAGCACAGCATCGGCGTGTCGCCCTGCTGCGCCTCGTAGAGCACCGTGTTCTGCGGGTCGTTCTGAAACACCGCCCGCAGCTTGCCGCTCTCGCGGTAGAAACTCCAGCATTGCGGGGCGTTCATGTCCTCGTAGACGAAGCAGATCATCTGGGCCTCGGCGTACCAGCGGCCGTCCTTGCACTCGCCGTCCAGGAAGGACCAGCGCACCCGGCGGTCCGGCAGGTATTGCTCGACCCCGTAGGGCGCGCCGCCGCTGCCGAAGTAGAGCGTCTTGCCGGTGACATAGGACTCGAATTCCTCGGCGCTCATCGGCTGGGCGGCGGCGAGCGGGCTGGCAAGCAGGCAGAGGAGGAGCACGAGGCGTGTCATGGGTGCAGCCTGCCAGAGGAGGGTCGGCGGCGAAAGGGAGAAGTGGCCACGCGCGCCGGGGGCGCTCAGGAATTGCGGTAGACGGCGCAGATGCAGCCCGATTGCCGAAGCTCTGCGCAGAGATGTGCCGCTGCGGTGCGACCGTCGCGCCCGATCCGCGCCATCCAGTAGCCACCCCGCGGGCTGGCGCGGCTTTTTTGCCAGACCAGCTCGGGCTGCTCGCCGCTGATCGGGCCGGAGCAGGCCTTGGCGCGGCGGCGGAATTGCGCCAGCGCCCGGTCCTGGGTGGTGCCGAAGGCGATCTGCACGCCCCAAGGATGCAGTGGGGGGCGGGCCTCGGGATATTTGGTCAGCTTGCGCTCGCGCGCCAGCTCGTGGCAGGCCTGCTGGAAGGGCTTTTCGCCCTGCAGCCGGAAGTCATGGGTCTCGGGCGGGGTGTCGCGCCAGGTCTCGGCGGCGAGCCCGGTGACGATCGCCACGTAGTTGATCGTCTCGCGCGCCAGCCCGCCGCGCCGCGACATCAGCCCGTCGGCCCGTGCCTCGCCGCCGTTGTAGGCCACCGCCGCCAGTCCCTGGTTGCCGTATCGACGGGTCAGCTCGCCGAGGTATTGCGCCGAATATTCCAGCGCTTCTGCGGGGTTGTAGGGATCCTTGAGGCCGCGCAGCTTCGCGGTCGACGGGATGAACTGGGCGATACCCTGGGCGTTGGCGGGGCTGAGGGCGTTGGGGTTGAACCGGCTTTCTTGCCAGATGAGCCGGGCGAAGAAGCCGGGGTCGAGCCCGTTGCGCAGGGCGAGCTCCTCGAGCGCCTCGCAGGTGTCATGCACGAAATAAGAGGGCCGGATGCAATGCACAGGCCCGAAGGCGCCGGGCGAGCAGAGCGTTCCCGGCTCCCGGGCGCCGTCGGACGGGGCGGGAGGCTCGGCCCGCAGCAGCGGCGCGGCAAGCAGGAGGACAAGGAAAAACACGGCCCGCAACATGCCCCCATGAAGGCGCCGCGGGGCGGAAAGGTCAACTCACACTTTTATCTGCGCGCGGCACGTATTAGGTGAAAGCAAAGGCATTGAGAGGTCCAGCCATGTCCTTCTTCGGCAAGCTCAAGAGCAAGCTCTTCAAATCTTCCTCGAAGCTCGAGGAAGGGCTGGACGCGATCGTCCAGGAGGGGGGCACGCAAGACGCTCCCGAAATGGCGCCCGAAACCCCCGAGGTGCCGCAGACGCCGGCCCCCGAGACGCCGACCCCCGGGACTCCGGCCCCCGAGACCCCCGGCCCGAACGTGCCGCCGCCGGTCCCCGAGACCCCGCCCGCGCCTGCGCCCGAGACCCCGCCGACGCCGGAAGAAGTGCCGCCCGCACCACCGCAGGAAACCCCGCCCGCTCCAGAGCCCGAGGCGCCGCCTCTGCCAGAGACGGAGCCGCAGCCCGAGCCGGAAACGCCGCGTGCGCCGCCGCCCGCCGACCCCCGGCCCGCGCCGCTGGAAGCGCCGGTGATGCCGCCCTCGGACCCGTCGCCCATGCCCGCGCCGCTGGAGATCCCGGCGCCTCTGCAGGATCCGGAGGTGCCGCAGCAGACGCAGCGCGGCGGCGGTCTCATCGGGCGGCTCTTCGGCAAGTCCCAGCCTGCCGCGCCGGTGGTGCGCCGGGCGCTCGACGACGAGATGATCGAGAGCCTCGAAGAGCTGCTCATCGCCTCCGACATGGGGGTGGACACCGCGTTGCGCGTCACCTCCAACATCGCCGAGGGCCGCTATGGCAAGCGGGTCTCGACGCAGGAAATCAAGGAGCTGCTCTCGGCGGAGGTTGCCCGCATCATGGATCCCGTCGCAAAGCCGCTTCCGCTCTATCCCAAGAAGCCGCAGGTGGTGCTGGTGGTGGGGGTCAACGGCTCGGGCAAGACCACGACCATCGGCAAGCTCGCCAGCCAGTTCCGCGCCGCGGGCAAATCGGTGGTGATCGCCGCGGGGGATACCTTCCGTGCCGCCGCGGTCGAGCAACTGCAGATCTGGGGCGACCGCGCCGGGGTGCCGGTGCTGACCGCGCCCGAGGGCTCGGATCCCGCCAGCCTTGCCTTTGACGCGATGACCAAGGCGCAGGCCGAGGGCGCTGATCTGCTGATGATCGACACCGCGGGCCGCCTTCAGAACCGGGCTGACCTGATGGAGGAACTGGCCAAGATCGTCCGCGTCATCCGCAAGAAGGACCCCGATGCCCCGCACAACACGCTCTTGGTGCTCGACGCGACCACGGGGCAGAACGCGCTGCGGCAGGTCGAGATCTTCCAGCAGGTGGCGGATGTGTCGGGGCTAGTCATGACCAAGCTCGACGGTACGGCGCGCGGCGGCGTTCTCGTGGCGCTGGCCGACAAGTTCGGTCTGCCGATCCATGCCATCGGCGTGGGCGAGCAGATCGACGACCTGCAGCCCTTCGACCCCGAGGAATTCGCCGCGGCGCTCACCGGGCTTGAGCGGGGCTGAGGCAGGGCCCGATCCGAGTGGCGGGGATTACTCCTCGCTCCAGCCCATCTTGTTCTCGACATAGCGCAGCAGCGTCAGGACCACGAGCACGATCACCGTGGTCATGGCCGCGAGCGGCATCTGCCCCGCGCCGCAGCCGAGCCCAACGGCCCCCGCGAGCCACAGAGAGGCGCCGGTGGTGATGTTGCGCACCTTGCCGCCGGAGGTGAAGATCAGGCCCGCCGCCAGAAACGCCACGCCTGCCGTCACCGCCTCGATCATCCGCAGCGGATCGTTGCGCTGTTCGCTCGAGCCGCCGAAGTCCATCGCGGCCAGCTCCAATCCAAGCAGCACGAAAAGGCAGGCAGCGACAGAGACAAGGATATGGGTGCGCAGCCCCGCCGCCTTGCCCCGGCGCTCGCGTTCGAGGCCGATCAGCCCCGCCAGCAAGATGGCCGCGAGCAGCCGCGCAAAGGCGGCGGCCGGGGGGATCACCGAGAAGGTGTTTTTGAATTCGTTCAGGATTTCCTCGATCATCACGTTTCCTCTGCTGGCCCGTGACCAACGTGATGGCGGGCAGGGCAGTTCCGCCATTGAGAAGCCGTCGCCGCGAGGTTATCTCTGCTCTCGCACAAGGAGACCCGCATGGCGCAAAAGCAGATCAACCCGTTCCTCAAATCGGCGCTCGAATTCGGGCCAGTGCTGGCTTTCTTCGCCGCCTATCTGCTGCTGAAGGACAACAGCTACGTGGTCGGCGGGCGCGAGTACCAGGGTTTCGTGCTGGTCACCGCCGGGTTCATCCCGCTGATGCTGCTCTGCACCGGCATCCTGTGGAAGCTGACCGGGCATCTTTCGGCCATGCAGGTGGTGACCGCGGTGCTGATCGTGGTCTTTGGGGGGCTCTCGGTCTGGCTCAACGACGAGCGCTTCTTCAAGATGAAGCCGACGTTGATCTACCTGCTTTTCGGGTTCGCGCTGCTGGCCGGGATCCTGCGCGGCGAGAGCTACCTGCGCAAGGTCATGGAAGGGCTGATGCCGCTTCAGGACGAGGGCTGGATGATCCTGACCAAGCGGATCTGCGCGTTCTTCTTCGGGCTGGCGCTGCTCAACGAGATCGTCTGGCGCACCATGAGCACCGAGAGCTGGGTCTACTTCAAGACCTTCGGTCTGACAGCGGCAGTCTTCGTCTTCTTCATGACGCAGGGCGGGCTCTTCAAGCGCTATGCGCTGGAGGCCGACAAGGAGTGACGCGCCTCCTCTGACGAGAGGGAGGGGCCCGGGACCGCTGGTTCCGGGCTTTTTGGTGCGCGCGCCAGCCATGCGTAGGTTGCATGACGGCCCTGACGAAAACAGTCAGGCACGCGGGTTCCGTCCACCCACTGATTGCGTTAACCGGGTCCATCCCGGAACAAAGCTGTTTTAGACGCAAGGAAAGACGAAATAAAATGTCCCTCTCAGACGCTGCCTATGACACGCCGCGCGCCGGGGCCAAACCGGCGCTCAACTCACCGGCCAAGGTCCTGACCGCGAGCCTCGTCGGCACCACGATCGAATTCTTCGACTTCTACGTCTACGCGACCGCCGCCGTGCTGGTCTTCCCGGCGCTGTTCTTCCCGAGCAGCGATCCGATGACCGCGCTGCTGGCCAGCTTCGCCACCTTCTCCATCGCCTTTTTCGCGCGTCCCTTCGGCGCGCTGGTCTTCGGCCACTTCGGCGACCGCATCGGCCGCAAGGCGACGCTGGTCGCGGCGCTGCTGACCATGGGCATCTCGACCGTCATCATCGGCTTCCTGCCGAGCTACGAGCAGATCGGCGTCATCGCCCCCCTGCTGCTGGCGCTCTGCCGCTTCGGCCAGGGCTTCGGGCTTGGCGGCGAATGGGGCGGGGCGGTGCTCATGGCCACCGAGAACGCGCCCGAGGGCAAGAAGAACTGGTACGGCATGTTCCCGCAACTCGGCGCGCCGCTGGGGCTGTTCCTGTCGTCGGGCCTGTTCTGGATCCTGCTGCACTTCATGAGCGAAGAGGCGCTGCTGAGCTGGGGCTGGCGGATTCCCTTCGTCTCGTCGCTGCTGCTGATCGCCGTAGGCCTCTGGGTGCGCCTGTCGATCACCGAGACGCCGGACTTCCAGAAGGCCATCGACAACGAGGAGCGCGTCGCGGTTCCTGCCGTGGAGCTCTTCAAGAACCACAAGGTCTCGATCGTACTCGGCACTTTCGTGGCGCTGGCGACCTTCGTGCTCTTCTACATCTGCACCGCCTACCTGCTGAGCTACAACGTCAAGGTCGTGAAGATCCCCTTCACCGACGCGCTGGCGATCCAGATCTGGGGCTCGGTGGTCTTTGGGGCCTTCATCCCGCTGGCCGGCAAGCTGGCCGAGCGTTTCGGCCGCCGCGAGATCCTGACGCTGACCACCGTGTTCATCGGCCTGTTCAGCTTCCTTGTGCCGGTGCTCATGGTCGAGAACGAGATGCGCATCATGGGCTTCGTGACGCTGGGCATGGCGCTGATGGGCATGACCTACGGCCTCATCGGCACCGCGCTGGCGGCGCCTTTCCCGACCCGGGTGCGCTACACCGGCTCGTCGATCACCTTCAACTTCGCCGGCATCTTCGGCGCCTCGCTCGCGCCCTATATCGCGACCTGGCTGCAGAGCAATTACGGCCTCGCCTACGTGGGTTACTACGTGCTGGCGGCGGCGGCTGTCACGCTGCTCTGCATCTTTGCGAGCGGCAAGGGCAAGGTCTGAGGCGGCCTGCCTGACGCATGGAGAAGGGCGCCCGCTGCGGCGCCCTTTTTCATCGCAGGGCAGATGCGGCCGCGGGGCCATGTGAAAGGGGCGCAGCCTGACCGGCCGCGCCCCTTTCATTTTTCGCCGGATACGTGCGTCCGACCGTTCAGTCCTCGCGCGGGGGTTCCGCATCCGGATCGGCCTTGCCGACGCCCTTGAAGACGAACTTGAAGGGCAGCATCCACAGGAACCCGAGGAAGACGTAGACCGCGAATTCCAGCCAGATCGGCGGGCGGTCGAGCGCGTTGACCACGCTCACCGCCGCGACGATGTAGAGCGGCAGGCCCACCAGCAGGATCACCAGCGACCAGCGGCGTCGGGACTTGTAGCTGAGGGCCATACCGGGTCAGTCCGCGAAGGGGTCGGTGACGAGGATGGTGTCGTCGCGCTCGGGCGAAGTCGAGAGCAGCGCCACCGGGCAGCCGATCAGCTCTTCGATGCGGCGGACGTATTTCACCGCCGCGCCGGGCAGATCGTTCCAGCTGCGGGCGCCCTCGGTCGATTCCGACCAGCCTTCCATTTCCTCGTAGACCGGAACGCAGCGCTGCTGCTCCTCGGTGGCGATGGGCAGGTGGTCGAGCATCTGGCCGTCGAGCTCGTAGCCGGTGCAGATCTTGATGGTCTCGAAGCCGTCCAGCACGTCGAGCTTGGTCAGCGAGATGCCGTTGACGCCCGAGGTCACGCAGGTCTGGCGCACCAGCACCGCGTCGAACCAGCCGCAGCGACGCTTGCGGCCGGTCACCGTGCCGAACTCGCGGCCGCGGGTGCCGAGACGGTTGCCGTCCTCGTCATCCAGCTCGGTCGGGAAGGGGCCTTCGCCGACGCGGGTGGTGTAGGCCTTGACGATGCCCAGCACAAAATCGATGGCGCCCGGACCGATGCCGGTGCCGGTGGCCGCCTGGCCGGCGATCACGTTCGAGGAGGTCACGAAGGGGTAGGTGCCGAAGTCGATGTCCAGCAGCGCGCCCTGCGCCCCTTCGAAGAGGATGCGCTTGCCGGCGCGGCGCTTCTCGTTGAGCACCTTCCAGACGGGGCCGGCGTATTCGAGGATTTGCGGCGCGATCTCTTTCAGCGCGGCGAGCAGCGCCTCGCGGTCGACCGGCTCCAGCCCGAGGCCGCGGCGCAGCGCGTCGTGGTGCAGCAGGGCGCGGTCGACGCGGGTCTCCAGCGTCGACGGATCGGCGAGATCGGCGACGCGCACCGAGCGGCGGCCAACCTTGTCCTCATAGGCCGGGCCGATGCCGCGGCCGGTGGTGCCGATCTTGCTGCCCTTGCTGGCGGCCTCCTCGCGGGCCCGGTCGAGCTCGCCGTGGATCGGCAGGATCAGCGGGGTGTTCTCGGCGATCATCAGCGTCTCGGGGGTGATCTCGACACCCTGGGCGCGGATCGACTCGATCTCTTTCACCAGGTGCCAGGGATCGAGCACCACGCCGTTGCCGATCACCGACAGCTTGCCGCCGCGCACGACACCGGAGGGCAGGGCGTTCAGCTTGAACACCTTGCCGTCGATGACGAGCGTATGGCCTGCATTGTGGCCCCCCTGGAAGCGCGCGACCACGTCGGCCCGCTCAGAGAGCCAGTCCACGATCTTGCCCTTGCCTTCGTCGCCCCACTGGGCGCCCACGACGACCACGTTAGCCATTGCTCACCTGTCCTTTTGCCGGCGGTTCAAACGGGCTCCGTATAGATCCGCGCGGCGGCGGTGGGAACCATCAAATTGGGGATTGTCGGGCGGGGCCCGAAAGAAACCGCGCCGACCGGGGGCGCTATCCCTCTGCGTTGCGCGCCTCACCCCCGGGGGTATTCCCCCGAAGACGGCGCGGCCCTCAGGGCAGCAAGTGCAGCCAGGCCCAGGTGGTGACGATGCACATGCCGGTGGCCAGCAGCACCGAAGAGGCCGCAACCCGCTTGGCGCGGCCGTAGAGGTTGGCGAAGACATAGGCGTTCACCCCGGGCGCCACCGAGGCGGTGACCACCGCCGAGCGGAAGGCGTCGGTGGGCAGGGAGAAGGCGGTGCCGAGCGTGTAGGTGACCAGCGGGTGAAGCCCCAGCGAGAGCGCGCAGACGAAGAGGATGGTGCGCAGATCGCCCTCGGGGCGGTAGCGGAAGAGCACGCCGCCGAGCGCGAAGAGCGCACAGGGCAGCGCGGTGCGGGTGAGCAGGCCGAGCGCCTCGGTCATCGGGGTGGGCAACTCGACGCTCAGCAGGTTGAACACGATGCCGATGCTGATGCCGATGACCATCGGCGTGCGGAAGAGCGAGCGCAGGATGGTCAGTGGCAGGCGGCGCAGCTCGGTGCCGCGGGCGCGGGCGAGTTCCATGGTGGTGATGCCGATGGCATAGCAGAGCGGCGAGTGCAGGGCGATGATCGCGTAATTGCCATTCAGCGCGTCCTCGCCATAGGCCTGCTCGGTGATCGGCAGGCCGATCAGCAGGGAGTTGGAGAAAAGCGCGCAGAAGCCGATGACCACGCTGTCTTCCCAGTCGCGGCCGAAGATCAGCCGCGCGCCGAACAGGCCGACAATGAAGCAGGTGATCGCGCCGGCGTAGAAGGAGAAGAGCAGGTCGAAGCGGAAATACTCGCCGAGGTCGAGCTGCCACATGGCGCGGAACAGCAGGCAGGGCACGGCGATGGTCTGGGCAAAGCCCATCAGCCCGTCGATCGCATTGTCGGTCAGCAGCTTGCGCCAGCTGGCAAGGTAGCCCGCGCCGATGACGATGAAGACCGGGAGAATGACGTCGAGGAGGGCTTGCATGGACGCAGGGCTTTCACGTTGCGCGCCGGTCGGCGCGGGGCCTCCGGCGGGCGGACTTGCAGAGGAAGGGGGCCGGGTGCCGACGGGCGGCGGGATGGTCAGCGCGGCGCTTCTCCTCAGAGCGCATAACGCAGGACCATCCCGTCATAGGCCGGGTGGATGTGCTCGGCGGTTTCCGCCGCCAGGGTCTCGTAGTCGAGATCGATGTGCATGTTGGTCAGCACCGCCTCGCGCGGCTGCGCTCGGGCGATCCATTCCAGAGCCAGGTCGAGATGCGCATGGGTCGGATGCGGGGTGCGGCGCAACGCATCGACGACGAAGCAGTCGAGATCCTGCAGGTGCGCCCAGGCGTCCTCGGGAATCCGCACCACGTCGGGCATGTAGACGAGCCCCGCAACGCGGAAGCCGAGCGCGTCGATGCTGCCGTGATCGACCTTGATCGGGGTCAGCGCGATCGCGCCGCCGGCGCCCTCGATGGTGAAGGGGCCCTGGATCGCGTGTAGATCGAAGATCGGCGGATAGGGGCTGCCCTCGGGCTGCACGAAAGCATAGCCGAAGCGCGAGATCAGGTCGTTCTGCGTGTCGCCATCGGCCCAGACCGGCAAGCGCGAGCCGCGGTTGAAGACGATCTGGCGGAGGTCGTCGAGCCCGTTGGTGTGGTCGGCGTGGGCATGGGTCCAGACGGCGGCGTCGAGATGGCCGATGCCCGCGTCGAGCAGCTGCGCGCGCATGTCGGGCGAGGTGTCGATCAGCACCCGCGTGGTGCCGTCGCGGGTCTCGCGCTCGACGAGCATCGAGCAGCGGCGGCGGGTGTTCCTGGGGTTCGCGGGATCGCAATCGCCCCATTTGCCGCCGAGCCGCGGCACGCCGCCGGAGGAGCCGCAGCCGAGGATGGTGAAGCGCAGCTCGCCCTTCATGCGGCGCCGCCCGTCGCAGGGGACCAGGCCGCGGCCTTGGCAAAGAGGCGCTCGAAGTTTGCCTCGGTGGCGGCGGCGAACTCCTCGAAGCTGAGGCCGAAGGTCTCGGCTCCGACCTTGGCGGTGTGGACGGTGTAGCCCGGCTCGTTGCGCTTGCCGCGGTAGGGCGGCGGCGCGAGGTAGGGGCTGTCGGTTTCCACCAGGATGCGCTCGAGCGGGGCGGCGGCGAAAATATCGCGCAGCTCCTGCGACTTGGGGAAGGCGGCGATGCCGGACATCGACAGGTAGAAGCCGCAGTCGAGCGCGGCGCGCGCCAACTCGGCCGAGGAGCTGAAGCAATGCATGACGCAGGCGTAGGGCTTGCGGCGATAGGCCTCGGTCAGGATCCGGGCCATGTCGTCATCGGCGGCGCGGGCGTGGATGATCAGCGGCAGGCCGGTCTCCTGCGCCGCCTCGATGTGGATGCCCAGCGACGCCTTCTGCACCTCGGCACTCTCGGCGGTGTAGTGGTAGTCGAGCCCGGTCTCGCCGATGCCGACGAATTTCGGGTGCTGCGACAGGGTGACCAGCTCATCGACCGTGGTCGCGGGCTCTTCGGCGGCGCTCATCGGGTGAACGCCGAAGGTGTAGAACACCGGGTCGTTCGCCTCGGCGATGGCGCGCACCTTGGGCTCGTTCGCGATCCGCGTGCAGATGGTGACCATGCGGTGCACCCCGGCCTCGAGCGCGCGGGCGATGACCTCGGGGCGCTCGTCGTCGAAATCGGGGAAGTCGAGGTGGCAGTGGCTGTCGGTGATCAGGGGAGTGGTCATGAATACGTCCTTTGCGCGCAGGTATCAGACATGCGCGGGGCAGGGTCAAGGAGGGGGCGGCCCTGCGTCCGGGTCGCGGGCCACGGGTGCCGGATGCGCGGGCAGGGATGTGTCCGGGTCCGGGGGAAGGGGGTTGATGGCCGCGCGGGCATGGATTTTAACGGCGCCGTGAAGGTTGGATGCGTGGGCGGAATGACGACGGAACTTCGGAAGTGGTATTTCTGCCTGAACCAGAAGGGCTTCGAGCAGGTCTGGGGGCAGGTGCGCGTCGCCGTCGCCTCCTGTCTGGCGCGCACGCGGCTGCGCCCGATATGCCTCTACAACGGCGAGTCCGAGGCGCATGTGGCGCAGCTGCGCGGGCTCGGGGTCGAGGTCATCGCGCACCGCAGCTCGCTCGAGCCGCTTTTGCGCCGGGCCTATGGTCCGTCCTATGACACCTTTTCCGGGCACTGGCTGCGGATCGACATTCCCGCGCTCGAGCAGGAGGATGATCTCGTCCTCTATACCGATGTCGACGTCATGTTTCTTGCCCACCCCGCGCTGCCACGCCTGCGCAAGCCGCTCGCCGCGGCGCCGGAGCGCTACCGCTGGCGCTACCCGCATTTCAACAGCGGCGTGTTGCTGATGAATGTGCCGAAGTTGCGGGCGCTGGCCGAGCCCTTTGCCGCCTCGATCGCGCGACGCTTTCGCGAGCCCTGGTCGCCGCCGGGCCATGACCAGGTGAGCTACAACAGCTTTTTCCGCTGGCGCCACGCCCGACTGCCGCACGGGATGAACTGGAAGCCGTACTGGGGGCTGGGGCGCGACGTCTCGATCGTGCATTTCCACGGGCCGAAGCCCGAGAACATCCGCGCGCTGGTGGCCGGGGGCGGAGAGCGGTTCATTCCCCAGTACCGGGCCCTATGGCACCTCGACCCGGAGGCCTATGCCCATTACGCAGGGCTTTTCGAAGAGTTCGAGGCGGGCTGAACCCGGGATGGGGCTCAGAGCCCGCGCAGTAGTCCGCGCCGGTGCAGCTGGGCCCGCAGGGCGATGGCCAGCGTCGAGGCGGCCATGACGCCGAGGATGTCGGCGGCCCAGTCAGTGAGTTCGGCGTCGCGCCCGACATAGGCCTGCACGACCTCGATCAACCCGCCGAAGGCGATCGCCGCCGGTGCCAGCACCCAGAGCCAGCGCGGCCGCAGGAAGGCGGCGGGCGCGATGATCGCGCCGAAGCCGAGCGCATGCTGCAACTTGTCGTCCATCAGCGCGTCGGCCAACGGCAGCCGCGGCCCCACGGTGAGGGTGGTGACCAGCGCGGCCATGCCGAGCACGAGGGCGAGGGTGAGAAGCGAGATGCGATCCATGCCTGCGAGAGACCATGCGGCGTGCACAAAGGCCAGAGGCGACGCTGCTCCGCGGCTACACGTTCCTGTCAGCGCCCAGAGGGATGGCGCCGCGAACGGGCACTGCCCGGACGCGCGGCGCGATGGGAATGCATGGCGTGGGATTTCATGGGCGGCATGGGAAAACGTGGGACCGGGCTGACCGGAGCGTTTGTGGCCCCGCGGGCGCAGGTCGCAACGGCAAGCAAATCCGCGCTGATTCAAGGGTTGAAGCACTCTCCGCGCCATGACACATGCTCACGAAACCGCGATTCCGCCCGTCGTTGAAAAATTATTTGGGATTTTGTGGAAGTTTTTTTCTCACGCTGGCGTTACCACATCTTGTGATGGGTGGGTTCCCGCTTACCACATATTCGTGAATGAGGTGCAAATTTGCCTCAATATGTTGTTCTGCAGGGTCTGCAGGACAACATGCAGTGGGATTCTCCCGCAGATTTCTATTGCTTCCCATGAAATCCCATGACATACCGTTAATCACGACGAAGGGACGGGATAAGGGGCAGCAAACGACCCCGGCGAACATCCCAGAAATATAAAACGAGCAGGTTCATACAGGCACCCGCCCTTCGTTGACATGAAGAATCCAGCGCGTGAGCGAGCAGACATCCCCCCAGGTGGCGTGCGTAGCTGGACCAGCCCGTAACACGGGTCAAGGCGGCGGGTTGATCGGTGGCAGCAGATCAACCCGCCGTATTTCGTTCTAGGGGGCGAGAGTAGGGACAGTGGGCCGCAGGCTAAGGTTCAGAGGCGAGAGCCGCAACAAGGTGGACAGCAAGGGGCGGGTGTCGATCCCAGCCTCTTTTCGCCGTGTGCTCGAAGCTGGTGACCCTGACTGGTCTGCCGGGAACAACCCGAATTTCGTGATCGTCTACGGCGATCACCGCCGCCAATATCTCGAATGCTACACGATCGAGGAGATGGAGGCCGTCGAGGACCGCATCTCGGCGATGAAGCGCGGCTCGCAGAAGCGCCGCCTTCTGGAGCGTCTCTTCTCGACTCAATCCGTCACCACCAGCGTTGATGAAACCGGACGCATCGTGCTTCCGGCCAAGCTGCGTGATAAGATCGGTCTCGAGGACTGGGCGTATTTCGCCTCCAACGTCGACACCTTCCAGATCTGGAAGCCCGAGACCTTCGAAGAGATCGAGCTTGGCGGCACCGCAGAATTCCTCGACGAGATGCCGGCGGACTTCGATCCGCTCGAGCTGCTCGACGAAGACGACGAAACCGAGGAGGCCTGAGCCATGGCGGCGCCCAAAGACCCCAACGCCGCTCCGCATGTCCCCGTCCTGCTGCGGCCGCTGCTGGACGCCGTGGCCCCGGTGCGCGGCACCTGGATTGACGGAACCTTCGGGGCAGGGGGCTATTCGCGCGGATTGCTCGAGGCCGGCGCCGACAAGGTGATCGGCATCGACCGCGATCCGCTGGCGCACCAGATGGCGGAAAGCTGGATCGGCGAGTACGGCGGACGGCTCGAGCTGGTGCTCGACAATTTTGCCAATATGGACGCGCACGCGACGGACGTCGACGGCGTTGTGCTCGATCTTGGCGTGTCGTCGATGCAGCTCGACCGGGCCGAGCGGGGCTTTTCCTTCCAGAAGGACGGGCCGCTCGACATGCGCATGGAGCAGTCGGGCGAGACCGCGGCGGACCTGGTGAAACGGCTCGATGAGACCACGCTGGCGGATGTGCTTTACACCTTCGGCGAAGAGCGCGCCTCGCGCCGGATCGCCAAGGCCATCGTCAAGGCCCGCGCGCTGGAGCCGATCGAGACCACGGCGCGGCTCTCGTCCATCGTTGAGGCCTGCCTGCCGCGTCCCAAACCCGGCCAGTCCCACCCCGCGACGCGCTCGTTCCAGGCGCTGCGTATTGCGGTCAACGACGAGTATGGCGCGCTCTGGCGCGGCCTCATGGCCGCCGAGCGGGCGCTGAAGCCGGGCGGTCTGCTGGCCGTGGTGACCTTCCATTCGGTCGAGGACCGCATGGTCAAACGCTTCCTGCAGGCGCGCTCGGGCCGGCTGTCCTCGGTCAGCCGTTACGAGCCCGAGGTCGAAACCGAACAGCCGCGCTTCGAGCTGGTCACCCGCAAGGCTGTGGGGCCGGACGACGTGGAGCTGGCGCAGAACCCGCGGTCGCGCTCGGCGCGGCTGCGCGTCGGGCGCCGCACCACAGCCGAGGCTGGAGATATCGAGTCGGGGGTGCTTTCCATGCCCCAACTGAGAGGAAAGAGCTGATGCGAACGCTTCTCTATGTCACCACATTCATGGCGATGATCGGTCTGGCCTTCTGGGCCTACCACGAGAACTACAAGACCCAGGCCTCGCTGGACCACGTGCGCCAGCTGCAGCGCGACATCGGTGACGCCCGCGCGCGGCTGTCGATCCTGCGCGCCGAATGGGCTTATCTCAACCGCCCCGACCGGCTGCGCGATCTTGCCGAATTGAACTTCGAGCGGCTGGGCCTGCTGCCGATGCGCCCCGAGCAGTTCGGCCGCATCGACCAGGTGAACTACCCCGACAACCGCGCGCTGGTGTTCAACGACCTCGTGGATGTGACCAGCGCCGGAGCACGGACGGGGGCGCTGCAATGAACGGCCGCATCCCGCTTCGCCCGCTGGCCCGCGTTCTCGACGCCCGGCGCCGCGGCGAGAACCCGGATGCGATCGAACGCGAAAACCTGCGCATCCGCCACGAACAGATGCGCGACAAGGCCCGCACGCGCGCCGAGGGCCGACTGCTGGTGCTTGGCCTCGTTTTCTTCTGCGCCTTCGTGGTGATCGGCCTGCGCATGGGCATGCTGGCCCAGTCCCAGGCCGAGGAGCCGCAGGCCGCTGCGTCGGGTGCCTCGATCCTCGCGTCGCGCGCCGATATCGTGGACCGCCATGGCCGGATCCTGGCGACGAACATGGAGACGCATTCGCTCTACGCCCACCCGCACCAGATGATCGAGCCGGTGCGCGCGGCGGACGAGCTGATGAAGATCTTCCCCGACCTCGACCGCGAGCGGCTGCTGAAGGACTTCACCAACCCCAAGCGCAAGTTCATGTGGGTCAAGAAGAAGATCAGCCCCGAGCAGATGCAGGCGGTGCACGACATCGGCGAGCCGGGCTTGCTGTTCGGCCCGCGCGAGATGCGGCTCTATCCCAATGGCAAGCTGGCCTCGCACATCCTTGGCGGCGCCAGCTTCGGCCGCGAGGGCGTGGCCTCTGCCGAGGTGATCGGCACCGCAGGGATCGAGCGCTTCTTCGACGAGGAGCTGCGCGATCCGGCACGGGGCGGCGCGCCGCTCGAGCTGTCGATCGACCTTTCCGTGCAGGCCGCCACCGAGCGCGTGCTCTATTCGGGCATGAAGCTGATGAACGCCAAGGGCGCGGCTTCGGTGCTGATGGATGTACACACCGGCGAGATCCTCGCCATGGTCTCCTTGCCCGACTTCGACCCGAACGACCGGCCGCACCCGCCGGTCTCGGGTCGCCCCTCCGACAGCCCGCTCTTCAACCACGCGGTGCAGGGGGTCTACGAGCTGGGCTCGACCTTCAAGATCTTTGCCGCCGCGCAGGCGATGGAATTGGGGCTGGTCAACCCCGGCACGATCATCGACACATCGCCGCCCTTCAAGGTCGGGGGCTTCCGCATCGGCGAGTTCGAGGGACACAACTACGGCAAGCAGACCGTCGAGGGGATCATCACCCACAGCTCGAACCGCGGCACCGGCAAGATCGCGCTCGCCATCGGTGCCGAGCGCCAGCAGGAGTTCATGAAATCGCTCGGCTTCTTCGATCCCACCGGGGTCGAGATCTCCGAGGCGCAGTCCGGCAAGCCGCTGCTGCCGCAGCGCTGGACGGATCTGAGCACGGTGACGATTTCCTATGGCCACGGGCTCTCGGCCTCGCCGCTGCACCTTGCTGCAGGCTACGCGGCCATCGCCAACGGCGGCCACAAGGTGCAGCCCACGCTGCTCAAGCAGGACGGCCCGCATTACGGGCCTCGCGTCCTGTCGGAAAAGAACGCCGCCAACGCCCGCCACATGCTGCGCGCGGTGGTGACCGAGGGCACCGCCAGCTTCGGCGACGTGCCCGGCTATCACGTGGCCGGCAAGACCGGCACCGCCGACAAGCCCAAGGAGCGCGGCGGCGGCTACTACAAGGACAAGACGATCACCACCTTTGCCACCATGTTCCCGGCAGAGGCCCCGCGCTATGTGCTGATCGTCACGCTCGACGAGCCGGTCGAGACCTCTGGCAGCCGTCCGCGCCGCACCGCCGGCTGGACCTCGGTGCCGGTGGGGGCCGAGATGATCGGCAGAATCGCGCCGCTTCTGGGCTTGCGTCCGGACTACGATGTGCCAGAAGAGGAGGAGGTCACGCTGGTTCGCAACTGATCCGGCGCTGGCCTCCGGCCCGTTTTTCGGGGCCGTGTATATCCGGAATACAAAGATGAAAGGGCCGTCATGGGCGCCGTCATTGGAGAGGGCAAAAGCCTCAGCGAGCTGGGTTTGACCGCACGGGGCGGTCGCGAGGCGCGGGTGACGGGACTGTCGGTCGACAGTCGCGAGGTGACCTCGGGACACCTCTTTGCCGCGCTTCCGGGCACCAAGGTGCACGGCGCGGCCTTCATCCCCACGGCGCTTGAACAGGGCGCCTCTGCCATTCTCACCGATGCCGAAGGCGCCGCTCTGGCTGCCGAGGCGCTCGCGGGCTCCGAGGCCGCGCTGGTCATCGCTGCGGATGCGCGGCAGACGCTGGCCTATGCCGCCGCGCTCTGGTTCGGCGCGCAGCCCGAGGTCACCGTGGCGGTGACCGGCACCAACGGCAAGACCTCGGTCGCCACCTTCCTGCGCCACATCTGGCAGGACATGGGCTTTCGCGCCATCAACCTCGGCACAACCGGGGTCGAGGGCGACTGGCAGGCGCCGCTCAAGCACACCACGCCCGAGCCGATCACCCTGCATCGCGCGCTTGCCGGTGCCGCCGAGGCCGGAGTCGATCACTGCGCCATGGAGGCCTCAAGCCACGGGCTCGACCAGCGCCGCCTCGACGGCGTGCAGCTGAAGGCCGCGGGCTTCACCAACTTCACCCAGGATCACCTCGACTACCACGCGGATTTCGAGGAGTATTTCGCCGCCAAGGCCGGGCTTTTCGCGCGTGTGCTGCCCGACGAAGGCGTCGCGGTGATCAACATCGACGACCCGCGCGGCATCGACATGATGGCCATCGCCCGCGCCCGCGGCCAGAAGGTGATCTCGGTCGGCGAGGCGACGGGCTGCGACCTCCGCATCCTCGGTCAGCGCTTCCATGCCACGGGGCAGGACCTGCGGCTCGACTGGCGCGGCGCGGTGCAACAGCTTCGGCTCGGCCTCATCGGTGGCTTCCAGGGGCAGAACGCAGCGCTGGCAGCCGGTCTCGCGCTGGCCTGCGGCGCCGATCCCGAGCAGGTCTTCCCGGCGTTGGAACGGCTCGAGACGGTGCGCGGGCGCATGCAGCTTGCCGCGACCCGCGACAATGGCGCGGCGGTGTATGTCGACTTTGCCCATACGCCTGACGCGGTCGCGACCGCGCTGCAGGCGCTGCGCCCGCATGTCATGGGCCGGCTGATCGCCATCGTGGGCGCGGGCGGTGACCGCGACCCGGGCAAGCGCCCGCTGATGGGCGCGGCCGCCACCGAACACGCCGACATGGTGATCGTGTCGGACGACAACCCGCGCTCCGAGGAGCCCGGCTCGATCCGCGCGCAGGTGCTGGGCGGCGCGCCCGGCGCGCTCGAGGTCGGCGACCGTGCCGAGGCCATCCTGCGCGGCGTCGACATGCTGCAGCCCGGCGATGCGCTGATGATCCTCGGCAAGGGTCACGAGACCGGCCAGATCGTCGGCGACACCATTTACCCCTTTGACGATGTCGAGCAGGCGAGTGTCGCCGTGGCGGCGCTGGACGGGAGAGGCCTGTGACGCTCTGGACGGCAGAAGACGCAGCGCGCGCCACAGGCGGGCGGGCCATCGGGGATTGGACGGTCAGCGGTGTGTCGATCGACACGCGGACGATTCAGAAGGGTGACCTTTTCGTCGCGTTGAAGGCGGCACGGGACGGGCATGGGTTCGTCGCGCAGGCGCTGGAAAAGGGCGCCGCCGCTGCGCTCGTCAGCCATATTCCCGAAGGGGTTCCCGAGGGCGCGCCGCTCTTGCTGGTGGACGACGTGCTGACCGGGCTCGAGGCGCTGGGGCGCGCCGCGCGTGCCCGCACCCGGGCGCAGGTGGTGGCGGTGACCGGCTCGGTCGGCAAGACCTCGACCAAGGAGATGCTGCGCACCGTTCTGAGCGCGCAGGGCACCGTGCATGCCGCCGAGAAGAGCTACAACAACCATTGGGGCGTGCCGCTGACGCTGGCGCGCATGCCCGCAGACGTTGATTTCGCGGTCATCGAGATCGGCATGAACCACCCTGGCGAGATCGCGCCGCTGTCGTGCATGGCGCGGCCGCATGTGGCGATGATCACCATTGTCGCGCCGGCGCATCTGGCGGCCTTCGAGAGCCTCGAGGGCATCGCCCGCGAGAAGGCGGCGATCTTCGAGGGGCTGGAGCCGGGCGGCATCGCGGTGGTCAACGGCGATCTCGAGGTTTCGCCACTGCTGATCGAACTGGCCGAGGCGAGGGCCGAGCAGGTCATCACCTTTGGCGAGGCGGCGGGCAACCATCACAGGGTCGAGCAGGTTACCATCTGCGACGCGGCCACCGTGGCGCAGGGCCGCGCCTGGCGGACACATGTCCTCTACAAGGTCGCGGTGCCGGGCCGTCACTTTGCCGTCAACGCCATGGGCGTTCTGGCGGTGGTACACGCGCTGGGGCTGGACCGGGCCATGGCGATCACCGCGCTCGGTCAATGGGAGCCCGGGGCGGGACGGGGCCTGCGCGAGGTCATCACCCTCGACCCGGTCGAGACGCAGTTGACGCTCGAGCTCATCGACGACGCCTACAATGCCAACCCCGCTTCGCTTGGCGCATCGCTCGAGGTTCTTGCCGGGGCCAAACCCAAGGACGGCATCGGGCGTGTCGATCATGGTCGGCGCATCGCCTATCTCGGCGACATGAAGGAGCTTGGCGCACAGGAGCACGCGCTGCACGCGGCGCTGGCCGAGCACCCTGCGATGGCAAACATCGACATCGTGCATTGCGTGGGCCCGCTCATGCGCGACCTCTGGGAGGCGCTGCCCGAGCGCAAGCGCGGCCATTGGGCCGAGACCAGCGCCGCCATGGCCCAGCGGGTGCGCCACGACCTCGACGCCGGCGACGTGGTGCTGGTGAAGGGCTCGCTCTCGATGGCGCTGGCGCGCGTGGTTGACGCGATCCACAAAATGGGTCATGCGCCCGCCACGATCTGACAAGAAGGACCGGGGCTCATGCTCTACTGGCTGACTGGACTGAGTGACGGCGGCGATGTCTTCAATCTCTTCCGCTACATCACTTTCCGGGCGGGCGGAGCGTTTCTGACCGCGCTGATCTTCGGCTTTCTCTTCGGGCGTCCGCTGATCGACGTGCTGCGCAAGCGGCAGGGCAAGGGCCAGCCGATCCGCACCGACGGCCCCGAGGGGCATTTCGTCAAGGCTGGCACCCCGACCATGGGCGGCCTGCTCATCGTCGGCGCGCTGCTGACCTCGACGCTGCTCTGGGCGCGGCTCGACAACGGCTTTGTCTGGATGGTGCTCTTCGTCACCATGGGCTACGCGGCGATCGGCTTCGCCGACGACTATGCCAAGGTGAAGAAGCAGAATACAGACGGCGTCTCGGGCAAGGTGCGCCTTGCCATCGGCTTTGGCATCGCGGCGATTGCGGCGACCTGGGCAGCCTGGCTGCACCCTGCGGATCTGACCGGCCAGCTGGCGTTTCCGGTGTTCAAGAACGCGCTGCTGGATCTGGGCTGGGTCTTCGTGCCCTTCGCGATGATCGTCATCGTCGGTGCTGCCAACGCGGTGAACCTGACCGACGGGCTTGACGGGCTCGCGATCATGCCGGTGATGATCGCGGGCGGCACGCTCGGCATCATCGCCTATGCCGTGGGGCGCACGGACTTCACCGAGTATCTTGACGTGCACTATGTGCCCGGCACCGGCGAGATCCTGATCTTTACCGCCGCGCTGATCGGCGGCGGGCTCGGTTTCCTATGGTACAACGCGCCGCCCGCGGCGGTCTTCATGGGCGACACCGGCTCGCTGGCATTGGGCGGCGCGCTCGGCGCCATCGCGGTGGCCACCAAGCACGAGATCGTGCTGGCCATTGTCGGTGGGCTCTTCGTGGTCGAGGCGCTCTCGGTGATCATCCAGGTGCTCTACTTCAAGCGCACCGGCAAGCGGGTGTTCCTGATGGCGCCGATCCACCACCACTACGAGAAGAAGGGCTGGGCCGAGCCGCAGATCGTCATCCGCTTCTGGATCATCTCGCTGATCCTGGCGCTGATCGGCCTCGCCACGCTGAAGCTGCGCTGAGGCGGGGGCGCACCCTCCTTCGAAGGAGGGTGCAAATCTCGTTTGAGATTTGCCGCGCTCTGGTGCGCGCCGCGCCGATGCGCTAGCCGTGAAGCAAGGGCAATCGCAGGCAT
This sequence comes from Salipiger sp. PrR007, assembly GCF_010499845.1. Lineage (NCBI taxonomy): Bacteria > Pseudomonadati > Pseudomonadota > Alphaproteobacteria > Rhodobacterales > Roseobacteraceae > Salipiger > Salipiger sp. PrR007. The sequence goes on along the minus strand of NZ_JAAGOZ010000050.1, from coordinate 209,112 downwards.
GAGGGCAGTGGCATGATTCCGGTATCCGGCTTTGAGGAGCGCACCGTCGCGGTGCTTGGGCTCGGGCGCTCGGGGCTTTCGGCGGCGCGGGCGCTGCGTGAGGGCGGCGCCTCGGTTCTGGTCTGGGACGACAATGCCTCTGCGCGCGAAACGGCCGAGACCGAGGGCTTCGAAAGCCGCGAGCTGGGCCGGGAGGGCGGCTTCGACGGCGTCGACTGGCTGGTGGTCTCGCCGGGCATCCCGCATCTCTACCCCGAGCCGAACCCGGTGATCGCCGCCGCCTGGGCGGCGGGTGTGCCGGTTGACAACGACATCGGCCTGTTCTTCCGCGCGCTCTCTGCCGCCGGGTCCGACTGGGACATGTACGACATGCCGCCGCGCGTCGTGGCGGTGACCGGCTCAAACGGCAAGTCGACCACCTCGGCGCTGATCCATCATATCCTCCAGAGCTCGGGGCGTGAGAGCCAGCTTGCCGGCAACATCGGTCGGGGCGTGCTCGACATCGACCCGCCGGGGGACGGCGGGCTCGTCGTGCTGGAGCTGTCGAGCTACCAGACAGATCTCGCCCGCGCGCTGACCCCGGACGTGGCGGTCTTCACCAACCTCTCGCCCGACCATCTCGACCGGCACGCAGGCATGGGCGGCTATTTCGCCGCCAAGCGCCGGCTCTTCGCCGAGGGCGGCCCGGACCGCTGCGTCATCGGCGTGGACGAGAAGGAGGGGCTCTACCTCGCCAACCAGCTTGCCGAGGCGGCGACCGACGACCGGGTGATCCGCGTGTCGTCCGGCACCAAGCTCGGCGGGCCGGGCTGGCTGGTCTATGCGCGCAAGGGGTTCCTCACCGAATGGCGCAAGGGGCGGCAGGTGGCGTCCATCGACCTGCGCCCCGTCAAGGGGCTGCCGGGGGCGCACAACCACCAGAACGCCTGCGCCGCCTATGCGGCCTGCCGGGCGCTCGGTGTGGCGCCGCGGCAGATCGAGGCGGCCTTCCACAGCTTCGAGGGGCTGCCGCACCGCAGCCAGATCGTCGCCGAGGCGGACGGGGTGAGCTACGTCAATGACAGCAAGGCCACCAACGTCGACGCGGCGGTGAAGGCGCTTCAGGCGTTCAGCAACATCCGCTGGATCTGCGGCGGGTTGATGAAGGAGGGCGGGCTTTCGGGCCTTGCGCCGGGTCTGGGCAACGTGACCAAGGCCTATGTCATCGGCCGCGAGGCCGCGACTTTCGCGCTCGGCCTGCCTGGGGTCGAGGCCGAGATCTGCACCGACATGGCGACCGCTGTAGCCAAAGCCCGCGCCGAGGCGCAGCCGGGCGACGTGGTGCTTCTGGCGCCTGCTGCGGCGAGTTTTGACCAATACGACAGCTTCGAAAAGCGCGGCGAGGATTTCGCGGCAAAAGTGCGCGCCGCGCTCTGAGCCCCGCCGGGGCAAGGGGCGTCAGGCCGCGCGCAGCTCCGCCAGCAGCCCGCCGTTATAGGCCTGCGGGTGCACCACGCCAAGTTGCGCGGGGATCTTCTTGAGGTTGAGGATTCGCGCGATGGCAAAACGGTGCGCGCCGCCACCGGCGCGCAGCAAGGTGCCGTCGCGCCCCACATGCAGCAGGATGCCGCCGTGCTCGCGGCGGAAATACTCAGGCAGCTCGGCGCGCGACAGCAGGCGGCCAAGGCGGCGCGTCTGCTCGAAGACCGCGTCGAGGCGCTGGTAGCGCGTCACCAGCTCCTCTTCCGTGGCACAATCGTCGGGCGTTTTGCCCGCGGCGATCTCGGTCAGCAGCTTCTGGAAGAGCGGGGTGTCGCGCCAGGGGGTGCCGCCTTCGAAGTGCAGGCGGCAGCTCTGCAGCTTGCGGCTCTCTTCGACCGACTGCCGCGGCAAGTCCCAGTCACCGCCGAGGATCATCCCGCTCTGCTGGCGGCGCAGTCGCGGCTTGCCGGCATAGGTGAAGTTCACGTCGCAGGCGTCGACCCGGATCAACTCGTCCGACAGTGGTGCCCCTGCGCCGTAGCGCAGGCGGTTCCAGACATCCCGCGCGACCTTGCGCGGCACCTGCGCGTGCAGGTCCCGGAGCCAGTTGCTGGGATAAAGAGTCGGGTGGTCGGTGAAGGCCATGACGCTGCCTGTTGTGACAATCGCATGACAAAATGTAACGAGCGGGTGACAAATTCAAGAGCCCAGCCTCAGCCCGCAGCAAGGCTCCGCCCGGCTGCCGCACCCGAGGCCCAGGCCCATTGGAAGTTGTAGCCACCGAGCCAGCCGGTCACGTCCACCGCCTCGCCGATGAAATGCAGTCCGGGCACGGTTTTCGACGCCATGGTCTTGCTGTTCAGCCCGTCCGTGTCGACCCCGCCAAGCGTGACCTCGGCGGTGCGCCAGCCCTCGGAGCCCGAGGGGCGCAGGGTCCAGTTGCGCAGCGAGTCAGACAGCGTCTCGGAGCGCTTGTCCGAGAGATCCGCGAGGTTGCCCGAGAGGTCGAGCTGATCGGTGAGGTGTGCGACCAGCCGCTCGGGCAGGATCTGCCGCAGTTCGGTGGTCAGCGACCGCTTTCCGGCGCCCTTGCGCGCCGCGCGCAGGTGGGCGGCGGGATCGAGGGCCGGCGAGAGGTTGACGGTGATCTCCTCGCCCTCGTGCCAGTAGCTCGAGGCCTGCAGGATCGACGGCCCCGAAAGGCCGCGGTGGGTAAACAGCAGCGCCTCGTCGAAGCTGGTGCCATTCGCCGTGACCCGAGCGGGCAACGACACCCCGGCGAGACCCGCAAAGCGCCCCTCGGGGAAGGTCAGCGGCACGAGGCCCGGGCGGGGCGCCACCAGCGCGTGGCCGAACTGGCCGGCGATCTCATAGGCAAGGCCGGTGGCCCCCATCTTGGGAATCGAGCGCCCGCCGGTGGCAACCACGAGGTTCGTGGCCCGGATCACGGTCTCGCGGCCGTCGCGCTCGACGCGGGCGGTGTAGACGCCCTCGGCATGGGTCAGCTCGCGCAGCGAAGTCTGCAGCCAGAGCTCGGCGCCGACTGCCTCCATCTCGCGCAGCAGCATGGCGACGATCTGCGTTGCCTTGCCGTCGCAGAAGAGCTGGCCGAGGGTCTTTTCATGCCAGGCGATGCCGTGGCGCGAAACCAGTTCGATGAAGTCCCACTGGGTATAGCGCGCCAGCGCCGATTTGCAGAAATGCGGGTTTTGAGACAGGAAGCGCGCGGGCTCGGTGCCGAGGTTGGTGAAATTGCATCGCCCGCCGCCCGAGATGCGGATCTTCTCGCCCGGCGCGCGGGCATGGTCGATGACCAGAGTGTCCGGCCCCGCGTGGGCCGCGCACATGAGACCGGCCGCGCCGGCGCCGAGGATGAGCGTCTTGATCTGCATGGTGCCCTGAAACACCGGATCGCCGCGCGCTGCAAGGGTGGGCGGCTGCAGCACGTCGCACGGGTTGGCGGAGCCCCGCGCTCTTCCCAAAGGGCAGCGCAGGTGCTAGCCTCGCCGCAAGATCCGGGAAAACCCGGGCGATCAGGCAAATTGAGCGGTATTCCCATGACGGAAATGGTCTACGGCGCGGTCTCCGTGCGCGATGGCGAACCTGTCCTGCCCAAGTGGTGGCGGACGGTGGACAGATGGTCTCTGTCCTGCGTGCTGATGCTCTTCGGGGTGGGCATCCTGCTGGGGCTTGCGGCCTCGCCGCCTCTGGCCGAGCGCAACGGCTTCGCCCCCTTCCATTACGTGCAGCGGCAGGCTTTCTTCGGCGGGCTGGCGCTGGCGGCGATGTTCTTCACCTCGCTGATGACCCCTGTAATGGTCCGCCGTGCGGCGGTGATCGGCTTTGCCTGCGCCTTTGCCTCGCTGCTGGCGCTGCCGGTGCTCGGCACCGACTTCGGCAAGGGGGCGGTGCGCTGGTACTCGCTGGGCTTTGCCTCGGTGCAACCCTCGGAGTTCCTCAAGCCGGTCTTCGCCGTTGTCGCCGCCTGGCTGATGGCCGCGAGTCAGGAGATCGGCGGCCCGCCGGGCAAGAGCTGGTCCTTCGCGCTCACCTGCGCCATCGTCCTCACGCTCGCGCTGCAGCCCGATTTCGGGCAGGCCTGCCTCGTGCTTTTCGGCTGGGGCGTGATGTGGTTCGTCGGCGGCGCGCCTATGTTCCTGCTGCTTGGCCTCGCCGGGCTCGTGGTGCTGAGCGGCACCTTCGCCTACAACAACTCCGAGCACTTCGCGCGCCGCATCGACGGCTTCCTGACGCCCGACGTCGACCCAACCACGCAGCTCGGCTACGCCACCAACGCCATCCGCGAGGGCGGATTCTTCGGCGTCGGCGTGGGCGAGGGGCAGGTGAAATGGTCGCTGCCGGACGCGCATACGGACTTCATCATCGCCGTCGCCGCCGAGGAGTACGGGCTGGTGCTGGTCATGGTCATCATCGCGCTCTACGCCACGGTGGTGGTGCGCTCGATGCTGCGACTGATGCGCGAGCGTGATCCCTTCATTCGGCTTGCCGGCACCGGCCTTGCCGCCATGTTCGGCGTGCAGGCGATGATCAACATGGGCGTCGCCGTGCGCCTGCTTCCGGCCAAGGGCATGACGCTGCCCTTCGTCAGCTATGGCGGCTCGTCCCTTATTGCGGGCGGCATCGCCGTCGGCATGCTGCTGGCGTTCACCCGCACCCGGCCGCAGGGCGAGATCGGCGAGATCCTGCGCGCAAGAATGCGCTGATCCCGGAGCGGGGCCGGGGCGCTTTCGCACCCGGTCCCGCTGCGATAGACGGGCGCGAAACCATGTCACCGCGCCCGAGGCACGAGACGAGTGCCCTCGCGGTGACGAGCTGAACCAGCGGGGCAAAAGATCCCGCGCAGGAACGAGGTCGAGCACATGGCGCAACACGGCGGGCCGGACCAAGGCAGGCAGCCGCTTCTGGTCATCGCGGCCGGCGGCACCGGCGGGCACATGTTCCCGGCACAGGCACTGGCCGAGATCATGCTGCGGCGCGGCTGGCGGGTGAAGCTCTCTACCGATGCACGCGGCGCGCGCTACACCGGGGGATTTCCGCATTCCACCGAGATCGAAGAGGTCTCCTCGGCCACCTTCGCCCGCGGCGGCCTCATCGCCAAGGCCATGGTGCCGCTGCGCATTGCCAAGGGTGTGCTGTCCATGGCGCGGCGCTTCCGCCGCGACCGGCCGAACGTGGTCGTGGGCTTCGGTGGCTACCCGTCGATCCCGGCGCTCGGCGCGGCGCGGCTGCTGAAGCTTCCCGCGATGATCCACGAGCAGAACGGCGTGCTGGGCAAGGTGAACGAGAAGTTCGCCCACAAGGTGGACGCCGTGGCCTGCGGCACATGGCCGACGCGGCTGCCCGAGGGTGTCGAGGGCATTCCTGTCGGCAACCCGGTGCGCAGCGCCGTGCGCGAGCGGGCAGGGGCGGGCTACATCCCGCCGGGCGATTACCCGATGTCGCTGCTGGTGATCGGCGGCTCGCAGGGCGCTCGCATCCTGTCCGACGTGGTGCCCCCGGCGATCGAGCGCCTGCCGATGGAGCTGCTGCGGCATCTGCGCATCAGCCATCAGGCGCGCGACGAGGACGGCGAGCGGGTGGCGAAGTTCTACTACGAACACGGCATCGACGCCGAGGTGCAGCCCTTCTTCAACGACGTGCCCGCACGCATGTCCGAGGCGCAGCTGGTGATCTCGCGCTCGGGAGCGTCCTCGGTGGCCGATATCTCGGTGATCGGGCGTCCGTCGATCCTCATCCCCTATGCGGCGGCGCTGGCGGATCACCAGACGGTCAACGCGCAAGGGCTTGTCGATGCTGGCGCGGCGATCCGTATCCCCGAGAGCAAGCTCTCGGTCGAGGCGATGACCGAGGCGATGATGGCCGTGCTCTGCAACCCCGAGGGCGCGGCGCAGATGTCGCGCGCCGCGCTGTCGGTCTCGCATCCTGACGCTGCGCTGGGTCTGGCGCAGATGGTCGAGGAACTGGCAGGATTCGGATCCGACGATACATACGACGCGGAGCCGGAAGCCTATGTGCCCGGCGAAGAAGAACAGGCGTATGAGCAGGAGACGGGGCAGAGATGAAACATGAGAACTTCACCGAGGAAGGCGCGCGCATGAGCCCGGCAACCAAGCTTCCGGGCGATGTCGGCCCGATCCATTTCGTCGGCATCGGCGGCATCGGCATGTCGGGCATCGCCGAGGTGCTGCTCAACCACGGCTATGCGGTGCAGGGCTCGGACCTCAAGTGCTCCAAGATCACCGAACGGCTGGTCTCGCTGGGTGCGGTGGTCTTCGAGGGTCAGCGCGCCGAGAACCTCGAGAACGCGCAGGTGGTGGTGATCTCCTCGGCGATCAAGCCGGGCAACCCCGAGCTCGACGAGGCACGGCGGCGCGGCCTGCCGGTGGTGCGCCGGGCCGAGATGCTCGCCGAACTGATGCGGCTGAAGTCGAACATCGCGGTGGCGGGCACCCACGGCAAGACCACGACGACCACCATGGTCGCGACATTGCTCGACGCAGGGGACCTCGATCCCACGGTGATCAACGGCGGCATCATCCACGCCTACGGCTCGAACGCTCGCGTCGGCCTCGGCGAGTGGATGGTGGTCGAGGCCGACGAGAGCGACGGCACCTTCAACCGTTTGCCCGCGACCATCGCCATCGTCACCAATATCGACCCCGAGCACATGGAGCACTGGGGCTCGATCGAGAAGCTGCGCGACGGCTTTTACCAGTTCGTTTCGAACATTCCCTTCTACGGCGTTGCCGTCTGCTGCACCGACCACCCCGAGGTGCAGGCTCTGGTCGGACGGGTGACCGACCGCCGGGTGATCACCTACGGGTTCAACGCCCAGGCCGACGTGCGTGCGGTAAACCTGCGCTATGAAAAGGGCGTGGCCCATTTCGACGTCGCCTTCCAGGCCGAAGACATGGTGATCGAGGGGTGCACCCTGCCGATGCCCGGCGATCACAACGTCTCGAACGCGCTCTCGGCCATTGCCATTGCGCATCACCTCGGCATGACCGCAGACGAGATCCGCGCGGCTCTGGCGGGCTTCGGCGGGGTCAACCGCCGCTTCACCCGCGTCGGCGAGGTCAACGGCGTCACCATCATCGACGATTACGGCCACCACCCGGTGGAGATCGCTGCCGTGCTGAAGGCGGCGCGGCAGGCATCGGAAGGCCGGGTCATCGCCGTGCATCAGCCCCACCGCTACTCGCGGCTGCACACGCTCTTCGACGATTTCTGCACCTGCTTCAACGAGGCTGACGTGGTCGCCATCGCCGAGGTCTACGGCGCGGGCGAGGACCCGATCGAGGGCGCGACCCGCGACGATCTCGTCGCCGGGCTGATCCGCCACGGCCATCGCCATGCCCGCGCGATCCTGTCCGAGGACGACCTCGAGCGGCTGGTGCGCGAGCAGGCGCGTCCGGGCGACATGGTGGTCTGCCTTGGCGCGGGCACGATCTCGGCTTGGGCCAACAACCTGCCTGCGCGGCTGGAAAGCTGAGAAGGGGGCGCTCGTGAGCGTGCTCTGGGCCATCGCGGGGGTGATCGTCCTTCTTTCGGCGGTGGCGGTGCTGGGGATTCTGCGCCGCCTCGTCTTCTTCTTCGCGCTGGCCTTCTTCGCGGGGCTGGCGCTGCAGATCCACCACGATCCCTCGGGCAGCGCCGCCTTGCTAGCGAGCACCGGGGGAGGGCTGCTGGTGGCCTGGCCGGTGCGGCGCTTCCTGACCGGGATGCTGTCCTGACCGGCTTGTGAGCTGGCGGGGCATGCGCCAGTCTGGTTCCGACCGCCGGAGATGCAGCATGACCCCATCGCTCTTTCTTGCCTGCCTGTGGCTGGTGCTGGCCAATGTGCTCGGCATGCTGCCCTCGCGCGACAATCACTGGACGCGTGCCTATGTGCTGATCGCGCTCGGGGTGCCGCTGATCGGTTGGGTCTGGTGGCAGAGCGGGCCCTGGGTCGGGATGGTTGTTCTGCTGGCCGGGATGAGCGTGCTGCGCTGGCCGATGCTCTATCTGATCCGCTGGGTGCGCGCCCGGCTGGGCTGAGCTGCTCGCAGGGCCTTTACCCGCGCTGCGGAACGCGGCAGAACCCTGTGCATGATTGATCAGCTTCCCCCCGTCCGTGGCCGCCTCACCGAGGGCCGCCCGCTTTCCGAACTGACCTGGCTGCGCGTCGGCGGACCCGCCGAGGTGCTGTTTCAGCCCGCCGACCTTCAGGACCTGCAGGACTTCCTGGCGGCGCTGCCTGCCGAAGTGCCGGTCTTCCCGATGGGGGTCGGATCGAATCTCATCGTGCGCGACGGCGGCATGCGCGGCGTGGTGATCCGCCTCGGGCGCGGCTTCAACGGCATCGAAGCCGAAGGCACCCGCGTCACAGCTGGCGCGGCGGCGCTCGATGCCCATGTGGCGAAGCGTGCGGCGCGGGCGGGGGTGGATCTCACCTTCCTGCGCACCATTCCCGGCTCGATCGGCGGGGCGGTGCGGATGAACGCCGGCTGCTACGGCACCTATGTCGCCGACCGCCTCGTCGAGATTCGCGCCGTGACCCGGCAGGGCGCGCTGGTGACCCTTCCGGCGGCCGAGCTGAACCTGCAGTACCGCCAGTCCGAGCTGCCCGAGGGCACAGTGGTGGTCGAGGCGGTTTTCGAGGGGTCGCAGGGCGATCCGGCGGAACTCGACGCCCGCATGGAGGCGCAGCTGAAGAAGCGCGACGAGACTCAGCCGACCAAGGACCGCACGGCGGGGTCGACTTTCCGCAATCCGGCGGGCTTCAGTTCGACCGGGCGCGAGGACGACACCCATGAGATGAAGGCATGGAAGGTGATCGACGAGGCCGGGATGCGCGGTGCCACGCAGGGCGGGGCGCAGATGAGCCCGATGCATTCCAACTTCCTGGTGAACACCGGCGAGGCAAGTGCCGCCGATCTTGAGGGGCTGGGCGAGGAAGTTCGAAAAAGGGTTTTCCAACACAGTGGTTTGCAGCTACAGTGGGAAATCATGCGGGTCGGCGATCCGCTTGAAAACTGAGGGCGTTACGCGCTCCAACTATAAAAGCAGCGCCCCCAGGCAGGGCGCGGTGAACGAGGCGGCAGTCTTCCCAGAATCAACTCAGGGTCGCACGCCGTGGTGAATCAGGTTCGCGCGCCGAATTGAGCGGCACGCGGGCAGCTGACCGGGGCAAACCCCGGCGGCAGGCATGGCGGGCATGGCCCGCGCAACGAGGCGGTTTTGGGGATGTCGAGCAGGGCAGCTCCCAAAGTGGCGGTATTGATGGGCGGACCTTCGGCTGAGCGCGAGGTCTCGCTGAGTTCCGGTCGGGAATGTGCCGCCGCTTTGCGGAATGAGGGATTTGAGGTGATCGACCTGGACGCGGGGCCCGACTTGGCCGCGCGGCTTGCGGACCTGTCTCCCGACGTCGTTTTCAACGCACTTCATGGCCGCTGGGGCGAGGATGGCTGCGTGCAGGGCCTGCTCGAGTGGATGCGGATTCCGTACACCCATTCCGGCGTGTTGGCCTCTGCCGTGGCGATGGACAAGGAACGCTCCAAGCAGGTCTATCGCGACGTGGGGCTGCCGGTGGTCGACAGCCTGCTGGCCTCCAAGGCCGAGGTTGGCGCCAGCCACCTGTTGCCGCCCCCCTACGTGGTGAAGCCCTACAACGAGGGCAGCTCGGTCGGCGTCTACCTGGTGATGGATGGCGCCAACCAGCCGCCGCAGCTCTCCGAGGAGATGCCCGAGACGGTGATGGTCGAAACCTATGCGCCGGGCCGCGAGCTGACCACCACGGTGCTCGGCGACCGCGCGCTGACGGTGACCGACATCATCACCGAGGGCTGGTACGACTACGACGCCAAGTACAAGGCCGGCGGCTCACGCCACGTGGTGCCCGCCGAGATCCCGCAGCAGATCTTCGACGCCTGCCTCGATTACGCGCTGCGCGCTCACAAGGCGCTTGGCTGCCGCGGCCTCAGCCGGACCGATTTCCGTTGGGACGAGAGTCGCGGTCGGGACGGGCTGGTGCTGCTCGAGACGAACACCCAGCCGGGCATGACGCCCACCTCGCTGGCCCCCGAGCAGGCGCAGGCCTGCGGCATGACCTTCGGTGCGCTCTGCCGCTGGATGGTGGAGGACGCCTCATGCGACAGGTAGGAGCCGCGCCCGCCCGCGCGCCACAGGCGCAGGCCGGTCGCGCACAGGTATTCCGGTCCGATCCGGCGCCGTCGCGGCTGAAGTACCGGCTCGAGCGGCTCATGCTGACGCCGCTCTTCCGCTTCTCGCTGCGCTTCGGGCTGCCGTTCCTGGTCGGACTCGGCGGCGCGAGTTGGTATTTCTCGATCGACAGCAACCGCGAGGCCTTTATCGGCGCCGTGCAGTCGGTGCGTGACCAGATCGAGGGTCGCCCGGAGTTTCGCGTCAACCTCATGGCCATCGACGGCGCCAGTGAGAGCGTCGCGGAGGACGTGCGCGAGATCCTCTCGCTGGACTTCCCGCTCAGCTCCTTCGACCTCGACCTCGAAGAGATGCATCGCATCGTCACGGGGCTCGACGCGGTCAAATCGGCGAGCCTGCGGATCAAGCAGGGCGGGGTGCTCGAGGTCTCCGTTGTCGAACGGGTTCCCGTGGTGCTCTGGAGGGGTCTGCGCGGGCTCGAGTTGCGGGACGAGACCGGCGTTTTCGTCGGTCCGGCAGGCACCCGTGCCGCGCATCCGGAACTGCCGGTGATCGCCGGGGCAGGGGCCGAGGCCGACGTGCCCGAGGCGCTTGAACTCTTCGCTGCCGCGGCGCCGCTGGCGGGCCGTCTGCGCGGGTTGGAGCGCATCGGCAACCGGCGCTGGGACGTGGTTCTGGACGAGGGGCAGCGGATTCTGCTGCCCGAAGAGGGCGCCGTGCAGGCGCTCGAACGGGCGATGGCGATGGATGGCGCCGTCGACATGCTTTCACGCGACATCGCGGCGGTGGACCTGCGGCTGGCGCAGCGCCCGACGCTGCGGCTGCATCAGGACGCGGCACAGGAATACTGGCGGATCAAGTCCATCGAGACCGGGGAAAAACGATAATGTTCGAGCTTTACGAGTCCCAGCGCGCGATGCGCAACATGCGCAAGGCGGCGATGCAGCGCGGTGTCGTTGCGGTGCTGGATGTGGGCAGCTCGAAGATCGCCTGCCTGGTGCTTCGCTTCGATGGCACCGAGCGCGGCACCGACAGCGGCGTCGGCTCGCTGGCTGGTCAGGCGGGCTTCCGGGTGATCGGCGCGGCCACCACCCGCTCGCGCGGGGTGCGCTTCGGCGAGATCGCCGCGATGAGCGAGACGGAACGCGCGATCCGCACCGCGGTGCAGGCGGCGCAGAAGATGGCGGGCATCCGGGTCGACCACGTGATCGCCTGCTTCTCGGGCGCCGAGCCGCGCAGCTACGGGCTCGACGGCAAGGTGAGCATCGACGGCAGCATGGTGACCGAGCAAGACGTGGCACGGGTGCTCTCGGCCTGTGACGTGCCCGACGTGGGCCATGGCCGCGAGGTGCTGCACGCGCAGCCGGTGAACTTCGCGCTCGACCATCGCTCGGGCCTCAGTGACCCGCGCGGCCAGATCGGCCGCGAGTTGACCTGCGATATGCATATGCTGACGGTCAACGCCCAGGCGATCCAGAACCTCGCCCATTGCGTCAAGCGCTGCGATCTCGAGCTCGCGGGCATCGCCAGCTCGGCTTACGTGTCGGGCGTCGCGGCGCTCGTCGAGGATGAGCAGGAGCTGGGCGCGGCCTGCATCGACATGGGCGGCGGCGCCACCGGCGTGTCGATCTTCATGAAGAAGCACATGATCTACGGCGACGCGGTGCCGATGGGCGGCGATCACGTCACCGGCGACATCTCGATGGGGCTGCAGATCCCCATGGCCATGGCCGAGCGCATCAAGACCTTCTACGGCGGCGTGCATGCCACCGGGATGGACGACCGCGAGATGATCGAGATCTCGGGCGACACCGGCGACTGGCACCACGACCGCCGGCAGGTGAGCCGTGCCGAGCTGATCGGCATCATGCGCCCGCGGGTCGAGGAAATCCTCGAGGAGGTGCGCGCCTGCCTCGACGCGGCGGGCTTCGAGCACCTGCCGAGCCAGCAGATCGTGCTGACCGGCGCCGCAAGCCAGATCCCCGGTCTCGACGGGCTGGCGAGCCGGATCCTCGGCAGCCAAGTGCGCCTTGGCCGTCCGATGCGCGTGCACGGGCTGCCGCAGGCCGTCACCGGACCGGGCTTCGCTTCGGCGGTGGGCATGTGCCTCTTCGCGGCGCATCCGCAGGACGAATGGTGGGACTTCGAAATCCCGATCGAGCGCTATTCCTCGCGGTCGCTCCTGAAAGCGGTGAAGTGGTTCCGCGACAACTGGTAAGCGCATTTCTTGCCGCAGAAAACGCTCTGTTCACGAAGAGTTCGGGGTGACGCCGCGCAGAGAAACCGCGTAATATGAAGGCTGATCCGCGCGCAAGACGCGGTCAGGGAGAGGCGAGCAGGCATCTCCGACACAGACAAAGAGATTCGGCTGCGCCTTCTGCCAAGCAGGGGGCGTCCCTGAGGTGTTTTGTATTACCGTAAGCGTCAGACGCAAGACTTGGTAGGGACTGGCGAAATCTCGCGCGAATAGTCAATCCTAAAGCCATATTTCGTGGTGGATCTGTGTTTTTTACGTGACCCAGCGCTAGGATCCCGGTAATAATTATCGCAAGGCGCAGGACAGGCGCGAAACAAGTCATAAACGACAGGCGGAACATCACATGGCACTCAATCTCTCGATGCCCGGCCAGGAAGAGCTCAAGCCCCGGATCACCGTATTCGGCGTCGGCGGCGCTGGTGGCAACGCAGTCAACAACATGATCACCAAGCAGCTCGAAGGCGTGGACTTCGTCGTTGCCAACACCGACGCGCAGGCGCTGCAGCAGAGCCTGTCGACCGCCAAGGTCCAGCTTGGCGTGAAGGTGACCGAGGGTCTTGGCGCAGGCGCCCGTCCTTCGGTTGGCTCGGCGGCCGCTGAAGAGAGCATCGAGCAGATCGTCGATCACCTCGCCGGCGCGCATATGTGCTTCATCACCGCCGGCATGGGCGGCGGCACCGGCACCGGCGCGGCCCCGATCATCGCGCAGGCCGCGCGTGAACTCGGTGTGCTGACTGTCGGCGTGGTGACCAAGCCCTTCCAGTTCGAAGGCGCCAAGCGCATGCGCCAGGCGGAAGACGGCGTCGAGCACCTGCAGAAGGTGGTCGACACGCTGATCATCATCCCGAACCAGAACCTGTTCCGTCTGGCCAACGAGAAGACCACCTTCACCGAGGCTTTCAGCCTTGCCGACGACGTGCTCTACCAGGGCGTCAAGGGTGTGACCGACCTCATGGTTCGCCCGGGCCTCATCAACCTCGACTTCGCCGACGTGCGCGCGGTGATGGACGAGATGGGCAAGGCGATGATGGGCACCGGCGAGGCGGACGGCGAAGATCGCGCCATCCAGGCCGCCGAGAAGGCCATCGCCAACCCGCTGCTCGACGAGATCAGCCTCAAGGGCGCCAAGGGCGTGCTCATCAACATCACCGGTGGCCACGACCTCACCCTGTTCGAGCTTGACGAGGCGGCCAACCGCATCCGCGAGGAAGTGGACGCAGACGCCAACATCATCGTGGGCTCGACCCTTGACGACACGATGGAAGGCCGCATGCGGGTTTCGGTCGTCGCGACCGGCATCGACGCTTCGGGCTCGCAGGGTGAAATGCCCGTGCCGCGCCGTCCGCTGTCGCAGCCGCTCGCCCAGCCGGAAGAACAGCCCGTTGCCGCCGCCCCGGCGCCGCAGCAGCCCGTCGCCCCGCAGCCGGTGGCCGCACAGGCCGCGCCGCAGCACGCTCCGGTGGCAACCCAGCAAACCTACGAAGAAGACGAACCGTCGCTCTTCGGCGAGATGGGGGGCGCCCAGCAGGAGGTGGCCGAGACCGATGACGGTCTGCCGCCGCCCGCCTACCGCCCGCAGCCGGTCCAGCGTCAGCCCGACCACGCGCCGCTCGATGTCGCGCCTGACAGCTTCGTGGCGCCGCGCGCCCCGGGTCAGCCGTCGGCCGACACGATGAAGCGCCTGCACGCCGCGGCGGCCCGCAACAACCGCCAGGGCCAGCCCGCCGGGGCGCGTCCGCAGCAGGCCGAGCCGCAGCGCGCGCCGGAAGCCGAGAAGCCCCGCTTCGGGATCAACTCGCTGATCAACCGCATGACTGGCCACCACGCCCACGAACAGCAGGCCCAGCCCGCTGCGCCGGCAGCGCCTCAACCGCAGCCGCAGGCCCGCCGCCAGCCGCCGATGCAGGCCCAGCGTCCGGCGCCCGCCCCGGCCCCGGAAGAGGCGCCCGAGCAGGACCGGATCGAGATCCCGGCCTTCCTGCGCCGCCAGGCAAACTGACATATTTCACCCGCGCGGGCTCGCGCGGGTGCACGATCTGCGCAAGGCGCGTCGGAACACCCTCTCGGAAGAGAGGGTGTTTTTCGTTGTAAACCAAGTATTTGGCGGAGGTTCGCGAAGGTCCGGCGTGCATCCGCCCATTAGGAAACCCGCATGTTTCACTTCGTTGCAATACTTGATTTGAGAACTTGTCCCCCTGTGAGTATCTCCCTCCCAGCAAAGGTGCGCGCCGCTGGGGAGGGGGCGCTCCAGACAAAGGTGACCAAAGTGCAAACGACGATCCGCAGTGCAGTGAGCTTCCAGGGCGTGGGCCTTCATTCAGGCGCGCCTGTCCGGATGACCATTCGCCCGGCCGCCGCCGAGCACGGCATCTGGTTTAAGCGCACGGACATCGAAATCGGCGACGCCCTCGTCCCCGCCCGCTTTGACGCGGTCGAGATCTCGCCGCTCTGCACCCTCATCAAAAACCGCGCCGGCGTCTCGGTGTCGACCATCGAGCACGTGATGGCCGCGCTCGCCGGTTGCGGCATCCACAACGCGCTGATCGAGATCGACGGCCCCGAAGTTCCGATCGTCGACGGCTCCGCCGCACCCTTCGTTCGCGCGATCCTCGCGCGCGGCGTGCGCGAGTTGCGTGCTCCGGTCCGCGCCATCGAGATTCTCAAGACCGTCGAGGTCGAGACCCCCGGTGGCTGGGCGCGCCTGTCCCCGGGGCAGGGCACGACGATGGAGTTCCACATCGATTTCGCCGACGCCGCGATCGGCACCCAGGACAAGGCGATCAACCTCGCCAACGGCAGCTTCGTGCGTGAGCTCTGCGACAGCCGCACCTTCTGCCGCCAGGCCGATGTCGACGCGATGCAGGCCAATGGACTGGCGCTCGGCGGCACCTACGAGAACGCCGTCGTGGTCGATGGCGACAAGGTCCTTTCGCCGGGCGGCCTGCGCCACACCGACGAGGCCGTGCGCCACAAGATGCTCGACGCCCTTGGCGATCTCTACACCGCTGGCGCGCCGATCATCGGCCATTATACCGGCTTCAAGGCTGGCCACGCGATCACCAACAAGCTGCTGCATGCGCTCTTCTCGACAGACGGTGCCTACCGGCTGACAGTGTGCGATGCGCGGATGTCCGCGCGCCTTCCAGGCGCCGGTGTCGAACGCGACGAGATCCCCGCGGTTGCCTGACAGCGGCGGCGTGCTCAAATCGCCGTTAAGGCGTTTTGCCCCGGAAATTTCTGTGCTAGGACCGAGCCAAGGCCCCGGAGGGGGCTTGGCAAGGAATGTGAGGTAAGTCGGGCATGGCAGGCGGCAGGTCGCGAAATGCGGTGATCGGGGCGGCTTTCTCCGCGATTCTCCTGGTAGGCTGCTCGGCTCAAGAGCAGCCCGGAACCGGTCCTGGCGGGGTTCCGATCGAGAACTACACCGCCGAGCAGATCTTCGAACGCGGCGAGTTCGAGATGGAGCGTAGCGACGCCGAGCGCGCTGCGTACTACTTCGGCGAAGTCGAGCGGCTCTATCCCTATTCGGACTGGGCCAAGCGGGCGCTGATCATGCAGGCGTACAGCTACCACCGGGCCAAGGATTATGAAAATTCCCGCTCGGCGGCACAGCGCTACATCGACTTCTATCCCAGCGACGAGGATGCCGCCTACGCGCAGTACCTTCTGGCGCTGTCCTATTACGACCAGATCGAGGAAGTCGGCCGCGACCAGGGGCTCACCTTCCAAGCGCTGCAGGCGCTGCGCACGGTGATCGAGCGTTATCCCGACAGCGAATATGCCCGCAGTTCGATCCTGAAGTTCGATCTCGCCTTCGACCACCTCGCGGCGAAGGAGATGGAGATCGGGCGCTACTATCTCAAGCGCGAGAATTACGGCGCCGCGATCAGCCGCTTCCGCGTCGTGGTCGAGGATTTCCAGACCACCACCCACACCGCCGAGGCGCTGCACCGGCTGGTCGAGGCTTATCTTTCGCTGGGTCTGGTGGAAGAGGCGCAAAGTGCCGGGGCGATCCTTGGATACAACTTCCGGGGCACGCAATGGTACCAGGACAGCTACAAGCTGCTGACAGGTCGCGGGCTTGAACTTGAGGCCGCGGGCGACAGCTGGCTGGCACAGGTGTACCGCCAGATGATCAAGGGCCAGTGGATCTGAGGGAGAGCGGCTCGACCGCCTGAATGGATGCTCCGAGCGCTTGAAATCCGAGATCTGCTGATCATCGACCGGCTGGACCTGAACTTCCAGCCGGGCCTCAACGTGCTCACCGGCGAGACCGGGGCGGGCAAATCCATCCTTCTCGACAGCCTCGGCTTCGTGCTCGGCTGGCGCGGCCGCGCCGAGCTGGTGCGCGCCGGTGCCGCGCAGGGCGAGGTGACCGCCGTCTTCGAGCTGTCCCCCGGCCATGCCGCCCGCGCGGTGCTGAACGAGGTCGGGCTGCCGGTCTCGGACGAGCTGATCCTGCGCCGGGTGAACAGCGCCGACGGACGCAAGACCGCCTGGATCAACGACCGACGCGCCAGCGGCGAGGTGCTGCGGCGCCTGTCCGAAACGCTGGTGGAACTGCACGGCCAGCACGACGACCGCGGCTTGCTGAACCCTTCGGGGCACCGCGACATCCTTGACACATATGCCGCGGTGACCGCCGAGCTCGCCGCCGCCCGCGCGGCCTGGGCCGAGCAGCGCAACGCCCGCAAGCGCCTGTCGGAGGCCGAGGCGGCGCTCGAAGCGGTGCGCGCCGAGGAAGACTTTCTGCGCCATGCCGTGGCCGAGCTCGACAAGCTCGCGCCCGAGGCCGGGGAAGAGGCCGAGCTGGACGCGCGCCGTCGCATGATGCAGGCCGCCGAGCGCATCCGCGCAGACATCGCCCGCGCCGGCCACACGCTCGGCAGCGACGGGGCAGAAGGCGCCATGGCCGATGCGCTGCGCTGGCTCGACGGGGCTTCCGAGGGCGCGGAGGGGCGACTCGACGCGGCAATCTCGGCGCTGACCCGTGCCATGGCCGAACTCGACGAGGCCGCGCGCGAGGTGGAAGACACGCTCGAGGCGCTCGACTTCGATCCGCGCGCGCTCGAGGACACCGAGGAGCGGCTCTTCGCCATCCGCGGCCTTGCCCGCAAGCACAATGTGCTGCCCGACGAGCTGGCCCCGCTGCGAGAGACGCTCTCGGCACGGCTGTCGGCGCTGGACAATTCCGCCGAGGAGCTGGACACGCTGGGCGCCGAGTTGCGCCGGACAGAGAAAGCCTATGACACTGCCGCCGCTGCGCTGACCGAGGCCCGGCGCGAGGCGGCTGGCCGGCTCGACGCTGCCGTGGCCGCCGAGCTGGCGCCGCTCAAGATGGAGCGCGCGGTCTTCCGCACCGAGGTCACCGAGACCTCCGAGGGCCCAGAGGGGCGTGATGCCGTCGCCTTCACCGTCGCCACCAACCCGGGCGCACCCTCCGGCCCGCTCAACAAAATCGCCTCGGGCGGCGAGCTGTCGCGGTTCCTCTTGGCGCTCAAGGTGAGCCTCTCGGAAGAGCAGGGCGGCGAGGTCACGATGATCTTCGACGAGATTGACCGGGGCGTCGGTGGCGCCACCGCCGCCGCCGTGGGCCGCCGTCTCGCGGCGCTGGCCGAAGGTGGGCAGGTGCTGGTCGTCACCCACTCGCCGCAGGTCGCCGCGCTCGGCGCGCATCACTGGCGCGTGGCGAAACGGGTGGAGAACGACGTCACCCTGTCGTCGGTCACCCCGCTGGGCGCAGGCGAGCGCGAGGACGAGATCGCGCGGATGCTCGCGGGGGACACGGTCACCCCCGAGGCGCGGGCGGCGGCGCGGGCGCTTCTGGTCGGCTGAGGCGCAGGCGTCCCACGGGATTTTGCGTATCTGGAAATTGAAGAAGGGACGGGCGCGGCGCGCCGTCCCAATCGTTTTCCGTGCGGTTCTTCACTTTCCAAATACGCATCACCCGCCGCCTGCCACGCGCGCGGCGCCGGGGGAGAGGCACCGGCAATGAAAAAGGCCCGCCCGGAGCGTTCCGGGCGGGCCTTTCCGTTTCGCTGCCTCTAGGCGTCAGCCGAGCTCTGCGAGCCGTGCCAGCGCTTCCTTCAGCTTAGCCTCTTCCTCCTCGCGCGCGGCGAGGTTGTCGCGGGTCTCCTGCACGACCTCTTCCGGCGCGCTCTCGGCGAACTTGGGGTTCTTCAGCCGGCCGCGCAGGCCTCCGAGTTCCTTGGCGAGCTTCTGCAGCGCCTTCTCGAGCCGGGCCTTTTCCTCCTCGACATCAATGATCCCCGCCAGCGGCAGACCAAAGGTGCCGCCGCTCAGAGCCAAGGCTGCGGTGCCCTTGGGCATCTCCTCGACCTCGGTCAGGTCCTCGATCCGCGCGTAGCGTTTCACGAAGGCCTCGTTGGTGGCATAGGCGGCACGGGCCTCCGGCGTCAGCCCCTTGACCACGCAGGGCACGTAGGCGCCGGCGGGCACGTGCATCTGCGCGCGCGCCGAACGGATCGCCTCGATCATGCGGATCACCCAGTTCAGCTCGGCATCGGCCTGCGCGTCGACCATCTCGGCCGCGGTGTACTCCGGCCAGTCGGCGTGGATCAGCATCTTCGGCCGTGCGCGCTGCGCCCAGAGCTCTTCGGTGACGAAGGGCATGATCGGGTGCAGCAGGATCAGGCACTGGTCGAAGGCCCAGGCGTAGGTGGCGCGGGTCTCGGCCTTGGCGGCCTCGTCCTCGCCGTGGAACACCGGCTTGGTGAACTCGAGGTACCAGTCGCAGAAGGTGCCCCAGACAAAGGCGTAGAGTGCCTGCGCCGCGTCGTTGAAGCGGTAGTCGGCCAGCGCTGCGTCCACGGCCTCGCGGGTCTTGGCGACCTCGCCCTTGATCCAGCGGTTGAGGGGCAGGGTGGTCTCGGGCACCGCATCGCTGTGGGCCAGCTCGAAGACGCCGTTCATCTGCGCGTAGGAGGCGGCGTTCCACAGCTTGGTGCCGAAGTTGCGGTAGCCGGCGATGCGCTGCATGTCGAGCTTAAGCACGCCCCCGAGCGAGGCCATGGCGGCATTGGTGAAGCGCAGCGCGTCGGCGCCGTACTCGTCGATGATCTCCAGCGGATCGACGACATTGCCCAGCGATTTGGACATCTTCTTGCCCTTGGCGTCGCGCACGAGGCCATGCAGGTAGACGTCCTTGAAGGGGACCTCGTCCACCACGGCGAGCTGCATCATCATCATCCGGGCGACCCAGAAGAAGAGGATGTCCTGCCCAGTGACCAGAACGTCGGTCGGGAAGTACTTCTTCAGCTCCGGCGTCTGTTCGGGCCAGCCGAGCGTGCCGATCGGCCAGAGACCCGATGAGAACCAGGTGTCCAGAACGTCGGGATCGCGGAACACCGGGATCGCCTGCGGCCGGCGGCGCTGGTCGACGCCGGTGTAATCCATGCCCTGCGACAGCAAGTCGGCAAGGTGATCCTCGGCGGCGGCGGCATCCTCGACGATCAGGAACTCGGCATCCTCGCCGAAGACCGCCTTCATCTTCTCGATCGCCTCATCTTCCGAGGCGGCGCAGAACGAGCGCCATTCGTCGCCCATGCCCGGGGTGTGCCAGACAGGAATCTGGTGGCCCCACCACAGCTGGCGCGAGATGCACCAGGGCTCGATGTTCTCGAGCCAATGGTAATAGGTCTTCTCGCCGCTCTCGGGCATGATCCGCACGCGGCCGTCGCGCACGGCATCGAGCGCCGGGCCGACGATCTGCGCGGTGTCGACGAACCACTGGTCGGTGAGCATCGGCTCGATCACCACCTTCGATCGGTCGCCGAAGGGTTGCATGATCGGCTTGGCCTCGACCAGCGGCACCCATTGTGCGGGCTCGTCCAGCGCCTCGCCGCCTTCCTCGGGCGCGACCGGGGCCTTGCCCGCGGCCTTGCCGAGGCGCGGGTCGGTCGCTTCGGTCATCACCGCGAGACCCTCGGCGGTGATCTCGGCGATCACCGCTTCGCGCGCCGCGAAACGGTCGAGGCCGCGCAGGTGATCCGGCACGAGGTTCAGCTTGTCCGCCTCGTGCTCGTCGAGGTCCAGCTCGCCGCGGGCGACCTGCTGGGCGATCTCGGCGGCCTCGGCGTAGGGGTGACCGTCCTCGCGCATGGCTCCGCGGGTGTCCATCAGCCGGTAGCAGGGAATGCCGCCACGCTTGGCCACGCCGTAGTCGTTGAAGTCATGCGCGCCGGTGATCTTCACCGCGCCCGAGCCGAAGGTGGGATCGGGGTATTCGTCCACGATGATCGGGATCAGGCGGCGGTGCTCTTTCGGCCCCACCGGGATTTCGCAGAGCTTGCCGACGATGGGCGCATAGCGCTCATCCGAGGGGTGCACCGCGACCGCGCCGTCGCCGAGCATGGTCTCGGGGCGGGTGGTGGCGATGGAGATGTAGTCACGCTCCTCGGAGAAGAGCACGTTGCCGTCCTCGTCCTTCTCGACGTAGGTGTAGGTCTCTCCGCCCGCGAGCGGGTACTTGAAGTGCCACATGTGGCCCGGCACCTCGATGTTCTCGACCTCGAGGTCGGAGATCGCGGTCTCGAAATGCGGGTCCCAGTTCACCAGACGCTTGCCGCGGTAGATCAGGCCCTTGTCGTACATGTCGACGAAGACCTTGATCACCGCGTCGTGGAAGTTGCCTTCCTCGCCCGCGGGCGCACCCTCGGCCCCCGACATGGTGAAGGCGTTGCGCGACCAGTCGCAGGAGGCGCCGAGGCGCTTGAGCTGGTTGATGATCGTGCCGCCGGACTGCTGCTTCCACTCCCAGACCTTCTCGAGGAAGGCCTCGCGGCCCATCTCGCGGCGGGTGGCGTTGTTCTTGTCCTTGGCCAGTTCGCGCTCGACGACCATCTGCGTGGCGATGCCCGCGTGGTCCTGCCCGGGCTGCCAGAGCGTGTCGAAGCCGCGCATCCGGTGCCAGCGCACGAGGATGTCCTGCAGCGTGTTGTTGAACGCGTGGCCCATGTGCAGCGAGCCGGTCACGTTCGGGGGCGGGATCATGATGCAGAAGCTTTCATCGCGCGAGGCGTTGGCCCCGGCCTTGAAGGCTCCGCTGTCTTCCCACGCCTTGTAGATGCGCGCCTCGGCCTCGGCCGCGTTGAAGGTCTTTTCCATCGCCATGGCTGCGTTCCCATGCCTGCTTTGTGCTGTTGTCCGAACCCTCCTACCGAAAGGCTCGGCAAAGGGAAAGCGCCGCTTGCGCCCGGAGGGGCGTGGCGGGGCGCGCTTTTCGGCGCGGGGCAACTTGGCGGGAGTGGGAAACGGAAAACGGCGGTGCCAGGGAGGAGGAGAGGCACCGCCGTTCCGTGTCACGAAAGCCCGAGGAGGAGGAGAAGAGGGGCTTTCGATCCGATCGGGCCCGAGACAGGCCCTATGTAGGGTGCGGCGATCTCAGGGAGGAGGAGAGAGATCGCCGCTGCATCGACGCCCCAGGGAGGAGGAGAGGGGCTCCGAAGCTTCTGGGGCGACCTTTGGCAGGCGCCCCGTTATCTGGTGCGGCGGTCTCAGGGAGGAGGAGAGAGATCGCCGCTGCATCGACGCCCCAGGGAGGAGGAGAGGGGCTCCGAAGTTCTGGGGCGACCTTTGGCAGGAAGCCCCGGTATCTGGTGCGGCGGTCTCAGGGAGGAGGAGAGAGACCGCCGCTGCATCGACGCCCCAGGGAGGAGGAGAGGGGCTCCGAAGTTCTGGGGCGACCTTTGTCAGGTGCCCCGGTATCTGGTGCGGCGATCTCAGGGAGGAGGAGAGAGATCGCCGCTGTATCGATGCCCCAGGGAGGAGGAGAGGGGCTGTCGATGTCTAGGCCTTGCGGCCCTTGTTCGTGTGGCGGTGACCTCAGGGAGGAGGAGAGAGGTCACCGCCGTAACGAACCGGCTCAGGGAGGAGGAGAGAGCCGGGACGTGTTCGAATTCTTATGCCTCGTAGGCGGCCTGGTAGGCGATCCGGCGGATCATCGAGCGGTGCAGCCCAAGATCGCCCAGTTCGCGGTTGCTCAGCGCGGACAGCTCGCTGAAGGTCTGCTTGTACAGGCGGCGACGAGCGAGGGCAGTGCGGAAGCGCTCGACGAGTCCTTCGGAGCGGCCTGCGATGCGGGTGGTGTCGGTTGCGTATGCCATTTGCGTCTGTACCCGTGTGGCTGGAGGGTTGCGTCTGTCTTTCGTTGACCCATAGATGGGCCAGATGCTGCGGTTGCACAATCCCGGGAGGGTTCAATGCCGCTATGCGCGAAATGCATGGGAAAAAGCGCTTTGGATTGCGCAAACATGCGGGCTCGCGCACAAGATTTGGGCGGACCATGTCTGCGGTTTGCGCCTGGCGCAAGGTGACGCAAGGGTGGCATGCGCCCGAGGAAAGGAAGTGACCATGACCCAATTGTCCGACGCCATCACCGAGCTGCTTGGCAGCTTCGATCTGCCCGGCGGGGGCACGCTGATCTCGCGTGACATGATTCGAGCGATGCGCGTCGAGTCCGGCCAGATGGCCTTCGTGATCGAGGCTCCGAGCCCCGAGATCGCCCGCCAGATGGAGGGCTTCCGCGCCATGCTCGAGGCGCGCATCGCCGAACTGCCCGGGGTGGAGACTGTCTCGGTCGTGCTCTCTGCGCCGACCCAGGCCCCCAAGGCGCCCTCGTTGAAGCTCGGCGGCCACGCCAAGCCGCAGCAGGGTCGCATGATCCCGCCCGGGGTGAAGAAGCTTATCGCCATCGGCTCGGGCAAGGGCGGGGTCGGCAAATCGACGGTTTCCTCCAACCTCGCGGTGGCGCTGGCGCGCGCGGGCAAGACGGTCGGTCTGCTGGATGCCGACATCCATGGCCCGTCGCAGCCGCGGATGTTCGGCGTCTCGAAGCGCCCGGCCTCGCCCGACGGCAAGACGATCATCCCGCTCGAGGCGCATGGCGTTACCCTCATGTCGATCGGCTTCATGCTGCCCGAGGACAAGGCGGTGGTCTGGCGCGGCCCGATGCTGATGGGGGCGCTGCAGCAGATGCTGATGCAGGTAGAGTGGGGCGAGCTCGACGTGCTGCTCATCGATCTGCCGCCGGGAACCGGTGACGTGCAGCTCTCGCTGGGTCAGAAGTCCGAGCTCGACGGCGCCATCGTCGTCTCCACGCCACAGGACGTGGCGCTGATCGATGCCAAGAAGGCGCTCGACGCCTTTGCGACGCTGAACGTGCCGGTGCTGGGGATGATCGAGAACATGTCTGCCTTCGTCTGCCCGGGCTGCGGCCTCGAGAGCCATATCTTCGGACATGGCGGCGTCGCGGCCGAGGCGGCGCGGTTGAACCTGCCGGTTCTGGCGCAGCTGCCGATCGACCTCGACACCCGCCTTGCGGGGGACGGCGGTGCGCCCGTCGCGCTTGGTGACGGCGTTATGGCGCAGGCCTACGCCAAGCTGGCGCAGGAGTTGATCGCCAAGGGCGCGGTCTGACCCTGCAACCCGTCACCCGCGGGTCTTTCAGGAAGGCATTTCCAGTGGGAGGCGCGGCGAGAGCAGCGCCTCCCGCTTTCGTGGCAGCCTGGCGCTTGCAACGCGGGGGCACTTGGCCCCCGACCGCGGAGCTCAGTCCACCTTGCGCAGCTGCAGCAGAAGATCGAGCACCAGCGCCGCGGGATCGACGTTCACCGCCCGCGCGTGGCGGGCGCGCTCGCCGGCGTCCTGTGCGAGCTGCGCCCAGGCCCGTCCGGCGGCGGGGTGAGGGGCGAGGCGCTTCAACACCTCTGCCTCCTGCGGGGCGGCCTCGGCGCGCGGCGCCATGCCGGTGACCCCGGCACGGGCAAGGCGGGCCATCAGCCGGTCCGCCAGCGTCAGCATCAAGTCGAGCCGGGCTTCCTGGCCGCGTCCGGCGGTGCTTTCGCCAAGCGCGATGGCGCGCGGCCGGTCGAGCCGGGGCAGGGTGTCCGCCAGCGACACGAGATCGGCATAGAGCTTCAGCCCGCCGAGATTGAGCAGCCGCAGCGCCTCGCCGACCGAGCCGGCGGAGAGCTCCGCCAGCGCAGCGGCTTCCTGCGGCGCCACCTGCGCCCCGGCCTGGTCGAGCGCGCGCGCCATGGCCTCCGGCTGCAGCGGCGAGAGCCGCAGCTCGCGGCAGCGCGAGCGGATCGTCGGCAGGAGGCGCGAGGGCTGGTGGCTGACCATCAGCAGCACGGTATTGGCGGGCGGCTCCTCGAGCAGCTTGAGGATGGCGTTGGCCGCGTTGGGGTTCATCTCGTCGGCGCTGTCGATGATCACCACGCGGC
This sequence comes from Salipiger sp. PrR007, assembly GCF_010499845.1. NCBI lineage: Bacteria > Pseudomonadati > Pseudomonadota > Alphaproteobacteria > Rhodobacterales > Roseobacteraceae > Salipiger > Salipiger sp. PrR007. Next base: position 184,467 of record NZ_JAAGOZ010000050.1, on the reverse strand, counting down.
GCCCGCCGTCGGCCGACGACAGCGAGAAGAACCGTTTCAGCGCGCGCACCTCTTCGACGGTGATGACGCTGCGCAGCTTCTTGGTCTTCGGATCCCAGCCCCGGCGCAGCAGGTGCAGCCGGGGCTCGGAAAGCGCGTGCACGCGGTGCGCCACCGGGTGCTCGGGGTCGATGCGCAGATCGCTGGGCGGGGGCGGCGCGCCGAAGAGCCCGCCGTCGTCCTCTGGCGTGGCCAGCAGGAAGCGCGCGATGGTCCAGGCCAGCGTCGCCTTGCCGAGCCCGCGCGGGCCGGTGATCAGCCAGCCGTGATGCAGCCGGCCCGAGCTGAAGGCGGTGAGGAAATCTTCCTGCGCCCGGTCCTGGCCATATATCGTGAAGGTCTCGCGCGGATGCGGGGCGCCTTCGATCCTATCGGCCTCGGGGATTTCCTCTTCGGCGCTCATGCCGGGCACCGCTCATTCAGCCGGGCACGGATGTCGGCGGCCACCTCGTCCTGCGGGCGGTTGCCGTCGATCACGATGAAGCGCTCGGGGAACTCCCCAGCGAGCGCGAGGTAGCCCGCGCGCATGCGCTCCTGCAGCGCCAGGCCGAAGTCCTCGAAGCGCTCTTCCGCGGTGGCGCGGGCCTTGGCGCGGGCAAGGCCCGCCGCCGGGTCCATGTCGATGAGGAAGGTGAGGTCAGGCTCGGTGCCGATCATCAGCTCGTGCAGCGCGTCGACCTTGTCGCGCAGATCGCCGCGCGAAAGGCCCTGATACATCCGGCTGCTGTCGGCGAAACGATCGCAGATCACCATCTTCCCCATCTCGAGGGCAGGGCGGATCAGCCGCTCGAGGTGATCGCGGCGGGCGGCGGTGAACAGCAGCAGCTCGGTCTCGGCGGACCAGCGGTCGGGATCGCCCTGCAGCACCAAAGCGCGGATCTCCTCCGCGCCCGGCGAGCCGCCGGGCTCGCGGGTGAGCACCGCCTGCCGCCCCTCGGCCAACAGATCGGCGTGCAGCCGTCGCGCCTGGGTGGACTTGCCAGAGCCGTCGATGCCTTCGAAGCTGATGAAGAGGCCCTTCGGCTGGGCCCCGCCTTCTGGCTTGGTCACATGGCCTCCGGCGAGGCGGCGGGGGTCTGCAGGCGGCCGATCAGGTTGCTGCTGACCACCATCATGCGCTTGACGAACCCGCTGGAGGGGACGTCTTCGGCGGCAAACAGCGGCACACGGTGCTCGGGCAGCCCTTCGGGGGTGATGATCAGCTCGGCGAGCTGCTGCCCGGCGGTGATCGGCGCCTTGAGCGGGCCCGTATAGACGACTTCGGCGCCAAGCTCGGTGCCCGGGGTCACCGGAATCAGCATCTCGATGTCGTCGCGCGCCACGAGGCCGACGGTCTCGGTGTTGCCAAGGAAGACCTGGGCGCGGGCCACCTCCTTGCCCTTCTCGACGAGCTTGCGCTCGGCGAATTGGCGGAAGGCCCAGTTGACGATGGACTCGCTCTCCTCGGCGCGGGCGCGTTCGCTCTCGAGCCCGGAGATGGCAAAGATCACCCGGCGGTCACCCTGCTTGGCCGAGCCGACAAGGCCGTAGCCTGCTTCCGAGGTGTGGCCGGTCTTAAGGCCATCAGCGCCGATGTCGAGGCGCAGCAGCGGGTTGCGGTTGCGCACGTTCTGCGGCGCGCGACCGTCGAAGGCGAACTGCTTTTCCGAGAAGATCGGGTAGAACTCGGGGAAGTCCTCGATGATGTGCCGCGCCAGAAGCGTCAGGTCGCGCATCGACATCACGTGGCCCTGCGCCGGCCAGCCCGAAGCGTTGGCGAAGCTGGAGTTGGTCATCCCGAGCTGCTGGGCGCGGCGGGTCATGAGGTCGGCGAAACCGGCCTCGGTGCCGTTGGGCGAGAGCGCCTCGGCGATCACCGCACAGGCGTCGTTGCCCGAGAGCACGATGATGCCGCGCAGCAGGTCCTCGACCTTCACCCGGTCGGTGGTGTCGAGGAACATGGTCGAGCCGCCGTAGGACATCGCGTGCTCGGAGACGGGCAGCTCCTCGTCGAGCTTGAGCCGGCCGTCGCGGATCGCCTCGAAGGCCATGTAGAGCGTCATCAGCTTGGACATGGAGGCGGGCGGGACGGCCTTGTCGGCATCCTTGGCCAGCAGCACGGTGCCGGTGGTGTAATCCAGCACAAAGGCGGCACGGGCACTGGTATCAAAGGCCTGTGCACCGCTGGCAAGCAGCGCTGCGGCGGCCGCGCCGGCCAGAAGGCGGCGCAGGGGCAGGCTCGAAAGGGGGCTTTTCAGGCGGCGCATGGGCGGATCCTCTCTATGGCTCCGGTCAGTTCTTGACGGCATAGGCATCCGAGAAGCCGGTGCCCTTGATCTTGGTCAGCAGCGCGTCGAGCTCGGCCTTGTCGGCGGCGGGACCGACCAGCACTCGCCAGAAGGTCTTGCCCGAGCTGCTCTGCTTCTTGACGGTCGGCACCATGCCGGCCTGTCGCATCGCGGTGGCGGTGTTCTCGGCGTTCGTCTCGACGCTGAAAATGCCGATCTGCACGTAGGGGCGCGACAGCGACGTGGCCTGCGTCGGCGCGGGGGACGCGGGTGCCTTGGGCGCCGCGGCTGCGGGTGTCGCGCTCGGTGCGGGCGCCGAGGTGGTGGGGGCCGCCTCGATCGCTGCGGCTGCGGAGGCGGTCACCGGGTCGAGCGTACTTGCCTCGACCGCGGGCGCATCCGACAGGGTCGCGGCCTCGACACCGGCGGGGCCGGTGCCAGCTTCGGGTTCTGCCGGGCCCTCCTCGCGGCGCAGAGCGACCACGTTGAGGTTCACCGGCTCGCCCGCGAGCATGCCGATGGCGGCGGCGGCGTCGGAGGAGACCTGCAGGCGCGGTCCGGGGCTCATGCGCTCGCGGCGGAACAGCGCGCCAATGACGAACTGCCCGGTCTTTTCGTTGCGAATGATCACCCGCTCGGGTTCACTGACGTCGGGATGCGCGACCCAGACGCCGCCAAGCGAGGGGCGCCCGTCCCAAAGTCCGGCCTCGGTGGTCTGGAAGACCTCGGGCGCCTCGATGTCGCGTTCCGCCGTGGCGGCCCCGCGCGAGACCTCTGCCCCGCCCGCGCTGCTTTCCTTGCCCTTCAGGAATCCAGGCATCTGCGACTCGCTGCAGGCGCCGAGCGCGAGCGTTGTCAGCAGTGCCACGACTGTTCCTCTTGCGGCCCCCTGTCCGATGATGGGCCGCGTTCGCTTTGCTCTGGTCATAATGCCCCCTGCATTCCCGCCTGACCGGTGGCGTCTGTCGCGCCTTGCCGGATGTCCCCTCTCCCGGGCTGCCTGGCCCGGTTCGTGATTTGCGGGATGCGCGCTCCTTTGCCACGGCGCGCTTCGGCGGCGCGCTTGGGTCGGGGCCTGCCACGCCGGACCTGCCGCGGCGCGGGGCCTTGGCTGTCGGAGGGCTGCGCCACCGGCGCTGGGAAACGGAGCGGAACATCCCGGTTTTTCGCGGATGGTAGCGGGTGGCGCAGGTCAAGAAAAGCCATCAAAGCCGTGATCGGCGGTTTTTCCCGGAAAGCCTGTTCTAGAATCGCGGGAAGCAGGCTAGGTCGGTCGAACCGGAGGTTTGGCAGAGTGGTCGAATGCGGCGGTCTTGAAAACCGTTGGGCCTTTGCGGGTCCCGTGGGTTCGAATCCCACAGCCTCCGCCATGTTTTTTCGCAGCGATCCGGCGAGATGCGCGCGGGACTATCCGTCAGGAGGCCCGTGGTCCGCGACCTCTGACCCTTGTGCGTCTGCAGTGCTTTGTGAAGCTGGGCGCCGTCGAGGGCGACAGGGCCGTCACCTGCTGCGAAAGGGGGCGTCTCAGGTCAACCGTCGCGGTGGCTGCGCGAGTGTGTGCAGCTTTTCATCGGCACCACCGAGGAGATTGCGGCGCAGCGCGCCTCCCCGACCGAGCTCGCAGGGGTCCAGACCCTCGACGCCGTCCATCGCGCCTCCACGGGGGGGATCGCCGCGGTCAGGCGATCCGGCGCGCGCCGTTTCGGCGTCCTGCTCGGCCTCTACGTCCTGCCAGTCGAGGGCCGAGGCGATCAGCGCGGCCTCGGTGCGGTTCTTCGCGCCGAGCTTTCGGATCACTTGGCGGACCTCCAGCTTCACCGTGGCTTCCGAAGTGCACAGGACCTTGGCGATCTCCTTGTTCGAGCGCGCCTGCGTGAGGTTCATGAGCACGGCCGATTGGCGCTCGGTCAGCCCCTCGAGTTTCGCCGCTTCATCCTGATCGCCCTGCGTTGGCCGGGGCTGGAGCTCGTGCCCGTTCCGCTTGGATGGCGTGCCTTTCGGCGTGGTGTCCGTGTCGTCGGGAGACCCGTCTGGCTCTCCTTGCTTGGCGCCAAAATCCTCCAGCAGAGGAGGACTGAGGTCATTGTCCAGGACCGAAGGTGGGACGACGATGCCGCCATGCAGCACCAGTTCGAGAGAATTGAGCACGTTGCTGGGATTCATGGAAGCGGGGATCACGCCGCGCGCCCCGGCCTTCAGCGCCGATTGGACAAACTCGGCGCTGGCGGTCTCGCAGAGCAGCAGGATCGGCTCGACCAGCCCGAGCTGGCTGATCCTGCGGACGATGGAGAACCAGTCGTGCGCGCGAGGGGTGCTCCGGGTGTTGACGATGCACATCCCCCGCCGGGTGATCTGATCGATGAACGCCGGGTCGCTCGGCTCGATCTCTTCGATTCGCATGCCGTGCAACTGCGCGAAACCAGCCAGGAAATGGGAAAGCTGCGCCCGGGTCAGCGGCATTTCGTCCACGAGATAGAGGATCGGGGTCCGTGTCTTCGGAAGTGCCATCGTCTTTTCCCCCCTTCGGGCGACATGTTGTCGCCGAAACTTGTTCCGGTCGCCGGTGCGTCCTCGCTGGCGGAGCCCGGCGCCGCGGGCAGGGGCGTCCGGTGCGCCCCGTGGGGCCTTCCGCTCCGCGCCGCTACCCTTCGCGCATCCCGTTCTGCAGAAGCGCTTGGAACGGCTCCCAGAGATAGCTCAGCATCGATCGTTCGCGGGTCACCACCAGCACGCTCGCCAGCATTCCCGAGCGCAGTTCGATGTCGTGGTCCGAGAGTTCGGAGGCATCGACCTCGACGCGGATCGGGTAGTAGGTCGCGTTCGAATGCTCGGACCGTGACGTGTCGGCAGAGACCATGGTCACCACCCCCACGATCTGGGGCATGGTGCGGCCAGAGAAGGCCGACAGGCGGACGTTTGCTTCCATGCCGACCTCGACGGCATCGATATCGTTCGGCGAGATTTGCGCGTCGATCTGCAGGCGCTCGCGCGCGGGCACCACGTCGAGAATGGCCTCGCCCGGCTGGATAATGGCGCCGGAGTTGCGCACCTTGAGGTTCGCCACCACGCCATCGACCGGCGCGCGCAGGACCTCGCGGTCGAGGATGGCCGTGAGCGCCGACAGGGACTTGTCGATCTCGGCGAGCTCGCTGCGTATTTGCGCGGCGCGCACCGCCAGTTTCTCGGCATCCTCGGCATCCTGTGCCTTGAGGTTCAACTCGATCTCGCCGATTTCCTTCTTGGCTTCCGAGGCGGCGGTGACGTGGCTGCCACGCATCCCCTCGGCCTCGGCGATTCCCCGGCGCAGCCGGAGCACTTCGCCCTTGGCCGCGAGGCCCTTGTCCAGAAGCGCGACCTTGTCCGCCAGTTCCTCGTGCATGAGCTCGAGCTGTTCGGAGGCGCTGCGCTCCTGCAGGCCGTGGCCGGCGATGGTTTCCGAAAGCTGCGCAATCCGCTGCCTGAGCACGCGCTCGCGCGCATTGCGGAGCGCCAGTCGCGCGTCGAGGGTGCGCTGCTCGGCCTCGAAGGCTGACGCGACGACCGGATCCGACAGGTCGAACGCCGCCGGAACGACCAGAGCCGGTGTCCCGGCGATCTCGGCGGCGATCCTGGCCTGCTCGGCCATCCGGGTCAGGCGCCGGTCCTCGAGCGCTTCCGCCTCGCTGCGCGGCGCGGTGACATCGATCGTCACCAGAATATCTCCCTGTCGGACCTTGTCGCCGTCCCGGACATGGATGCGCTGCACAAGGCCGCCTTCGAGGTGCTCGACTGTCCGCACGCCGCTGTCGGGGCTGATCTGGCCCGCGGCGATCGCGCCGCCGGCGAGTGGGGCCATCGCGCCCCAGACGCCGAAGCAGGCGACGAAGCCCAGCAGGATCAGAAACCCCGCCCGTCTCGGCGCGCGGATCGCTTCCGAGATGCTGCGCTGCCGGTGGTGCGGGGGGGCGTCGCCAGAGGCGGTCTTTTGGGGCAACTTTTCCGGCAGGCGCCGCGGGTCCGCGGGAGGGGAAAGACCCTCGGCACCGTGCAGGGAGTGTCTGGCAGCAATGGTCATGGGTCAGTCTCCCGCGAATTCTGCCTGCGCGGCAGCCGATGGGCGCCGCGCAGGCTGCTCGGCCTGCGAAGGGGCCGGGGGAACCGCCTGCGCCCTACTCGCGGCAGTGGCTTCGCGCATCCGTCCCAGCACCTCCTGGCGGGGGCCAAAGGCCTGCACCACGCCGCCCCGCAGCAGCAACACCTTGTCGCTCTGGGCGAGGGTCGACGGGCGGTGCCCGACGATCAGCAGCGAGGCACCGGCCTCCTTGAGCTCCAGCACCGCAGCCGAGAGCGCAGCCTCGCCGGCCTGGTCGAGATTGGCGTTCGGCTCGTCCAGCACGATGAGCGCCGGCGAGCGGAACACCGCACGCGCAAGGCCGATGCGCTGCTTCTGCCCCCCCGACAGGCCGGCGCCGCGGTCGCCGAGCCGCGTCTCGTAGCCCTGCGGCAGCTGCGAGATCATCTCGTGGACGCGCGCCCGGGTGGCGGCCTCGACCACCTCCTCCGGTGCGGCCTCGGCCATCCGTCCGATGTTCATGCGGACCGTACCCTCGAAGAGGCCGACCTCCTGCGGGAGAAAGCCGATGTGCGGGCCCAGTTCATCGGGGTCCCAGTGATCGATCCTCACCCCGTCGATCGAGACCGTCCCGGAGTTGGGCTTCACCAGCCCGACGATGGCGCGGCAGAGCGTGCTCTTGCCCGCGGCCGACGGGCCGATGACCGCGACGACCTCGCCCGGCGCGATCTCGAAACTCACCCGCGCGAGCTGCGGGCCGTTGGGGCCGATCACCGTCAGGTCCTTGACCTGCAACCGCCCGCTTGGCGCCGGCAGGGCCATCCGTGCCGGCTCCCTGGGGAAGTCGGTGACCAGCTCGCTCAGCCGGCCGTAGGCCAGCCGGGCCCCGGAAAAGTTCTTCCATGCAGACATGGCCATGTCGACCGGCGCCAGCGCCCGGCCGAGGAGGATCGATCCCGCAATCATCGATCCCGGCGTGGTCAGCCCATGGATGACGAGGTAGGCGCCCGCGCCGAGCATCAAGCTCTGGGCAAAGTAGCGCAGGAACTTCGCCGTCCCGGTGATGTAGCTGTTCCGCTCGCTGGCGCGTAGGGTATCCGCCTGGGTTTCCGCGTTCTGCGCCTGCCAGCGCCGCACCATGGATCCGATCATCCCCATGGCCCGCACCACCTCGGCGTTGCTGATCGTGCCTTCGGCGAGGCTGTTTCCCTTGAGCTGGCTGCTGTTCGCGGAGCGCAGAAGTCGCCGGGTGACAAGCTCGTTCCCGACGCTCAGCGCCAGGAGCAGCAGGGCCGCGCCGAGCGCGATCATTCCCAGCACCGGATGCAGCACCCAGGTCACCGCGATGAAGAACGGGGTCCAGGGCAGATCGAAGAAGGCGGTCATCGCCTGACCGCCGATGAAGGACTGCACCTGCCCGAGATCGCGGAAAGCCTGCCCGCCCGCGGCCCGCCCGCTGAGCCGGGCCTTCAGCCCGACCCGCAGGAGCTCGGGCCCGAGGGTCTCGTTGAGCCAGACGCCGATGCGGAGCGCCACGCGGCTCCGGGCGGTGTCGAGCATGGCCATGGTGAGCAGCGCCAGGCCGAGAATGCCGGTCAGCAGAACCAAGGTCTCGGTTCGGCCGCTGCTCAGAACCCGGTCGTAGACCTGCAGCATGTAAAGCGGCGAGGAGAGCATCAGCAGGTTGATGGCGAGGCTGAAGACCCCCACGGTGAGGAAGGCCCCGCGGCACTTGCGCAATGCTTCATCAAGAACCGTTTCCGGCTCCGGGCGGCGATCGGATTTCCCGGCCATGGCACTCTGCTCCCGCTTGCCTCAGACCAGAAAGGCGTCGGGGTCGCTGAACGCGAAGACGTCGATGAGGGCCGCGCGTTGGCTCGCGAGTGTCGGGTCGGCGGTTCCCGTCCAGACATAGGTAGACTGGTCCGCGGTGTAAAATTCCAGGGCGTAGGCACCGGAGAGCGTCCGCCACCGCGTACTCGAGCCCGCGTCTATACCGATCTGATCGTGTCCGGCCGTGTCGTAGAAGTCATAGTCGAGGACGAGGTTCGTGCCCGAGATGCCGACAAACGTGTCCGACCCGTCCTGACCATAGAGGTAATTCGTGCCGCCATTGCCGACCAGCATGTCGTCACCAGCGCCGGCAGTTATCGTATCCACACCGGCGCCGGTTACGAATTTCTGATTCCCATCCAGGCCGTTGAAGCGATCGTTGAAGGCGCTTCCCTCGACGACTTCCACGCTTGCGAGCACGTCGCCCTGGGCGTCACCACCTGTTGCCGCATAGGCGTTGAGCGCCGAGACCGTCACGGTGACGGCGCTGCCGGAGCCTGCGTAGCTGACGGTGTCGATGCCGGTCTGTCCATTCAGCGTGTCTGCACCGGCCCCACCGACCATGTAATCGTTGTCCTCGCCACCCTGGAGGATATCGTCACCCAGTCCGCCGAAAAGGCTGTCGTTCCCCAGGCCGGAGGAGAGCGTGTCATTGCCGTCCAGACCGTAGAAGGTCTGGTTGCCGCTGCCTCCGACCAAGGCGTCGGCAAAGGCGCTGCCGATGGCGCCATTGATCTCGAGATAATAGTCCCCCGCCGCGCCTCCGGCGCCCTGTGTGGCGCCAAGGGACGACAGTTGTACGGTCACTGCCGAAGCGCTGCTTTCATAGGTGACGAAATCGTAGCCGCTATCGCCGGTGCCCGAGTCGCCGTACATGAGATCGCCGCCACCGCCACCGTCGATCGTGTCGTCACCCGCGCCGCCCACGATCGTATCATTGTCGAGCCCGCCGTTCAGGATATCGTTGTCGGCATCGCCAAACAGAAAGTCCGTGCCTTCGCCGCCATTGATCGTGTCATTGCCATCGCCGCCGTGAGCCTCGTCAACTCCCGACCCGAGGATCATTTCGTCATGGCCACCATCGCCCCAGACAGAGTCATTGCCGCCACCGGAGGTGATCGTGTCGTTGCCGTCCCCGGCCGTGATGGTGTCTTTGCCGCCTGACGATTGCAGCAGGTCGTCACCTGACCCGCCGTCGAGATAGTTGTCGCCCGTCTCTCCGATCAGCGTATCGCCGCCATCTCCGCCGAAGATCAGGTCGTTGCCCGACGAGCCGGAGAGGGTGTCCGATCCCGAGCCGCCGATCATGATATCATTGCCACGGCCGCCCAGCAGAAGGTCGTCCCCGCCGCCGCCGTCCATGCTGTCGTCGCCATCGCCGCCATCGAGCGTGTCGTCGCCATCATTGGCGGATTCCGTGCGGGCATCGCCGAAATCCTCCCGGCCTGCGTCGCCGTAGAGGACGTCATTGCCGTCGTCGCCTCTCAGCAGGTCGTCGCCAGAGCCGCCGAGCGCCGTGTCGTCGGTCCCCGCAGCCATGATCGTGTCGTTGCCGTCTCCGCCATCGAAGTAGTCCGCGAGATCCTGCGAGGCGTTTCGGCGCGAAATGTAGACCCGCAGGAAATCATCTCCGCCCAGCCCAAGAATGCGGAATGCGCCCGGATCTCTTATGTACAGAGTATCGTTGCCCTCGGTGCCGATCTTGTCCATTTTCAACTCCCTGTCTTTTTTTGATTACGGAGGCAGCTCCGAAAATTGAGCCTTGGAAAATCCTGTCTAATATAGAGCGCGTAACGCCTTCAGGCGCCGATCGGCGCAAGGGGTTGCGTGGCCGTCAGACATGAATTGAATTTCGGCCTGGCTCGCATGCGCGAACGTGAAATGCGGGCGGCCATAATTGACCGCCCGCTGCGCGTTCTTCAGCCTACGGCCGAGGTAATGGCGCCGGAGATGCTCGACAGATCGTCTTCAATGGTGAGCACCGCGATGTCCAGCGAGGTGAACGTGTCCTCGCCCACGGCTTCGATATCGAAGGTGACGTCAGCGGTGTTGCCATCGATGCAAACGTCCGCGTAAACAGTCGACCAGACATCAATGTCGACAGTCTTATAGATATCGACAGTGGTATCGAGATCAATGTTGATATCGACATCAATGTCCTTGTCGAAATCCACATCCGGCGACGACGGCGGGTAGTGTGGGAATGTCATATCTTATCTCCTCGTTGTTGGTAATTCGTATTAGTCTAATTGCACCGAGAATTCTCGATGTAGGAGAACATTCACTCGGGAAATAATTCTTTACAACTGCAATAATGGGTATTAGCCGGAAGATTGTCTGCTCGCGGGGTTTTTCGGAAAATTGCGTCACAATCGTGATGTCAGCGCATGCCGGTGAATATACCGAGCGGCGCGCGTATATATTCGATCTGGTCTAAATAAAATCGAAAAAGAATGAAAACGCGAAGGCGCTGGGCTCGGCTGGGGTCTCCGGAACCTCAGCGGGGGGTTCCGCAAACCCCGGGGATTGCGCCTTGAAGCTGATATGGGTCTCAAAGGCCTTGCCTGCCGCATCCGAGCGGAACTCTACCAGGCTCTTCAGGGTCATCTCCGGGCCGCCGTCGTCTTCGGTCTCGAGCAGCAATTCTGATTGCCAACTCGCGGCCTCTTCATTGACGGAGACGTCGTAGCTTCCACTGACCGGAGAGTCTTCGTCCCATTCGGTAAAGTCGAGCAAGGTTCTTGTGGTCAGCCTGCCCGAGCCGAAATCAAACGCGTCTTGGAAATCAAAGACGTCGTCATTTTGATCGTTCGGCCATTGGATCGGTGTCTGCGCTTCTGTGGTCGCCTCGGGCAAGCCCTTCGAGGCTGGAGTGGCGGTCAAATCAAGCATGGTATCCTCCTTCGTGCGCTCACAGTTTACACCCGGTCAAGTGCTGGAAGGGGTGCAATTGCGATACCTATTCGTCTGGATAAATCGGCGGATACCCGGAAATTGCGAGCCTATGTGGCTGATATTCGGGAACATCCGGGAGGCTGAGCTCGAGCCCCAGAAGCGCGCGTTTGGACTCCTTCGGCTCGGTGCGGAGGTGACAGCGGAGCCGGCGCAACCGTAGATGCATCACCCGGCCGCCGCCTCTCGTGAGCTGTTCTCGGGGGGCGCCGGGGGCAGGTTGAATGACGCCGGGCCCAAGGCCTCGGCGACACAGACGCACGGGGACGCGGCAGGATAAACTCCGCCGCGTCCCCTCAGCTTGGGCGCCGTTTCAGCCGATGGCCAGCATCGCGTCGATCGACGAACCGGAATAGGTGTCCTCGATCGCCAGCACGCCGGCGTAGACATCCGCCAGGGTGTCCTCTGCGTTGGCCTTCACGTCGAAGTCTGCCGTGGCCACGTTGCCGTCGGCCACGCTTTGGTAGCTGTTCACGGTATAGGTCGAATGAGGTGTGACCATGATAGGTCGGCCGTTGTCGAGGAAGGCGAAATCCACGGCAATGACCTTCGTCGTCGTTGTCTCCCAGTTCCGTCCGGTCGTCGTCACCGTCCGGCTGAAGACGAAGTCCGCGCCGTCCACGTCGCAATAGGCGTCCGTCAGCGCAAATTCCGCCCCGCCTTCTGCCGCCGCTCTGAAGGTCGACGAGGCCACCGCGAAGGACGCATTGTCGGTGTCCGTCAGTTTGGCACGCAGGTCCGCTGAGGCGATGGTATGTTCGCCGACGGCCTCCGCGCTGCCTCCGAGTTCCATATCGATGGCCGTTTCTACCGGCCTATCATTGTCGTGATCCTGATGGTGGTGACGATCTGAAATTCGATCGTTGCGATCAGTCAGGCGCTCTATACGGTCCGCGAGCCGATCCAGCATATCAATCGCCCGATCGATAACTCGATCAGACCAATCACTTTTATTGAGCATTTTACCGATGCTGGAAATCTGCGCGGAAATAAGTCTCGACAGCATAAGGCTACCTCCGCCGTTGGTGTCAATTTGTCTGTGGCTTATGCGGGAATAGTGGCACCTTTTCAGGAGTAATCACATACTCCCTCTGATAGAGAGTTGGTGATCCGATGGTGCGCCGACAAGTATATGAATATTAGAGAGAAGTTCCTTCGGATAATGCCTTTGCGCTGATCATGCATTTCGGTTGCCGGGCGGCTTTATCCTTTGGTGTCTCTCGGGGTCCGGAATCATGCCCCGTGGTATCGAAGGACATAGGGTACAACTCGCGCATGTCCCTTGATCCTATCTTTCGATAGAAATTTGCGCCCCCTGTGTGCCTGAATATCCTTCGCGTTCCCCAAAAAGGTCAATATCACTGGAGTCGGTGCAACCATGCAATTTCGATATGCCGCCTTGCGGGAAAGAGGCGAGTCCAAGGGCGTGGGCGCAGGTGATGCGGCGCGCAGCCGTGCCCGGTGTCTGGCGCATCTGTGCGGTGCAACGGCAGTGCCTGAGGTCTTGCCGAGCAGGCAGGCCATCCAACGCGGTCATGGGCCGGAAGCTCTGACGCAGGGGCAGCGGGCTCGCGCTCGTCATCGCCCCAGTGGCACCTATGTGTTTTGACCTGAAGTCCAACGCAGTATAATGGGTCTGCAATCCAAAGAGGCATTGCTCGTGATCAGGTTCATCTTCTCCTTCTTCGGGGCCATCTTCAGCGTCATCACCCTCGGGCTGATGGCGATCGCGCTGTCCATCGGCGCGATCTTCTGGATCTATGGCCGCGACCTGCCGAGCCATGAGAGCCTGGCGCAATACACCCCGCCCACGATCAGCCGGATCTATTCGACCGAGGGCAAGATCATCGACGAGTTCGCGCAGGAGCGGCGGCTCTTCACCCCAGCGGACCAGATCCCCGACATGGTGAAGCAGGCCTTCATTTCCGCCGAGGACAAGAACTTCTACGAGCACCATGGCTACGACGTGCGCGGCATCGCCGCCGCCGTGGTCGACGCGGTACGTACCCGCGGCCGCGACGTGCGCGGCGCCTCGACCATCACCCAGCAGGTGATGAAGAACTTCCTGCTCTCGGGCGACCGAAAGATCGAGCGCAAGATCAAGGAGATTATCCTCGCCTCGCGGCTCGAGGAAACCCTGAGCAAGGACAAGATCCTAGAGCTCTACCTGAACGAGATCTTCCTCGGCCAGAACTCCTACGGCGTGACCGCGGCGGCGCAGACCTATTTCAACAAGAGCCTGTCGGAGCTCGCCCCGCACGAGGCGGCGACGCTGGCCTCGATGCCCAAGGCGCCGTCGGATTACCACCCGGTGCGGAACATGCAGCGCCTTCTCGACCGCCGCAACTACGTGCTGCGCGAGATGCGCGAGAATGGCTATATCGACGAGGCCACCTTCGAGACCGAGGTGGCCCAGCCGCTGCGCTCGGTGCAGAACGGCGATTTCGAGCCCTACCAGCATTCGCTGCCGCCGCGCGACTATTTCACCGACGAGATCCGCCGTCAGCTGACCTCTGAGTTCGGAGAGGGCGAATTCTTCTCCGGTGGCCTGTCGGTCCGTGCGACGCTCGATCCCGAGATGCAGGTCGAGGCGGCCAAGTCGCTGCGCGTCGCGCTCGAAGATTACGACCGTAGCCTGGGCCGCTGGCGCGGCACCGGCAAGACCATCGCCGAAGAGGAGCTCGGCTCGGAAGCGGACTGGCGCGCGGCACTCGCGTCCGTTGCCGTGGCGCGCGACATCGATCTCGACAGCCAATGGTATCCGGCCGTGGTGCTTGAGGTGGGCGAGCAGCAGATGCGGCTCGGCATCGAAGGGGTCGAGGACACCGCCGAGCGTCCGACCGTGGTGCCCCGCAATGACATCAGCTGGGCCAAGGGCAGCTTCGCCGACAACTTCGAGCGAGGCGACGTGGTGCATGTGCGTGCGATGACCGACGACAAGACCGGCGAGTTCATTCGCTGGACGCTGCGCCAGGTGCCGCGCGTGCAGGGGGCCTTCATGGCGATGGACGTGAACACCGGCCGGGTGATCGCCATGCAGGGCGGCTTCAGCTACCAGGACTCGGTGTTCAACCGCGCCACCCAGGCGCTGCGTCAGCCCGGTTCGAGCTTCAAGCCCTTCGTCTATGCGGCGGCGTTGGACTCTGGCTACTCGCCCTCCACGATCATCATCGACGCGCCGATCGAGATCGACACGCCGCAGGGCGTCTGGCGGCCCAAGAACGCGTCCAACACCTACTATGGCCCGACGCCGCTGCGGACCGGGATCGAACAGTCGCGCAACCTGATGACCATCCGCCTCGCGCAGGAAATCGGCATGAACACGGTCGCCGATTACGCCGAGAAGTTCGGCGTCTACGACAACATGGGCCGGGTTCTGGCCAATGCGCTCGGCGCGGACGAGACCACGCTCTACAAGATGATTTCGGCCTATGCGATGTTTGCCAACGGCGGCGAGCGGGTCGAGCCGACGCTGGTCGACCGGGTGCAGGACCGCTATGGCCGCACGGTCTACAACCACGAGTACCAGAAGGGCAACGAGCGCAGCTGCCTCGACTGCGCCGATCCCAACTTGCCGCCGGGCCGCGGGCCGGACATCCGCAACAACCGCGACCGGATCATGGACGCGGTGACCGCCTACCAGCTGACCTCGATGATGCAGGGCGTTGTACAGCGCGGCACCGCGTCGCGCACGGTGAACCTGCCGGTGCCCACCGCCGGCAAGACCGGCACCACCAATGACGCCAAGGATGTCTGGATGCTTGGCTTCACCTCGAACATTGTGGCCGGCTGCTACATCGGCTACGACACGCCGCGCCCGCTGGGCCGCGGCGCATCGGGCGGCGGCATGTGCGGGCCGGTGTTCAACCGGTTCATGCTGAAAGCGGTCGAGAAATACGGCGGCGGCCAGTTCAAGGTGCCGCCCGCCTGCAACTTCCTCAAGATGGACCGCTTCACCGGCGCGCGGCTGGGGCCGGACGCTTCGGGCGAGAATGTCGTCGCCGAATGCTTCCGCTCGGGCGAGGAGCCGCTCTTCGGCATCCAGCTCGACGGCGGATGGGCGATGTCCGGCAATTTCGACATGATCCAGCCCGACGGCTCGACCCGCCCGCGCGAGGTCACCACGTCGACCGGGCGCAAGGCGACGGTGGGTCCGAAGGCCTCCTTTGGCACGCTGAGTTCGGGCGGTCTTTACTGATCAGGGAAGAGGAGGGGGGCCGCCCCCCTCTCTTTGCCTGCAGGCACTTCAGCTCCGGGATATCTGTGCCGGGAACAAGGCGGGCCTTCCGCGCGCGCTGTGGATTCTTCTCTCTTCAAATACTCAAGGCACGGCCCCTTGCCCGGCGCAGGGCTGGCGCGCGGCATGAAAAAGGGCGGGGGCTTGCGCCTCCCGCCCTGTGCGGTTTCAGTGGATGTCTGGCTCAGCGGCCCCGGATGCGTGGGTCCAGAGCGTCGCGCAGCCCGTCGCCGAGGTAGTTCACCCCGAGCACGGTGAGCGAGATGGCGATGCCCGGCAGGATCACCCGCTCGGGGAAGTCTTCCATCCGCGCGACCGCGTCGGCCAGCATCTTGCCCCAGGTCGGGAAGTCCGAGGGAAAGCCCACCCCGAGGAACGACAGGGCGCTCTCGGTGATGATCGCCGTGGCAAGGCCCAGCGTTGCCGAGACCATGATCGGCGACAGCACGTTGGGCAACAGGTGGCGCTTGATGATCTGGAACGGCTTGGTGCCGATCGAGCGCGCCGCCAGCACGAACTCGCGTTCCTTGAGTGCCAGCACGTCGCCGCGCACGATGCGCGCCGTGGGCATCCACGAGGTGATGCCGACCACGGTGACGATGAGGATGAACATGCCGCCCTCGGGTCCGAAGTTGGCGCGCAGCGGCTGGCGGAACAGCGTCACCGCGACCAGCAGCAGCGGCAGGATAGGCAGGCTCAGGAAGAGATCGGTCAGACGCATGAGCGGCCCGTCGAGCTTCCTGAAATAGCCCGCGAGCACGCCGATGCCGGCCCCGATCACCAGCGACAGGATCATCGCCGCCCAGCCCACCGCCATCGAGGCGCGCCCGCCGGCGATCAGCTGCGAAAGGTTGTCACGGCCCAGCTGGTCGCTGCCCAGCGGATGCGCCCAGCTCACCTTGGCGGTGCTGTCCCAGAGCGCGGTGTAGATCGGCCGCATGTCCTTGGCGCGGATGTCCAGCGCCTGCGGATCGAGCGTCCAGAGATAGGGGCCGACCAGCACGCCGAGGGTGATGAAGATCAGGAAGAAGGCCCCGATCATCGCGCCCTTGTGCTTGCGGAACTGGGCCCAGACGTCTTTCCACTTGGAGCGCGGCGGCTTGTCGGGGCCCTTGTCGCGCAGGGCCTCGATCGGGGCGGGGGAGGCGGGAACGGGTTCAGTCATAGCGGATCCTCGGGTCGAGAAGGCCGTAGAGGATGTCGGCGATCAGGTTGAAGACAACGATCAGCACGGCGAAGATGAAGGTCAGTGTCATCACCATCGGCAGATCGTTCGCGAAGAGCGCGGTGATCAGCAGCTGGCCGATGCCGTTCACCTTGAACACGTTCTCGGTGATGATCGCCCCGCCGAAGATCGCCGGCACGCCGAGCGCGATCACGGTGATCACCGGGATCATCGAGTTGCGCAGCACGTGGATCATGACGACCACGGCCTCGGACAGGCCCTTGGCGCGGGCGGTGCGGACGTAGTCCTGATTGAGGTTGTCGAGCATCGAGGCGCGCATGTAGCGCGAGAGCTGCGCGGTGGTCTGCAGCGCCAGCACCATCACCGGCATGATCATCTGCATCAACTGGACCTTGAAGCTCGCCCAGTCATTCACCACGTGGGTGGTGTCATAGATCGACGGGAACCAGCCGAGGTAGACCGAGAAGATCACGATCAGCAGCGGACCGGTGAAGAACGGCGGGATCGAGAAGCCGACCATGGTGATGAACGTGCCGGCCTGGTCGAAGACCGAATACTGCCGGTAGGCCGAGTAGATGCCGATGGGCAGGGCGATCAGCACGCCGACGATGTAGCTCAGGCCGACGACCCAGAGCGTCTGCGGGATGCGCTGCAGCACGATGTCCATCACCGGCGAGCGGGTCTGCCAGGAGATCACCCGCAGCTCGCCGTTGTAGAGATGCGTGTCGGGCAGCCAGCCGAGCAGCCAGCTGTCGCGGGTCAGCCAGTCGATGAAGACCTTGGGCTCGATCCAGAAGACCTGCACCAGCCATTTCCAGTATTGCACCAGCGCGGGCTCGCCGACGCCAAGCGCCTCGCGCATCTTCTGCTTCACTTCGGGCGGTACGGTCAGCGGCACCTGCGCCATGGGATCGCCCGGCGCCAATTGCAGCAGCATGAAGATCACGAAGCTGATGAAGAGCAGCGTCGGGATCGAAAGGACGAGGCGGCGGATTGCATAGGTCAGCATGGGCGGACCTCGCGGGCGGGGGCGCTGGGGCGGCGGCGCTGCGAAAGCAGCGGCAGCGTCCGGCACCGGTCATGGATGCGGGCTGTGTGCGTCATGAATTCCGTGTCTTTGTTGTGGGGCCCGTGCGGCGGCAGCGGCTGTCGCCGTTTGGCGCAGGCGGCTGGGAAAGGGAACCGGCCGCGCGGGCCGAGGTCGGGGTTCCGGAGAGGTGAGGTCACGGGCAGACCTTCCGAAAAGGGGCACGCCCCCGCGCGGGGCGCGGGGGCGTGCGTGTCACAGGGTCAGCCTTCGGTACGGTACCAGTCGGCCGCGTTCCACAGCTCGCTGTCCCAGGTGTTCAGGATGACACCGCCGAGCGTGTTGGAATGCGCCGAGACGCGGCCACGGTCCACGAGGGGAACGATCGTCATCGTTTCCTTGGTGATGATGTCGTTCAGCTTCTTGGCGATCTCGCCGCGCTTGCTCAGCTCGCCGGTCTTGGCCAGCTCGTCGAGGAGCGCGTCATATTCTTCGTTGCAGAAGCGGTTGATGTTCTCGCCCTGCCACTGCGAGGACGGCTTCGGCTCGTTGCCGCAGCGGTACATCTGCAGGTAGGACTGCGGGTCGGTGCCGTCGAAGTTGTTCGCGTACATCTCGACGTCGGCGTAGAACTTCTGGAAGGTGTCGGGCGAGCCCGGGTCACCGCCGAAGAACACCGAAGAGTCGACGTTGCGCAGTTCGGTCTCGACGCCGATCTGGCGCCACCAATCCTTGATCAGGGCCTGGAAGTCCTGACGCACGGCGTTGGTCGAGCTCTGGTAGAGCAGGCTCAGCTTCATGCCGTCCTTCTCGCGGATGCCGTCGCCGTCGCTGTCGGTCCAGCCGGCTTCCTCGAGCAGCGCCTTGGCGCCTTCGAGATCCTGGGTAAGGCACTCGGTGTTGTCCGACGCGTAGAGCTCGGGCGCGGGCACGAGGTTGCAGGTCGCGCGGCCGGCCTGGCCGTAGCCGATCTCGGTCAGCAGTTCGCGGTCGATCGCCATCGACAGGGCCTTGCGGACCTTGAAGTCAGACAGGATCGGGTGCGGATGCGCCACGGTCGAACGCTCGCCCTCGGGCAGGTTCGGCGAGGGGTCGGTCATGTTCATCTCGAGCCGCTCGACCAGGGTGCCGAAGGCCGAGACCGGGGTGCCCTGGCCGCCTTCTGCCATCGAGGCGAGGACGTCGGGCGCCAGCTGCAGGTTCCAGGCGTAGTCGAACTCGCCGGTCTGCAGGACCGCGCGGGCCGCGGATTCCGCATCGCCGCCGCCTTTCAGCGTGGCGGTCGCGAAGGCGGGCTTCGCCGGGTCACGGTAGTTCGGGTTCGCCGAGAGCGAGATCACGTCATTCGGCTTGAACTCGTCGACCACGAAGGGGCCGGTGCCGATCGGGTTGAAGTTGGCCTCGGTGCAGGTCGATGCCGCCGCGCCTACGCAGTTCTCGAACTGCGCCTTTTGCAGGATCGGGGACTGGCCGCCCATGAAGGGGCCGTAGGGGTTCGGCATGGCCTCGTCGAAGTTCACCACGACGGTCAGATCGTCAGGGGTGTCGATCGACGCGATGTGGTCGAACTTGGCGAGCTGCGCGCAGCCGCCCTCGGGGTTCATGCAGTAGTCGGCGGTGAATTTCACGTCCGCCGAGGTCACCGGCGAGCCGTCGGACCACACCAGGCCCTCTTTCAGCTTCCAGGTGATCGACTTCAGGTCTTCGGACACGCCGCCGTTCTCGACGGTGGGGATCTCTTTGGCGAGGAAGGGAACCAGGGCCCCGGTCTCGGTGTAGCGGCCCAGCGGTTCGAGCACGAGCGAGGAGGCTTCGATGTCCTTGGTGCCGCTCGACAGGTAGGGCGTCATGATCGACGGTGCCTGCCAGTAGATGATGTTCACGTGCCCGTCCGAGCCGCGCTCCGCCATGGCGGCGGCGGGGGCCAGCACAAAGCTGGCGGCGGCCCCGAGCAGTAGGGTCTTCGTTTTCATAGGTCACTCCCTGTTATCGACCTAAGACCGGTTGGTCTCTTCTTTGTATCAGCGGGAAAATGACGTCGGTGCGGCCTTTTGTGGCCAGGCATTCAGATCGCTCCCATCCCGCTTGGGCGTCATCGAAGCAGAACACGCGCAAAATGCAAGCATTGCCTTTGGGTCACTCCGTGCTTGGGTTTGACAGTTTGTCGAAGCTGCCTTTAGCGTTTGCACTGATACAGACGGAGAGGCCGACATGCTGGACAACCCCATCGCGCGGATCGAAAGCCTGCGCGTAGAATTCGAGACAAAAGACGGCCCTGTGGCCGGTGTCGAGGATGTGAGCTTCGATATCGGGCCGGGCGAAACCGTCTGCGTCGTGGGGGAATCCGGCTCTGGCAAGTCGGTCAGCTCGCTCTCCTTGATGCGCCTGATCGAGTTCGGCGGCGGAGAAATCGCCAAGGGCCGCCTAATTTTTGATCGCAAGGACGGCGGCGAGACGGATCTGGCGAAGGCCTCCCAGGACGTCATGCGCGACATCCGCGGCAACGAGATCGGGATGATCTTCCAAGAGCCGATGACCGCGCTCAATCCCGTCTTCACCGTCGAGCGCCAGCTCACCGAAGGTCTGCGCGTGCACCGCGGCATGACCAAGGACGAGGCGAAGGCCCGGGCTCTCGAGTTGATGCAACAGGTGCGCATCCCCGAGCCCGAGCGTCGGCTGAAGCAATATCCGCACGAGCTCTCGGGCGGGATGCGCCAGCGCGTGGTGATCGCCATGGCCATGGCCTGCAAGCCGCGCCTGCTGATCGCCGACGAGCCGACCACCGCACTCGACGTGACCATCCAGGCCGAGATCCTTGCGCTGATGGACCGCCTCAAGCGCGAGACCGGCACCTCGGTGATGTTCATCACCCACGACATGGCGGTGGTGGCGCAGATGGCCGACCGCGTTGTGGTGATGTTCCGTGGCAGGAAGGTCGAGGAGGGCACGGTCGAGGAGATCTTCGAGCGCCCGCAGCACCCCTACACCCAGGCGCTGCTCGCCGCGGTGCCGAAGCTGGGGGAGATGCGCGGCAAGGCGCTGCCCGAGCCGATGCGCCTGCTGGGCCGCGAGCAGGACGAGATCAAGCCGATCCCCGGCACCGAGCAGCCTCTTCTGACCGTCGAGGGGCTGACCACGCGCTTCCCGGTCAAGGGCGGCTTCTTCCGCCAGACCGTGTCGAACGTCCACGCGGTCGAGGATGTCAGCTTCACCGTCAACAAGGGCCAGACCCTCAGCCTCGTCGGCGAGTCAGGCTGCGGCAAGTCCACCTGCGGGCGCTCGATCCTGCGGCTTGTCGAGCCGTTGAAGGGCAGGGTCGTTCTGGACGGCGTCGACGTGATGGGGCTCGGCCCGAACATGCTGCGGGATGCGCGGCGCGAGATGCAGATGATCTTCCAGGATCCCTTTGCCTCGCTGAACCCCCAGATGAACCTCGCCGACCAAGTGGCCGAGCCGATGCGCAATTTCGGCTCGCACAAGGGCAAGGAGATGATGGACCGCGTGGCCATGCTCTTCGATCGGGTCGAGCTGCCGCGCAGCTTCATGCGCCGCTTCCCGCACGAGCTGTCCGGCGGCCAGCGCCAGCGCATCGCCATTGCCCGCGCGCTTGCGCTCAACCCCAAGCTCATCGTCGCGGACGAGGCCGTCTCGGCGCTCGACGTTTCGGTGCAGGCGCAGGTGGTCAACCTGATGATGGAACTGCAGGCCGAACTGGGCCTGTCCTATCTCTTCATCAGCCACGACATGGCGGTGGTCGAGCGGGTCAGCCACAAGGTGGGGGTCATGTACCTTGGCCGGATCGTCGAGATCGGCCCGCGCGCGGCGGTTTTCGAGAACCCGCAGCACCCCTATACCAAGGCGCTGATGTCGGCGGTTCCGATCGCCGATCCGCGCCGCCGCAAGTCCGAGAAGGACCTCAATTTCAAGCCCATCCCATCGCCCATTCACCCGGTCGGATACGAGCCGGAGCCGAACGTGTACCAAGAGGTCGGGCCGGATCATTTCGTGCTTACTTCGGCGTCCGGCTACTAAGGGTTGTAGTCTCGTCACGGCATTTCTCTGCCGATGACGAGAAAATTAGGGCTTGGAGGTGGATCCCCGGACGTGGGATGATTATGCACGATGCAACGAAGCACAGACACGAATCTGTGCCAGGCCCGAGAGCAGAAGGCTAAGAACAAGCGTGCAGACAGACGTCGCCAGCGGCAACATCGATGGTGTCGGGACGACACTGAAACCCTTCCAGTTCCGGGGGCGGTTCCTGACCGCGCTCGCCCTGCGCCTCAGCACGGCCCCGGACGCCCGCTTCTACGAGATGCTGGCCGACCGGCTGGAGAAAACCCCGAACTTCTTCACCGACGCGCCGGTCATCATCGACCTCGAGCAATCCCAGGCCGAAGTGACCCCCGAGGCGCTGACCGAGCTGGTCGGCGACCTGCGCCGCCGCGAGCTTGCGGTCTTCGGCCTGCAGGGCGGGGATGAGGCGCTGCGCGCCGCCGCCGCCGGGCTGGGGCTGATCACGGTGACCGGCGGGCGCGATGCGCCGCTGCGCGGGGCGCTGCCGAGCTCCGAGCAGAAGCGCCCGAGCCGGGTGTTCCCCGAGCGGGCGCCCGCGCCTGAGACGCAGACAGCACCCGCACCGCAGCCCGAACCGGCGCCGATCCCGCAGCGCGTCGCGCCGGAGAACAAGATCGTCACCATGCCGGTGCGCTCGGGGCAGACGGTGATCGCCGACAAGGGCGATCTGACCGTGGTCGGCCCGGTGAGCTCGGGGGCCGAACTCTTCGCCGCCGGCAACATCCACGTCTACGGGCGCATGCGCGGCCGCGCCTTCGCCGGTATCGACGGCGATGAGAACGCCCGGATCTTCTGCCAGTCGCTCGACGCCGAGTTGCTGGCGATCGCCGGTCTCTACCGGACCTCGGACAGCCTCGGCGCCGATGTCCGCCACAAGATGGTGCAGATTTACCTCGAGGACGAGCGGCTGATCGTCGCGCCGTTCGGATAACCTCGGCATTCAACAGGAGCCGCCAGTGAGCAAAGTAATCGTTGTGACCTCGGGCAAGGGTGGCGTGGGCAAGACCACGTCCTCGGCTGCCATCAGCGCCGGTCTCGCATCGCGCGGGCACCGCACCGTCGTGATCGACTTCGACGTGGGTCTGCGCAACCTCGACATGATCATGGGCTGCGAGCGCCGGGTCGTGTTCGATTTCATCAACGTGATCCAGGGCGACGCCAAGCTGAACCAGGCGCTGATCCGCGACCGCCGGCTCGACAACCTCTACGTGCTGCCGACCTCGCAGACGCGCGACAAGGACGCGCTCACGCAGGAAGGCGTCGAGAAGGTGCTGAACGAGCTCCGCGAGGAATTCGACTACATCATCTGCGACAGCCCAGCGGGCATCGAGCGCGGCGCGCAACTGGCCATGTACTACGCCGACGAGGCCGTGGTCGTGACCAACCCCGAGGTCTCCTCGGTGCGCGACAGCGACCGGATGCTCGGCCTGCTGAGCTCGAAGACCGCCCGCGCCGAGCGCGGCGAGGAAGACCAGATCAAGAGCCACCTGCTGCTCACCCGCTTCGACCCGAAACGCTCGGGCGACGGCGAGATGATGTCGGTCGAGGACGTGCTGGAAATCCTCGCGATCCCGCTGCTCGGCGTGATCCCGGAAAGCCCCGCGGTCCTGCGCGCCTCGAACGTCGGCGTGCCGGTGATCCTCAACGAGAAGTCCCGCGCCGCCACCGCCTACGAGGAAGCCGTCGCGCGCCTCGATGGCGAGGACATCCCGATGAAGATCGAAGGCGAGAAGGTCCCGGGCCTGATGTCACGTCTCTTCGGGAGGAGCGCATGAATCTTTTCGGGTTCACCTTCAACCGCAAGCCCAAGTCCTCGGTCCAGGCCAAGGAGCGTCTGCAGATCCTTCTCGCGCATGAGCGCGGGTCGGGTCCCAGCGCCGATTTCTTGCCGCTGCTGCAGCGCGACATCGTCGAGGCGATCAAGCGCTACGTGCAGGTGAGTGACGATGCCGTTGGAATCCGCATGGATTCCATCGGCGACGTCTCCAGTCTCGAAATCAACATCGAGCTGCCCGCGGACCAGAAAGAGGCCGCCAAGGCCTCTGACAAGAAGGCCGCGGCGAAGGGCTGATCCCCCTCGCCGCAAGGCCGCCGAGAGCAGGCGCGTCCGGTCGTTCTCGCCGAGCGGTCCCAACGTCCCTCGGGAACGCCGCCACCATCCGCTGTGCGGCCTCCGCCAAGATTTAATTGCCCAGAAGAAGGGGCGGGCGTTTCGGCCTTGCCCCAGGTTTGCGTTTTCGGTAGCCGGGCGGCTTTCCATCCTCGGGGAGCATGTCATGGCTGATGCGGACTATTCGGGCGGCGACTGCCTGGCTGTCGATTTCGGAACCTCCAACTCGGCGGCGGGGATCGTCGAGCGCGGTGCGGTGCGCCTGCTGGAGATCGAGACCGGGGCCGAGACCCTGCCCACCGCTGTGTTCTTTCCCGAAGAGGGCGGCATGCGCATTGGCGCGGCGGCCTCGGAGGCGCTGATCGCCGGCGAGGAAGGGCGCTACATGCGCGCGCTGAAAAGCGTGCTCGGCACCACGCTCTTTCACGAAAAGCGACTGATCGGCGGGACGCGCCGCACGCTGGCGGACATCGTCACGGCGTTTCTTGCCGAGATGAAGACGCGGGCCGAGGCGCAGTCCGGGCGCCGCTTCACCCGCGCGCTCTCGGGGCGGCCGGTGCATTTCCACACCAGCGATGCAGAGCGTGACGCGCGGGCCGAGCAAGACCTGCGCGGATGTTATCTCGCGGCGGGCTTCGAGAGCGTCGACATGATGTTCGAGCCGGAGGCGGCAGCGCTGGCGAGCCGCATCGCCGAGGGCACCGGCGGTATCGGGCTCATCGTCGACATCGGCGGCGGCACCTCGGACTTCACCGTCTTCCGCAGCGAGGGCGACGGCATCGCCATCACCGCCAGCCATGGCATCCGCCTCGGCGGCACGGATTTTGACCATGCGGTCTCCATGCGCCACGCCATGCCGCTGCTGGGTCTCGGGGGCGAACTGCGGCGCGACTTCGGCGAGGGGCTTCTGCCGGTGCCGAATGCGCTCTACGTTGATCTCTCGACCTGGGCGAAGATCCCCTTCCTCTACAACCGCGACACCGAACGGGCAGTGGCCGACATGCTGCGCCACGCAGTCGAGCCACAAGCCATGAAACGCCTGCAGACGGTGATCACCGACGAGCTCGGGCACGAGCTGGCCTTCGCCGTGGAGCGCGGCAAGATCGAGGCCAACTCCGGTACGGCAGGCGCGCAGATCGCCATGGGAATGATCGAGCCGGGGCTCGGAGCGCGGGTCACGCCGGGCACGCTCAACGCGGCGCTTTCCGAGGCGCGAGAGGCGCTGCGCATAGCGATCTACGAGACGCTGATGCTGGCGCAGGTCTCGCCCGCGCAGGTGGACAGCGTGGTTCTCGTCGGGGGCTCGAGCCTGATGGCGCTGGTCGAGGGCGAAGCGCGGGCGGTGTGCCCGGGCGCCGCGCTGCGCCGCTCCGAGGCTTTCACAGCAGTGGTCGACGGGCTGGCCTGGGCCGCGTCGGGCCGGGGCGTCGCGCGCGGCTGAGGAACGGGCAATCGCGTCCTTTCTCGGCGCGAATACCGGGGCTTGGGCCCCGCTCCCCCTTGTGATCGGAACCAAGGCGCGTTTAGGTCTGCCGCAAAGACAGACCAAGGACGCCCCATGACTTCCCGGCTATCCCCGCGCGCGCTTCTCGAGAAGCTCGTTTCCTTTCCCACCGTGAGCAGCGGAACCAACCTCGATCTCATCGACTGGACCCAGGCGTATCTTGCCAGCCACGGCATCGAGAGCCACCGCCACGCCAAGCCCTCCGAGCCCGAGTTGAAGGCGGCGCTCTTTGCCCATGTCGGCCCCGAGGCCGAGGGCGGCGTGGTGCTGTCGGGGCACACGGACGTGGTGCCGGTCGAGGGGCAGGACTGGAGCTCGGATCCGTTCACGCTCACCGAGCGGGAGGGGCGGCTTTACGGGCGCGGCTCGACGGACATGAAGGCATTCGACGCTCTGGCGATCTGGGCGCTGGTCGAGGCACGGCACCGGGGCGTGACGCGGCCGCTGCAGCTGGCGTTCAGTTATGACGAGGAGATCGGCTGCGAGGGGGCGATCGATCTCGTGGCGGCGATGCAGGGGGTGGTGCCGAAAGCCAGCGCCGTGATCGTGGGCGAGCCGACCATGCTGAAGCCGGTGACTGGCCACAAGGGCGGCATCAGCTTCGAGGTGCATGTTCACGGCGTCGAGGTGCACAGCTCGATTCTCGAGACCGGCGTCTCGGCCATCATGTGGGGTGCCAAGCTCATCGACTGGTGCAACGCGGTCAACGCGGAGAACGCGGCTGGCGAGCCGGGGCCAGTGGCGGCGCTCTTCACCCCGCCCTACACCAACGTGCACGTCGGGCAGATCCGCGGCGGCACGGCGCAGAACATCACCGCCAAGGACTGCTGGTTCCCGCTTGGCTTCCGCGTGGTGCCGGGGGAGGACCCGGCCTATTGGAAAGGGCGGCTGCTGGACAAGGTCGCCGAACTGAACGCGGAAATGCAGAAGGTGCGCCCCGAGGCCTGGATCGAGGTCCGCGATGCCTTCCACCTGCCGCCCTTCGCCCCGACCGCGGACAACCGCGCCGAGGAGATGGTGCGACAGATCACCGGCGACAATGCCAAGCGCCACGTCAGCTACGGCACCGAGGCCAGCCATTTCCAGAACGGCGGCTACGACGTGGTGGTTTGCGGACCGGGCGACATCGGCATCGCGCACCAGCCGGACGAATATATCGAGGTCTCTCAGCTGGAGGCCGGGCAGGCCTTCATGGAGCGCCTGCTGGAGCGGTTGGCATGAGCGTGGTCTTCCCGTTTCGCGACGAAGGCCCCGTCGCCCACGAGGGCGCGCTGCCCGAGGCCGCCGATCTGGTGGTCATCGGCGGCGGTGTCATCGGCACCTGTACGGCGCTTTTTGCCAACCGTGCCGGGCTGAAGGTGGTGCTGTTGGAAAAGGGCCGCATCGCCGCCGAGCAGAGCTCGCGCAACTGGGGCTGGATCCGGGTGCAGGGCCGAGACATGGCCGAGATCCCGATTGCGCTCGAGGCGCAGGACCTCTGGCAGGAGCTGGATGCGCTCTGCGAGGGACGGCTCGGCATCCGCACTGTGGGCGTCGGCTACCTCGCCAAGAGCCGCGCCGAGATGGAGAATTTTGCCGGCTGGCTTGAGCAGGCCAAGCCGCTCGGCGTCAGCTCCGAGTTGCTGGATGCTGAGCAGACCAAGGCGCAAATCGGGGCCACGGACAGCCCTTGGGTCGGTATGTTGCACACGCCCACCGACATGAAGGGCGAGCCTTGGCAGGCGGTGCCCGAGCTGGCGCGGCTGGCGGCCTCGGAAGGGGTCATCGTGCGCGAGCGCTGCGCGGTGCGCGGGCTCGAGCGGAGCGGCGGACAGATCACCGGCGTGGTCACCGAGGCGGGGACGGTGCGCTGCGAGCAGGCGGTGCTTGCGGGCGGGGCCTGGTCGGGGCTGTTTCTCAAGCGTCACGGCATGTCGATCCCGCAACTCTCGGTGCGCTCGACGGCCATGGCCACCGCGCCGCTGCCGCAGGTGGTCAACAAGGCGGCGGTGGATGACGTGCTGGCCTTCCGGCCGCGCGCCGATGGCGGCTACACGCTGGCGCCCTCGGCCTTTTCCGAGCTCTTCGTCGGTCCCGACGCGCTGCGCCACGCGCGCCCCTACCTTGCGCTGGCCCGGCAGGGCAGCTTCGACGTGCACTTCCGGGCCAAGGCGCCGGCGGGCTATCCGGACGCCTGGGGCACGCCGCGCAGCTGGCGCGACGACGAGCAAAGCCCCTTCGAGCGGATGCGCATCCTCTCGCCTGAACCCAACGCGGGCAAGGTTGCCGCGACCCGCGCGCAGTTTGCGCAGCACTTCCCAGAGATGGGCGAGGTGCCGCTGCAGGCGAGCTGGGCGGGGATGATCGACGTCATGCCGGACGTGGTGCCGGTCGTCGATCACGTGGCGCAGATCCCCGGGCTGATCGTGGCCACGGGCATGTGCGGCCACGGCTTCGGCATCGGGCCGGGCTTCGGGCGGGTTGTCGCGGACATGGCGCAGGGCAGGGACCCGGGCCATGACCTGACGCGCTTCCGCCTGTCGCGCTTCTCGGACGGCAGCAAGCTGGTGCCCGGGCCGAACCTCTGACCGGCGGGGCGGGGCGCTGAACAAGACGGCGGCGCGCGCTGTTTTCCCTAGGGTCACGCCCGGCTCCGCTTGCCACGCCGCGACGCCGGTGGCAGGCTCCGCGCGAAATATGATCAAACAACAGGGACGCACTTCGATGCCCGTCAAGAACCGTTTCGCCGAGCTTCAGTCCGAGATCACCGACTGGCGCCGCGACCTCCACGAGAACCCCGAGATCCTCTTCGAGACCCACCGCACCTCGGCGCTGGTTGCCGAGAAGCTGCGCGCCTTCGGCTGCGACGAGGTGGTCGAGGGGATCGGCCGCACCGGCGTGGTGGGGGTGATCAAGGGCAAGAGCGACGCCTCGGGCAAGGTCATCGGTCTGCGCGCCGACATGGACGCGCTGCCGATCCTCGAGGACACGGGGCTCGACTATGCCTCGAAGACCCCGGGCGCGATGCACGCCTGCGGCCACGACGGCCACACCGCGATGCTGCTCGGCGCCGCCAAGTACCTTGCCGAGACACGCAATTTCGACGGCACCGCCGTGGTGATCTTCCAGCCCGCCGAAGAGGGTGGCGGCGGCGGCAAGGAGATGTGCGACGACGGCATGATGGACCGCTGGAACATCCAGGAGGTCTACGGCATGCACAACTGGCCCGGCGTGCCCGTGGGACAGTTCGCCATCCGCCCCGGCGCTTTCTTTGCCGCGACCGACGTCTTCGAGGTCACCATCGAGGGCAAGGGCGGTCACGCCGCCAAACCGCATGAGACGATCGATCCCACAGTCGCCTCGGCGCAGATCGTCACCGCCCTGCAGACCATTGCTGCGCGGAATGCCAACCCGGTGACCGAGATCGTCGTGTCGGTGACCAGCTTCGAGACCTCCTCGAAGGCCTTCAACGTGATCCCGCAGAAGGTCACGCTGCGCGGCACGGTGCGGACGCTGGCGCCCGAGAACCGCGATCTTGCCGAAACCCGCATCACCGAGATCTGCACCGGCATGGCCGCGGCGCTCGGCTGCGTGGCCACGGTGGATTACACCCGCAATTACCCGGTCATGGTCAACTCCGAGGAGCAGACCGAATTCGCCGCCGATGTGGCGCGCGCGGTCTCGGGCGATTGCGCGGATGCGCCGCTGGTCATGGGCGGCGAGGATTTCGCCTTCATGCTCGAAGAGCGGCCGGGCGCCTATATCCTCGTCGGCAACGGCGACACGGCGGCGGTGCACCATCCCAAGTACAACTTCAACGACGAGGCCATCCCGGCTGGCTGCTCGTGGTGGGCGGAAATCATCGAACGGCGGATGCCGGCGGCCTGATCGCACTGCAGGGGCGGTTTCGGCCGCCCCGCGCTTGTACCCAAGCGCGAAAAAGGGCGAACTCCGACCCCGTGCACGGCACGGACTTCCCCGGGATACCTTGGCTTAGAAGAATTGGAGGCCTCGGCGCGCCGCCTGTCGGGGCGCGGCTCAGAGTGGCTTGCCGGTCACCGACATGCCGCGGGAGAGATAGCCGCAGGCCTCGTTGATGCCCGCCGAGCAGGCCACCGAGAGCACCTCTGCCTCGGTTGGTTGTCTCGCGGCGCAGGCCGCCAGCGCCAGCAGCGCGGCGCCGAAGATGGCATGTCGCATCATGGCCCTGTCCTTGTTTGATCCATCAAGCCCGACTGCGGGCTGCATTGCAAGCGCCTGTGGTACCTCATCCCGCATCCGCCGAAAAGGCCTCGTCCCACAGCCGGAACAGCCGCTCGCGCGTGCTGCGGTCGAGCGCCAGAAGCAGCGGCGGCGAAAGCGCGATCAAGCGCCGGGCGCTTGGCAGCAGGCTGGTCTCGGAGGGATCGGTGGCGGCGACCAGCCCGAGATCGGCCAGCATTCCCTGCGCCTCAGGTGACAGCAGGAAATCGAGCAGCCGCTGCGCTGCCTCGGGGTGGGGGGCGCCCTTGGGAATCATGTAGGCGCGGGACATCATCAGCGTGTAATCCTCGGGCAGGATGATGCCGACGTTGGGTGCGGCGCGGGCCTCGGCGTAGGAGCCGAGCACGTTGTAGGCGATGTAGTAGCGCCCCTCCGAGACCCCGTCGATGATCGACAGCGAGCAGCAGGTGGCGATCGCCCCGATCCGCGAGAAACCCTCGAGCATGGCGCCGAATGTGGTGGCCTCGAGGCTGTCGGCATGGGCGAAGAGATAGCCAAGGCCGGAATCCTCGATGTCGTAGGTGGCGATGCGGCTGCGCAGCAGCTCGGGCTTCTTGCGCATCAAATCGAGCAGGGCGAAGCGGGTGCGCGGAACGTCTTCGGCCGAGAGCGCCTCGGTGTTGTAGATGATCACCGCCGGTTCCTCGGTGATCCCCCAGAGCTCGTCGCGCCAGCGCCGCTCGGCGGGCAGGGCGGTGGTGGCCGGTGAGCGGTAGGGATGGGCGCAGGCGGCGTTGACCAGCGCGAGCATGTGGTGCGCGCCCGACGAGAGCAGCGCGTCGGCGGGGGCGGCGCGCCCGGCGCAGGCGGCGCGGCTGCCGGCGTAGAGGTTGTTCGAGCCCCATTGCTCGTACCGCAGCGACAGGTCCGGGTTCAGCTCGGCGAAACGTGCGATCACCGGCTCGATGATGTCGATGTCGGTGGTCGAGCGCAGGGTGAGCTCGGTGGCGCCTTTGCCGAAACTCTCCACCCGCTCCTGCGCGGAGCCGATGCAGGGCAGGGCAAGCCCGAGGGCGAGCACCAGCAATGGCAGCAGGCGGGTCTTCATTCGGGCGCGTCCTCTTGCGGGGCGGCGGGCAGCAGCAGCGCGATGCGAAAGCCGCCGCCGGGGTATTCAAGCGCGATCCGTCCGCCGAAGGCCGCCGCCACCGAGGCGACGATGGCAAGGCCCAGCCCGGCGCTGTCTTCGTGAGAGGCGGTGCTGCGCTCGAAGCGCTGGCCGAGGCGGGCGGCAATTTCGGGCGCGGGACCGGCGCCTGCGTCCCTGACCCAGAGCGCCGCCTCGGTGCCGCGGAGCTCGGCGCCGATTGCGATGGGCGAGGCGCCGTGCTTCAGCGCGTTGACCAGCAGGTTCTTGGCGGCCTCTCCGACCGAGAAGGCATCGGCCCGGACCATCACCGGCTCCTCGCCGATCTCGAGCCGCAGCTCGGCTTCGGGCGCCAGCAGCTCGTGATCGCCGCGCTCGACCACCTCCAGCGCCACCTCGCGCAGGTCGAGCGGCGCGCGCGGGACGCTTTCGCTGCGATGGCTGACGAGGGCGCGCGACAGCAGCTGGTCGAGCAGCGATCCCAGCGAGCGGGTGCGGGTCAGCAGCCGGCTCAGCGCGCGGGCGCGCAGCGCGTCGTCGGGCTGGTCCTGCATCGCCTCGGCCTGCACCCGGATCGCCGCGACAGGGGTGCGCAGCTGGTGGGCGGCGTCCGAGATCAGGTGGCGCATGCCTTCCATCTGCCGGTCGAGACGGCCCATGAAGCGGTTCATCGCCTCGAGCATCACCGTCAGCTCGCGCGGCAGACCATCGGTGGGCACGGGGGTCAGGTCGTAGGGGTCGCGCGCCGCAAGATCCTCGGACATCGCCTCGAGCGGGCGCAGCGCCGAGCGGGTGACCAGCCAGGACATGACCAAGAGCGCGAGCCCCGCCAGCAGCATCGGCAGCACGGTGTCGAGCGTCAGCCCGAGGGCCATCGCCTGCCGCGCGCGCAGGGTCTGCCCAACGGTGACCGAGATGCTGCCCGAGAAGTCGCGCTCGGCGAAGCGGCGGGTGACCCGGACGAAACGGGCGGGTTCGCCGTTGAGCCGGGCGTCGAAGAACTCGGGGCCGGAGCTGGCGCCGCCGCGGCGGGCGGGGGGCGCGATGTCGGTCTCGTCGAGCCCGGTGATCAGCGTGTTGCCGGGGCCGCGTACGGCGTAGTGGATGCGGTCCTCCGGCGCCTGCGCCAAGAGCTCGAAGGCCGAGACCGGCAGGTCGACGATGGGCCGCCCGGACTGGATGTGGATCGAGCCGGCGATGTCCCGCGCCGCGCCCAGCAGGATGCGGTCGTAGGATTGCCGTGCCGCCAGCCGGCCGTTGTAGAGCGTCGCGCCCGCCACCAGCAACCCGCCGGCCAGAAGGATCAGCAACACCGCCTTGAGCACCCGCGAGGCCAGGCTGGGCGGAAGGCTGGGTGTCTGACTGGCTGGCACCTTGGGCGGCACCCTGGGCGGGCCGCTGGCGGAGGGGGGCGCAGGTTCAGCCATCAAGGTCGATCCGGTAGCCGATGCCGCGCTGGGTGGCGATGCCGACAGGGCTGCCCGCAAGTTTTTTGCGCAGCCGCGCAATGTAAAGCTCGATGGCGTTCACCCCGACGTCCGCGTCGCCAAAACCGTAGAGGGAATCATAGAGCCGCGCCTTGCTCAGGTAATGGCCCTGGTGGCGCAGGAAGACGCCAAGCAGCGCCGCCTCGCGGGCGGTCAGCTCGAGTCGCTTGCCGTCGAGGGTGGCGCTCTGCCCGGCGGGCGAGAAGGAGAGCGGGCCGAGCACGATCTCGGCGCCCTTCTGGTCGGCCTCGCGGCGGATCAGCGCCCGCAGCCGTGCCTCGAGCTCGCGCTGGTCGAAGGGCTTGCCAAGATAGTCGTCGGCGCCGAGGTCGAGGGCGCTCACCCGGTCGTCCACCGACACCAGCGCGGTCAGCATCAGCACCGGCGTGCGGGCCCCCGAGGCGCGCAGCTCGCGCAGGAAGCGCAGGCCAGAGCCGTCGGGCAGGTTGATGTCGAGCACGAGCGCGTCATAGGCCTGCACCGCGAGGAAATCGCGCGCCGCCTCGAGACAGTCTGCGACGTCGCAGACGATGCCCGACTGCGCCAGTCGCGCGGCGACGCCTTCCGCCAGATCGCTCGCGTCCTCGACCATCAGCACACGCATGAGACTCGTCCCTCCCCTCGGCCCCGGGCTGGTTGACGACGCGTCCACATGCGCGGGAGGGCATCTGACAGGTTCGTGACAGCTTCGTGGCTTAGATACACGTCTTAACCCGCAACCGGGGAGGCTGCAAAGCGCAGTCAGGTTCCGCGGGGAGAAGACGGCGCCGGCGCGTATCGGTTCGGCGGCCGACAATGAGGAGGATACCATGTTTATCAATGCAACCCGCGGCCTGATTGCCGCGACCGTTCTCGGCGTCTCGGCTCTTGCCGCCCAGGCTCAGGACTTCACCCCCGAGAACCCCGAGTGCATCGCGCCCGCCAACCCCGGCGGCGGCTGGGACTTCACCTGCCGCCAGGTCGGCAAGGAGCTTCAGGATCTCGGGCTGATCGGCAAGACCATGCAGGTCGTCAACCTCGCCGGTGGCGGCGGCGGCGTGGCCTTTGCCGAGGTGGTCAACAAGCGCGCGGACGACAATGACCTGATCGTCGCGGCCAGCTCGGCCACCGCAACCCGCCTGGCGCAGGGCGCCTACCCGGGCAACACCACCGACCAGGTGCGCTGGCTGGCCTCGATCGGCGCCGACTACGGCGTGATCGCGGTCTCGGCGGACAGCGAGATCGAGACGCTGCCGCAGCTGCTCGACAAGATCAAGACGGACCCGCGCTCGATCTCCGTGGCCGGCGGCTCGGCCGTGGGCGGCTGGGACCACCTGAAAGTGCTGATCGCGGCCTCGGCCTATGGCATCGAGGACGTGCGCACGGTCAAATACGTCGCCTTCGACGGCGGCGGCGAGGCGGTGACCCAGCTGCTCGCGGGCTCGGTGCAGGCCTTCACCGGCGACGCCTCGGAAGCCAAGGGCTTTGTCGACTCGGGGGACATCCGGGTCATCGCAGTGCTCGCACCCGAGCGTCTCGAAGGCGATTTCGCCGACTTCCCGACTGCCAAGGAGCAGGGCGTCGACGCTATCGGTGCGAACTGGCGCGGTTTCTACGCGCCGGGCGGCATGAGCGACGCGGCCTATGACGCCTGGGTCAAGAAGATCGGCAAGCTCTACGCGTCGGACGAGTGGAAGGAAATCATGGCCAACAACGGTCTTGCGCCGCTCGACCTTCAGGGCGCGGACTTCGAGCAGTTCGTCCAGAACAGCGTGAGCGAGATCCAGGACATCTCGCGCGAGATCGGCATCATCAAGTGATCTGATCCCACGCGCGCACCGGCGGGCCCCTGTCACTCCGGGGGCCTGCCGGACATATCTACCCTTCCACGCAAATTTCGGGGGACACCATGAGTGACCGCATCTTCGGCCTTTTCGGCCTGGCGCTCGCCATCTTCTTCGCCTGGGCCGCGCTGCAGATCGAGGAGAGCTTCCTCTCTGACGAGGTCGGACCCAAGGCCTTCCCGCTGATCATCGCCGCCATCCTCGGCTTGTCGTCGATCGTCATCGCGCTCCGGCCCGACGCTGATCCCGAGTGGCCCTCCCTGGGACGGCTCGTCGAGATCCTCGCGGCGGTCGTCGTGATGATCCTCTATGCCGAATTCCTGCCCATCGCGGGCTTCGTCACCGCCACCGCCGTGGCATCGGCTTATCTCACCTGGCGCCTCGGCAGCCCGGTGCTGTCGTCGCTGCTGATCGGCGTGCTGACCTCGGTCGGCATCTACGTGGTCTTCCATCTGCTGCTGGGCCTGTCGCTTGCCCGCGGCCCGCTGGGTTTCTGAGGAGGAGGCCGCAATGGACGTTCTTGCCAATCTCGGAGACGGTTTTGCCGTCGCCCTCACCCTGCAGAACCTCGGCCTCGCGCTGCTGGGCTGCTTTCTTGGCACCATCATGGGGGCGCTGCCGGGGCTAGGCCCGTCGAACGGCGTCGCGATTCTGATCCCGCTGGCCTTCACGTTGGGCCTTGGGCCCACGCCTTCGCTGATCTTGCTGACCTCGGTCTATTACGGCGCCATGTACGGCGGGCGGATCAGCTCGATCCTGCTGGGCATTCCCGGCGACGAGCCTGCCATGATGACCGTGCTCGACGGTCACCCGATGGCCAAGAAAGGTATGGCCGGCGAGGCGCTCTCGCTTTCCGGCATCGCCTCCTTCGTCGGGGCCTTTATCGCCACCTGGGGCCTGATCCTGCTGGCGCCGCAGCTGGTGAAGATCGCGCTGCTCTTCGGGCCGGCGGAGTATTTCGCGCTCTTCGCGCTCGCCTTCGCGACGCTGGGCGGGGTCTCCTCGACGAACCAGGCGAAGTCGGCCTTTGCCGCCATGCTCGGCCTTGGCCTCGCGATGATCGGTGTCGACACCCAGACCGGCGTGCCGCGCTTCACCTTCGGCGAGGTGCACCTCTATGACGGTCTCGACTTCCTCGTCGCCATCGTCGGTCTCTTCGCGCTGTCGGAAGTGTTCATCTTCCTCGAGCACCGTCACGGCGATGCCGATGCCACTTCGGGTCAGCTGAAGGTCGGCCGTCTGACCCCGCCCATGTCGATGATCAAGCAGTGCACCCCGACCATGCTGCGCACCTCGATCCTCGGCTTCATCGCCGGCGTGCTGCCGGGCGCGGGCGCCTCGCTGGGCTCGTTCATCTCCTACTCGATGGAGAAGCGCCTGGTCGACAAGGAGGGCACCTTCGGCAAGGGCGATCCGCGCGGCGTCGCGGCCCCCGAGGCGGGCAACAACGCCGCCGCCGGCGGTGCGCTGGTGCCGATGCTGGCGCTTGGCGTGCCCGGGTCGGGCACCACGGCGGTGCTGCTCGCGGTGCTGCTGTCGCTGAACATCACCCCCGGCCCGTTGCTCTTTGCCAACAACCCCGATGTGGTCTGGGGCCTGATCGCAGCGCTCTTCATCGCGAACTTCATGCTGCTTGCGCTGAACATCCCGATGGTGGGCATCTTCACCCGCGTGCTGATGGTGCCTCCGCGCATCCTGATGCCGGTGGTGGCGATGGTCAGCTTCGTCGGCATCTACGGCATCTCGGGCTCGAGCTTCGATCTGCTGGTGATGATCGGCTTCGGGGTGATGGGCTGGCTGCTGCGCAAGTTCGACGTGCCGCTGGTGCCGATCATCCTCGGCACGCTGCTCGGCAACACCATGGAGAACAACCTGCGCCGCGCCATCACCATCGACAACGGCAACTGGTTCACGCTTTTCGACAGCCCGCTGTCGCTGACGCTCTGGGCGATCGCCATCATCGGCTTCGTCATGCCGCTGATCGTTGGCCGGCTGGTGCGCGCCAAGATGCACGAGCGTGGCGACGACGAAGGTTCGATCGCCGACTGAGCCGCCGCACCCGAACCCTTGTTTGCCAGCTCTGCGCCGGCCCGCTTCCACGGGCCGGCGCTTTCCGTTTCCAAGGCGGGCGAGGCTGCGTGCCGCAGCGCAGCGTCAAATGCTGCCGCTGCAAAGGCGATGTCGAAAATGAAAATGCGGCATTGTGTCGCCACGGATCCGTGATAGCGTTGATTCCAAGGGAGGAACTATCATGGAACTTTATCTGATCGGCTTGGCCATTGGCCTTCTCATCATATCTCCGGTGATCGCGCTGATCCTGTTCGCCGGGATTGTCACGCGCAAGCAAGAGCGCCGGACACCGCCGTCGGGCGGCTCGCGGGCGCGGGTCGGCCTGCAGGGATTCGCGGCCCGCTACGCCAAACCCTGATCCCGGTCACGGGCGACGAGCATTACACAGCAAGAGGCCGGGCGCGGCGTGGCGCCCGGCCTCTGATTTTTGCACGGTAGCCCCTGGCAGGCCCGGTGTCAGTCGAGCGCCTTGTCGCTTGTGCCGGCGCCGCCCTTCACCCAGTAGCCCGCGGCCTTGAGCCAGTGCGGGGGATGCTGCCGCTCGTCGAGGAAGTGCAGCTTGAGCGCGCGGGCGACCTGTCCTTCGGCGGCGATCCAGACGAAGCCGCGGCCTTCCGGGAGGGTCAGCGCGCGGGCCGCCTCGAGCAGGATCTCCGGCTCATGCGCCTGAGCAACCGGACGATGCAGCCAGTGGGGCTTTTGGGTCGCGGCGCTCTCGAAGCGCTGCTCGTCTTCCGGCCCGGGCACCGCCGCGAGGGTGATCGCGGTGACACCCTCGGGCAACTCCTCGATGCGGCGGCCGATGGCGGGCAGGGCGGTCTCGTCCCCGATCAGCAGGTACCAGTCGAAGACCGGTGCGATCACCGCCGAGCCGCGCGGCCCGCCGATGCGCAGCGTGTCTCCGGGGGCGGCACTCTCGGCCCAGTCCGTTGCCGGGCCGGCATCGTGGATGGCGAAGTCGAGCACCAGCGTGCCCGCCTCGGCGTCGTAGCGGCGCGGGGTATAGTCGCGCATCTGCGGCTTGTCGGCCTCGGGGCCGGGGAAGAAAAGCTTGATGTGGTCGTCCGCGCCGAGGCTGGTGAAGCCGTCGAGCTCGGGCCCGTCCAGCGTGATGCGGATCATGTGAGGGGTGAGTCGTTCGGTCTCGCGCACCCTCAGGGTGCGGCGCTTCAGCTCGTGCTTGTGGCGTGTGATGACATTTTCCATGGGCAGTCCCTGCTGTCAGCTTTCGTCTGCGGGCGCATCCGGCGTGTCGCCTGCGATGGCCCGGGCGGTGTCTCGTAGCTGCGCGGCAAGCGTGGCGATGAGCGTGTCGTCGGCACCCTCCGCCGCCATCCGGCGGCGCAGGGCAATCTTGATCTCGTCCATGGCGGCAACGATCTCCTTCGGCGCGTTGCCCCGGTGGAAGGCCGGGGGCTTGCGGGCCAACAGGTCGTCCGCCGCTGCGCGGTTGGCTGCGAGAAAGGCCGCGCCCTCGGCGGTCAGCCGGGCGCGCTTTCGACCGCTCTCGTCGGGCTCGACTTGCGCATAGCCCATGTCTTCCAGCCACGACAGGGTGGGGTAGATGACGCCGGGACTGGGGGTGTAGGCGCCGTCGAAGCGCGCGTCGATGGCCTTGATCAGCTCGTAGCCATGGCGCGGCTGTTCGGCGATCATCGACAGGATGAGCAGGCGCAACTCGCCGTATTCGAAGAGGCGCCTGGTCCGCCTGCCGCCGCGATGTCCGTCCGTGTCCCGTCGCATGCCCTGTCTCGCGCCCATACATTTGGGGTAAATTTCGATATATCGGAAGATAAGATATATCTGGAAAAGTGCAAGATGCCGCGAGGGCTCGCTGTCGAGAGGCCCTGGAGATGCGCGTTGCGCGCGCGTGTCATGAAACTGTCACTTCCGCAGTCCCTATAATTCATATATTCATGAAATATGGAAAAAGAGATTCCCGACCGCCTCATGACCCTCGGCCACCCGCAGCGGCTGGCGCTGTTCCGGCTGCTCATGCGCCGCTACCCCGACCGCCTGCCGGCCGGCGAGATCGCCGAGGTGCTGGAGGTGAAGGCCAGCACGCTTTCGACCTATCTCGCCGCGCTGATGCGTGCCGGGCTGGTGACCCAGGAACGCGCGGGCACCTCGCTGCTTTACGCGGTCGACATGAAACAGGTGCAGGACACCTTCGACTACCTGCTGCGCGACTGCTGTCGCGGGCGCCCCGAGATCTGCTCCCCGAGCCCGCTTTTCGCACCAGAAGGAACCGCCCCGATGACCACCCAAGGTCCTGACCGCAAATACAACGTCCTGTTCATCTGCACCGGAAATTCCGCGCGGTCGATCTTTGCCGAAACGCTGCTGCGCGAAATCGCCGGTGACCGGTTCAACGCCTATTCGGCGGGGACGAAACCCAGCTCCGAGCTGAACCCCGTTGCCGTCGAACTGCTGCGCCAGAAGGGCCATGACATTGCGGCACTGCGCGCCAAGAATGTCTCGGAATTCTCGGGCGAGGGCGCGCCGGACCTCGATTTTGTCTTCACCGTCTGCAACCAGGCGGCCAACGAGGACTGCCCGGCCTGGGACGGCCAGCCGATCTCGGGCCATTGGGGTATGCCTGACCCGGTGAAGGCGACCGGCACCGAGGCCGAGAAGATGCTCGCCTTCCAACAGGCCTATGGTGCGCTCAAGCACCGGATCGAGGCCTTCACCGCGCTGCCCATTGACCAGCTCGACCGCATCTCGCTGCAGGCTGCTGTCGACAAGATCGCACAGTTCGCCCCGACCCAGACATCCCCGGAAGAAGACGCATGACCACATTTGCCCTGAACGGCCTCGGCCGCATCGGAAAACTCGCCCTGAAGCCCCTGCTCGAGAAGGGGGCGAAGATCGCCTGGATCAACGACGCCGTGGGCGATCCGGCGATGCACGCGCACCTGCTGGAGTTCGACACGGTGCACGGGCGCTGGAACGCCGAGTTCTCGCACGATGCGCAGAGCGTGACGGTGGATGGCACACGGCTTCCCTTCATGGGCACCCGTGATCTCTCGGCGCTGCCGCTCGACGGGGTGGACGTGGTCATCGACTGCACCGGCGTCTTCAAGTCCGAGGCGGCGCTCGCGCCCTATTTCGCGGCGGGGGTGAAGAAGGTCGTGGTCTCCGCTCCGGTCAAGGACGGGGCAACCGCCAATATCGTCTACGGCGTCAACGACGGCACCTATGATCCGGCGCGGCACAGCATCGTCACCGCGGCCTCCTGCACCACCAACTGCCTCGCGCCGGTGGTCAAGGTGATCCATGAGAACCTGGGTATAAGGCACGGCTCGATCACGACAATCCACGACGTGACCAACACGCAGACCATCGTCGACCGGCCCGCCAAGGACCTGCGGCGCGCGCGCTCGGCGTTGAACTCACTGATCCCCACGACCACCGGTTCGGCCACCGCGATCACCCTGATCTACCCCGAGCTGAAAGGGCGGCTGAACGGCCACGCGGTGCGGGTGCCGCTGCTCAACGCTTCGCTGACCGACTGTGTCTTCGAGGTGGAGCGCGCGACCAGCGCCGCGGAGGTGAACGCGCTTTTCGAGGCGGCGTCGAAGGGCGCGCTGAAGGGCATCCTCGGCTACGAAGAGCGCCCGCTGGTCTCGTCGGATTACACCAACGACACCCGCAGCGCGATCATCGACGCGCCCTCGACCATGGTGGTGAACGGCACGCAGGTGAAGGTTTACGCCTGGTACGACAACGAGATGGGCTACGCGCACCGGCTGGTGGACGTGGCGCTGATGGTCGGGGGGCGGATGTGAGCGTGCAGGCCGAAGGCAGACCCGAGGGCCTCTCGGCCTATATCGCCGTCACCGCCGCCTACTGGGCCTTCATGCTCACCGACGGCGCGCTGCGGATGCTGGTGCTGCTGCATTTCCACAGCTTGGGCTTCAGCCCGGTGCAACTGGCCTATCTCTTCGTGCTCTACGAGATCGCCGGGATGGTTACCAACCTCTCGGCGGGCTGGATCGCGGCGCGCTTCGGGCTGACCTCGACGCTCTACGCGGGGCTCGGGTTGCAGGTGGCGGCGCTGCTGGCGCTGACCCAGCTCGACCCTTCGTGGAGCATCGGCGCCTCGGTCGTCTTCGTCATGTGCGTGCAGGGCGCCTCGGGGGTCGCCAAGGACTTGGCCAAGATGTCCTCGAAGTCGGCGGTCAAGCTGCTGGCGCCCTCGGAACGGGGCGGACTCTTCCGCTGGGTCGCGGTGCTCACCGGCTCGAAGAACGCGGTGAAGGGGGTCGGCTTTTTGCTCGGGGCGGCGCTGCTGGCGTCGCTCGGCTTCAAATGGGCGGTGCTGGCCATGGCGTTGGTGCTTGCGGTGATCCTCATGGCGGTCTGCGTCTTCATGCCCGGCGGCTTGCCGAAGGGCCGCAAGGGAGCGAAATTCTCCGAGGTCTTCTCGAAGTCGGCCAACGTCAACTGGCTGTCGGCGGCGCGGGTGTTCCTTTTCGGCGCGCGCGACGTGTGGTTCGTGGTCGGCATCCCGATTTATTTCTACGCGGTGCTCTCGGACGGCAGCGAAGAGGGCAACCGCGCGGCCTTTTTCATGATCGGCACCTTCATGGCAGTTTGGATCATCCTTTACGGCGCGGTGCAGGCGGCGGCGCCGCGCATCCTGCGCGCCAAAACTCGCCCCGAGGCCGAGCTGATCCGAGCCGCGCGGGGTTGGGCGGCGGCGCTCTTCGTGGTGCCGGCTGCGCTGACCGTGGCGGTGCTGCTATCGCCCGGGCCGCAAATGTGGCTGACTGTGGTGCTGGTCGTCGGCCTGCTGGTCTTCGGCGCGATCTTCGCGGTGAACTCCTCGCTGCATTCTTACCTGATCCTCGCCTTCACCAAGTCCGAGCGGGTGACCATGGACGTCGGCTTCTACTACATGGCCAATGCCGGAGGGCGGCTGATCGGCACGCTGCTCTCGGGGCTGACCTATCAGCTCGGAGGCCTGCCGCTGGTGCTTGGCACGGCGGCGGGAATGGTGGCGCTGGCAGCGCTGGTCTCGGGGCGGCTGAGCGCCGAAGTGCATGAGGTGGCGGTCTAGGCGCGCGACCGGCGGCTTCGACTTGTTTCGCTCGGGTAAGGTGCTGATCGAAATCTACAAAGGCCCGGGCGCTGTGCCCGGGCCTTTCCTGATTGCCACGACGTCTCACACCACCGGCGGCGTCCGTCCCCGGTGGATTTTCTCGCGCAGCCCCTGGATGATCTTGAAGAACACCGGCCCGAAGATCGCCCCCAGCACCGCCGAGGCGATCGCCCCGCCGAAGACCGCCAGCCCCAGCGACACCCGGCTCGCTGAGCCCGCACCCGAGGCGATGACCAGCGGGTAGACCCCGACCGCGAAGGCCAGCACCGTCATCATCACCGGGCGGAAGCGCAGCCGCGCCGATTGCATCGCGGCCTCGTGCAGTTCCAGCTCCGCCGCTTCGCGCTGCTGTTTGCCGAACTCCACGATCAGGATCGCCGTCTTCGCCGCCAGCGCGATCAGCATCAGAAGGCCGATCTGCCCGTAAAGACTGAGCGGTTCACCCGCGATCCTCAGCGACACCAAAGCCCCCAGCACCGCGAAGGGCACGGTGAGCAGCACCGCGACTGGCGTCAGGAAGCTTTCGTAGAGCGCCGCGAGGAACAGGAAGGTGAACACGAGGCTCA
Source organism: Salipiger sp. PrR007 (assembly GCF_010499845.1). Lineage (NCBI taxonomy): Bacteria > Pseudomonadati > Pseudomonadota > Alphaproteobacteria > Rhodobacterales > Roseobacteraceae > Salipiger > Salipiger sp. PrR007. Next base: position 142,802 of record NZ_JAAGOZ010000050.1, on the reverse strand, counting down.
GCCCCAGCGCGATCGGCACCGCGTTGCCCGAGGCGCGCTCTTCGCGCGACGAGCCGGTCCATTCGTAGCGGAACCCCTCGGGCAGGGCGGTTCCGGCGACCGTCTCGAAACTGTCCATCGCATTGCCGGTGCTGAAGCCGCCGGCGGAGTTGGGAATGCCGGTGACCGTGGCCGAGTTGTAGGTGTTGTAGCGATAGAGCACGTCCGGCCCGGTGGTCGGCACCGGGGTGATCACCGTCGAGAGCGGCACCATGCCGCCCTCGCTGTTGCGCACGTAGAGTGTGTCAAAGGCGCGCTCGTTCTGGCGGAACTCGGCGTCGGACTGGATCATCACCTTGTAGGACTGGCCAAAGACGTTGAAGTCGTTGATGTAGAGCGCCCCAAGCTGGGCCTGAAGGGTCAGGAAGATGTCAGAGATCTGCACCCCCAGCGTCTTTGCCCGCACCCGGTCGATGTCGAGGAAGAGCTGTGGCGCGTCGGCCTTGAAGGTGGAATAGGCCAGCGCGATCTCGTCGGCGCCATTGGCGGCGGCGAGGAAAGTTTGCAGCGCCGCGGTCATTTCGTCGGGCCCGCGTCCCTGCGTGTCCTCGAGCACGAAGGAAAGACCCTCGACCGCGCCGATGCCCGGCAGCGCGGGCGCACCGAAGATGATCGTCTTTGCCTCGGGCATGTCTGCAAACATCCGGGTGAACTTCTGCTGCAGGAAGGGCTGGCTGCTTTCCTCGGTGGTGCGCTCGCTCCACTCCTTGAGCTTGACGATGATCATCCCCGCGTTCGACTGCAGCGCCGAGTTGAGGATCGAGTAGCCATTCACCGAGAGCACGTTTTCGACCGCCTCATCCTCTCCGAGCGCGTCGGTGAGCCGGTCCATGATCACCTCCGTGCGGTTCAAAGACGCGCCCGAGGGCAGTTGCACGTCGACCATGAAGAAGCCCTTGTCCTCGGTCGGGATGAAGCTGGTCGGCGTGGTGGTGAAGAGCGTGTACATGGCGAAGAACAGCGCTGCGGCGATGGCGATCGCGATGATCGCATTGCGGGCGAGGAAATCGACGATGGCGCTGTAGACCCGCGTCACCCAGTCGAACCCCTTGTTGAAGCCGCGGATGACGAAGTTCGGGTGCATCCCCGGCTTCATCAGCACCGAGGCCAGCGCCGGGCTCAGCGTCAGCGCGTTGATCATGGAGATCAGCACCGAGACGGTGAGCGTCGCGCCGAACTGGCTGAACATGCGCCCGGTGATGCCGGGCAGCAGCAAAGTCGGGCCGAAGACCGCCGCAAGCACCAGCGAGGTTGCGACGATCGGCCCCGTCACCTCTGCCATGGCGCGTTTGGTCGCCTCGACCGAGCCGATCTCGGGATGCTCGTGCAGGATGCGCTCGACGTTCTCGACGACGATGATGGCATCGTCCACCACCAGCGCGATGGCGAGGATGAGGGCAAAGAGCGTCACCGTGTTGATCGTCATGCCGAAGGCGTAGAGCACCGCCAATGTGCCGATGATCGACACCGGCACGGCGATGGTCGGGATCAGCGTCGCGCGCACCGAACCGAGGAAGATGTAGGTCACCGCCACCACCAGCAGGATGGTGAAGATCATGGTGATCACCGTCTCTTCGAGCGAGGCCTCGATGAACAGCGTGGTGTCGTGGCCGATGACGTAATCGACGCCCTCGGGGAAGTACTGCTTCAGCTCCTCCATCTTCTCGCGCACCGCCTCGGCCACCTCCAGCGAGTTCGCCTCGCTCAGCTTGTAGACCGCCAGCAGCACGCCGGGCTGGTTGTTGAACTCGCCGTAGCCCTTGTACGCAAAGGCACCGAGCTCGATCCGCGACACGTCGCGCAGGCGCACCACCGAGCCCGCGTCATTGGCGGACAGGATGATATCACCGAATTCCTCTTCGGTTTCGAGCCGGCCCTTGGTGGTCAGCACGTATTGGAACTGGGTGTCCTCCGCGGCCGGGGCGGCGCCGAGCGAGCCGACGGCGGCCTGCACGTTCTGCTCCTTCACCGCCGCGACGATCTCGTTGACCGTGAGATTGTGGTTGGCCATCTGCACCGGGTCGAGCCAGGCCCGCATGCCGTAGTCCAGCGCGCCGATGTTCTCGGCGGCGCCGACACCGGCGATGCGCGCCAACTCGCCCTCGACGTTGATCGAGGCGTAGTTCGACAGGAAAAGACCGTCGAAGCGCCCGTCGGGCGAGATGATGTCGACCACCATCAGGATGTCGGGATTGCGCTTGCGCACCCGGATGCCGCGCTGGCGGACCTCTGCAGGCAGAGAGGGTTCGGCCAGCGCCACCCGGTTCTGCACGTCGACCTGCGCCAGATCGGCGTCGACGCCGGTCTCGAAGGTCACGGTCAGCGTGTAGGAGCCGTCCGAGGCGGCCTTGGATTCCATGTAGGCCATGCCCTCGGCGCCGTTCACCTCGTCCTCGATGGGCGCGGCGACAGCCTGCAGCAGGGTTGCCGCGTCGGCACCGGGGTAGTTCGCGCGGACCACGACCTTGGGCGAGGTGATGTCTGGATACTGGTCGATGGGCATCACGGTCAGGGTCAGAAGACCGAACAGCGTGATGAGCATGGAAAGGACAAAGGCGAACTTGGGCCGCCTGATGAAAAATAGAGGTCCCATGAAATTCTCCGCTGCCGGGGCTCAGCTGTCGTAGGGTTGCGGCGAGACGGTGAGGCCGGGACGCATGCTTTGCAGGCCTTCCACGACCACCTGCTCGCCATCCGCGAGACCTTCGGTGATGGTCCAGTTGGCGCCGCTGCGGACGCCGACGCTGATGGTGCGGCGCTCGACGGTGTTGTCTTCGCCGACAACCCAGACGAAGTGGCCCTGCTGGTCGAGGCTCACTGCCCGCTGCGGGATCAGCGGGGCCTGGATCGGCTCGATCACCTGACCGCGGATGGTCACGTTCTGACCCGGCAGAAGCACCCCATGGGGGTTGGGAAAGAGCACGCGGGCCGCGATCGTGCCGGTGCTGGCCGCACCGGTGTTGTCCCAGTTCTCGAAGGTGCCCTTCTCGGGATAGACCTCGCCGCCGGGCAGGATGGCCTCGAGTTCGAGCGGCGGGATCGATCCGCCAGCCTCCTGGATCTCGAGCCGCTTGGCGAGGAAGCCGAAGTAGTTCGACTGGTCGACCAGCCCGACCGCGTAGATCGGATCGAGCGAGACGATGGTCGCGATGTAGGGGGGTTGGGTTGGATCACCCACCGTGAAGAGATCGCCGACGGAATAGTTCGGCGCCGAGATACGGCCGCTGAAGGGCGCATAGACCTTGGTGTCCGCAAGGTCTTCCTCTGCCTGCGCGATCTGCGCGCTGGCCACGTCGACCTGGGCCTGCGCCACGTCTGCCTGCGCCTGCGCATATTCGACCTCGCGCTGCGAGACGGTGTTGCTCTGCGAGAGCTGGGTGGCTCGGTCGAGGTCGAGATCCGCCTTGATCGCCGCCGCTTCGGCCTGTTTCAGCGCGGCGTGCGCCTGCGCAAGGGCGATACGGCAATGGGTCTCGTCCATCTCCACCAGCAGATCACCCTCTTCGACAAAATCGCCGGCGGTGATGTGCATCGCGGTGATCTGCGCTTGCACCGTCGGGCGGATCGACGCGGTGTTGAGCGCCTCGATGCGCGCCGGATGGGTGAACGAGGGGCGAATGCTTTGCGTCTCGACCGTCTGGACGAGGACCGTGGGGCCGGGGGCCTCGGCGGTGTCCTGCGCGAGCGAAGGGGTGGCAGTCGTGGAGGCAAGAATAAACGCGCACAGAGCGACAGCCGAAAACGATTCAATCAGTCTAAAGAACATATCAATGGTCCTTCCAAGGACGGATCTATGCCCCTGAGCTTACACGATATGAACGAAATAGCGACAACCTCTGCACCCAAGGCGCGAGCTTCCGCGCATTTCCAAGTATTCGGGATTGAATTTATACAAGGTGCTTTCTGGAGGTCGGTTTGTGTCTCGGCGCATCCGACGCACTCTTGTCATACGAAATTATTGACAGTCATCATACAACTCATCCATAACCGCCGCGTAACGTCATACGCATCTATGGGAGGAGAGGATGATGTACTTCACCAAGACCAAAACGGCCCTGGTCGCGGCGACCGCGCTGTGCGGGCTGCTGGCAGGGGCGGCACAGGCAGAAACCTGGCGTGCCTGGGCGATCCACCCCGAGGATTATCCGAACGTGGTCGCCATGCAGCAATTCGCCGACGAGGTGACCGAGAAGACCGAGGGACGGATCGAGCCGACCGTCTACGCCAACGGCGTGCTGGGCGCGCAACCCGATGCGATTGAACAGGTCCGTGCCGGCGCCATCGCGGTGGGGAACTTCAACATGGGCCCTATGGGCGAGATCGTTCCGGCGACCAACGTGCTGTCGCTGCCCTTCATCTTCCGTGACGTGGACCACATGCACAAGGCGATGGACGGCGAGATCGGCCAGCGCTTTTCGGACGCGCTCTCGGAAGAGGGGCTGGTTGCCCTGTCGTGGATGGATAGCGGCTCGCGCTCGTTCTACAACACCAAGCACCCGATCGAGACACCCGCCGACATGGACGGCATGAAGTTCCGGGTGATGAGCAACGATCTTTACGTGCAGATGGTCGACCAGCTGGGCGGCAACGCCACGCCCATGGCTTATGGCGAGGTCTACCAGTCGCTGAAGACCGGCGTGATCGACGGCGCCGAGAACAACTACCCGTCGTTCGAGAGCTCGAACCACTACGAGGTGGCCAAGTACTACTCGATCACCAACCACCTGATCATCCCCGAGTGTATCTGCGTCTCGACCAAGGTTTGGGACAAGGTCTCGGACGAGGACAAGGCGATCGTCACCGAGGCGGCGGTTTCGGCGGCGGAAACCCAGCGCGAGCTCTGGGCCGAGCGCGAGATGGCCTCGAAGCAGAAGGTGGAAGACAGCGGTGTGGCGGTCAACGAGGTCTCCGACCCCGCGGCGTTCCAGTCGGCGATGGAGCCGGTCTACGCCAAGTTCATCGAGAGCAACCCGGATCTGGAAGGCCTGATCCGCGACATCCAGGCGATCGAGTGATCTGAAGCAGGCTCAGGCGTGTCCCCGCGGGGACACGCCCTTTCCGGGAGGCACAATGGCACAGAGCCAAGAGGCCGGGGCAGGGGCCGTCTATCGCCTGCTCGACCTGCTAGCGCGGGTCTGCGTGACGGTGGCCGGAACCGGCCTCGTCGTCCTGATCGCCATCTTCGGCTGGCTGGTCTGGGGGCGCTACATCCTGAACGACACCCCCACCTGGGTCGAGCAGCTGGCGCTGCTCCTCGTGGTCTGGATCACCTTTCTCGGGGCTGCGGCGGGCGTCTGGGGCCGCACGCACCTCTCGGTGGATTTCCTGCGCGACGCCTTTCCCGGCCCGATCGCCATGGCGATGAAATGGCTCGCGCTCGTCGGCGTGCTGATCTTCGCGCTCTGCCTCGGCTGGCAGGGCTACATCCTGGCCGAGAACACCTGGGCCCGCACCGTGCCGATGCTCGGTATCTCCGAGGGCCTGCGCGCCGTGCCCATGGCCATCTGCGGCGCTCTGAGCGCGCTTTTCACCCTCTATCAAATGGCCGAGCTGGCAAAGGGCCGCGGGTACTGACATGGGTTTGATCATTCTTTTCGGGACTTTCGGCTTTGGTCTCATCTGCGGCATGCCGGTGGCCTTCGCGCTGGGTCTCGCTGCGGTCGGCGGCTTCGTCTACGAGGGTTTGCCGCTCTTCATAGCCTTCCAGCGGGTGCTCTCGGGCATCTCTGTCTTCTCGCTGCTGGCCATCCCCTTCTTCATCTTCGCCGGCGAGCTGATGATGCATGGCGGCATCGCCGGGCGGCTGGTGCGGCTGGCCTCTTCTGCGGTGGGTGCGATGCGCGGCGGGCTGGGGGTGGTCAACGTCGCCTCATCCATGCTCTTCGGCGGCATTTCGGGCTCGGCGGTGGCCGACACCTCGGCGCTGGGATCGATCCTCATCCCGGTGATGAAGGAAAAGGGCTATGACCCCGACTACGCGGTGAACGTCACGGTGACCTCCTCGGTGGCGGGCGTTGTGATCCCGCCGTCGCACAACATGATCCTCTTTGCCGTGGCGGCGGGCGGCGTGTCGGTCTCGAAGCTGTTCATCGCGGGTGTCATCCCCGGCATCCTGATGTGCCTCTGCCTCGGCATCGTGGCCTATGCGGTGGCCGTGCGCCGCGGTTACCCGGCTGAAACCTTTCCGGGATGGAAGGCGCTCGGCCTGTCCTTCGTTGTCGCCCTGCCGGGGCTGATGACCGCGATCATCGTGGTGGGCGGCGTGCTCTCTGGCGTGATGACTGTCACCGAGTCCGGCGCTTTCGGCGCGATCTGGGCCATCCTCGTGACCACCCTCGTCTACCGCGAGCTGAGCTGGGCGGGCTTCAAGACCGCCGTCGTCAGCTCGGTGCGCACGACGGCGCTGGTGATGCTGCTGGTGGCGACGGCCTCGGCCTTTTCCTACCTGCTGACGCTCTACCGGGTGCCCGAGCTGCTGGCGGGCGCGGTCACCGGCATTTCCGACAACCCCTTGGTGATCCTGCTGCTGCTGAACCTGATCTTGCTGGTGCTCGGGATGATCATGGACATGGCGGCGCTGATCCTGATCTGCACGCCGATCTTCCTGCCCGTCGCGGTGGGGCTCGGGATGGACCCGGTGCAATTCGGCGTGGTGATGATGATGAACCTCGGCCTTGGCCTCTGCACCCCGCCGGTGGGCGCCTGCCTCTTTGTTGGCTGTGTCGTCGGCGGCGTGCGGATCGAACAGGCGGTGAAGACGATCCTGCCGTTCTACGCGGCGATCCTCGTGGCGCTGATGCTGGTGACATATGTGCCCGCCTTCTCCATGTTCCTGCCAAGCCTGATGGAGTGAGAGACATGATGATGAAACGTATCCTGATCACCGGCGCGGCGGGCCAGCTTGGCACCATCCTGCGCGAGACGCTGAAGCCCCACGCCGAGGAACTGCGCCTGTCGGACATCACCGAGATCACCGACCTTGGCGCCAACGAGAGCTTCGTGCCCTGCGACATCGCCGACGGCGGCGCGGTCAAGGCGCTGGTCGAGGGCTGCGACGGGGTGGTGCACCTTGGCGGCATATCGGTGGAAAAGAACTTCGACCTGATCGAGGCGGCCAACCTGCGCGGCGTCTACAATCTCTACGAGGCGGCGCGGCTGCACGGCATGCCCCGGATCATCTTTGCCAGCTCCAACCACACCATCGGCTACTACCGGCAGGAAGAGCGGCTGAAGCACACCGACCCCTTCAAGCCCGACGGGCTCTACGGCGTGTCGAAGATCTTCGGCGAGGCGGTGGCCAGCCTCTACCACGACAAGTTCGGGCAGGAGAGCGCATTGGTGCGCATCGGCTCCTGCACCCCGAAGCCCGAGAACTGGCGGATGCTGTCGACCTGGCTCAGCCCGCGCGATTTCACCTCGTTGATCATGGCCGCCTTCACCGCGCCGCGGCTCGGCTGCACCGTGGTCTGGGGGCAATCGGCGAACGACATGGGCTGGTGGGACAATTCCCACGCCGCCTTCCTCGGCTGGGTGCCGCAGGACAATTCCCAGGACTATGCCGAGGAAATCCGCCGCACGGTGCCGCGGCCCGGCCCCGAGGACTCGGTGGCGAAATACCAGGGCGGCGTCTTTACCGACGAGCCCATTCACCAAAGCTGACACATCCCCGAACACCCCACAGGCCCGCACGCGCGCGCCCCAGAAAGAGGACCCTCGCATGGACCCGCAACAGATCAAACAGGCGCTCGGCTCCGGCCTGCTTTCCTTCCCGGTCACCCCGTTCAACGCCGACAACAGGTTTGCCGCCGATCCCTACCAGAAACACGTCGAGTGGCTCTCGGGCTTCGACGCCCCGGTGCTTTTTGCCGCGGGCGGCACCGGCGAGTTCTTTTCGCTGACCCCGGACGAGATCCCGGTCATCGTCAGGGCCGCCAAGGAAAGCGCCGGCAAGACCGCAATCGTGTCGGGCTGCGGTTACGGTACCGAGATTGCCAAGGGCATCGCGCGCTCGGTCGAGGCGGCGGGCGGTGACGGCATCCTGCTGCTGCCGCACTACCTGATCGATGCGCCTCAGGAAGGTCTCTACGAGCACGTGAAGGCGGTCTGCGATGCCACCGGCATGGGCGTCATGGTCTACAACCGCGACAACGCCGTTCTGCAGGCCGACACGCTGGCGCGGCTCTGCGACGCCTGCCCGAACCTCGTCGGTTTCAAGGACGGCACCGGCGACATTGGCCTCGTGCGGCAGATCACCGCCAAGATGGGCGACCGGCTGACCTACCTCGGCGGCATGCCCACGGCGGAGCTGTTCGCCGAGGCCTATCTGGGTGCGGGCTTCACCACCTACAGCTCGGCGGTGTTCAACTTCGTGCCGGCGCTGGCCAACAAGTTCTACGCCGCGCTGCGGGCAGGCGATCGCGCCACTTGCGAAGACATCCTCAAGAGCTTCTTCTACCCCTTCATGGACCTGCGCTCGCGCCGCAAGGGCTACGCGGTGTCGGCCATCAAGGCGGGCGTGCGGCTGGTCGGCTTCGACGCCGGGAAAGTCCGCGCGCCGCTCTCGGATCTTACCGGCGAGGAGGAAGAGATCCTCAAGGCCCTGATCGACGCGCACCAGTAAGGCAAGGACAGACCCATGAAGATCACCGAGATCCGCACCCATCTTCTGGAACACAGGCTGGAGACGGCGTTTGAAAGTGCCTCCATGCGCTTCGATCGGCGGGTGCATCTGCTGGTCGAGGTGGTCTGCGACGACGGCACCACGGGCTGGGGCGAATGCCTCGGCCCGGCGGGACCGAACCGCGCCATGGTCGAGGCCTATACGCCCTGGCTCATCGGCAAGGACCCTCTGGAGACGGAGAAGCACTGGGCCGTGCTCTACAACGCGCTGCGCGATCAGGGGCAGCGGGGGATCTCGGTCTGCGCGCTTTCCGGCATCGACATCGCGCTCTGGGACATCAAGGGCAAGCACTTCGGCGTGCCGGTCTCGACCCTGCTCGGCGGGCGCTTCCGCGAGAAGGTGCGGGCCTATGCCACCGGCTCGTTCAAGCGCGACGGGGTGGATCGGGTCTCGGACAATGCCGAGGAGACCGGCCGCCACGCGGCGGACGGGTTCCACGCGGTGAAGATCAAGATCGGCTTCGATCCTGCAGAGGACCTGCAGGTGATCAAGGCGGTGCGTGAGGCCATCGGCCCGGAGACCCGGCTGATGATCGACGGCAATCACGGCTATGACGTGATCGAGGCGGTGAGGGTCGGCAATGCCGCTGCCGAGTATGACATCGACTGGTTCGAAGAACCGGTGATCCCAGAGCAGCTGGGTGCCTATGCCGAGGTGCGCGCGCGCCAGCCAATCCCGGTGGCGGGGGGCGAGACATGGCACACCCGCTGGGGATTCGCCGAGCCATTGCGGCGGCGGGTGATCGACATCGCCCAGCCCGACCTCTGCGGCGTCGGCGGCTTCACCGAGGCCAAGCGCGTGGCCGATCTTGCCACGCTGCACGGGGTGCGCGTGGTGCCGCACGTCTGGGGCACCGCGGTGCAGATCGCCGCCGCTCTGCAGTTCATGGCGGCGATGGTGCCCGACCCGGTGCGACGCGGTCCGATCGAGCCGATCATGGAGTTTGACCGCACCCACAACCCGTTCCGGCAGGCAGTGGTGACGCGACCCATCGAGCATGAGAACGGCTGGGTCAGCATCCCCGACGCGCCGGGACTGGGGATCGAGATCGACCGCGCTGCCCTCAAGGATTTCGCGCCGAAGGGCTGAACGTCCTGACGGCGTTCCGCCTCTCACCTCATATCGCCTCGAAGGACCGACGATGATCGACCGCAAGCTCACCGGCGCAAAGCCCAGGACCCGGATGCCCAAGGGCGCCTGCGACACGCAGATGCACATGTACCTGCCGGGCTACGGCTGGCGGGCGGATGGCAAAGGCGTGCCCGCCGAGCCTCTGCCCACCCCCGAGATGTACCGCAAGACCATGGGCTGGCTCGGCATCGACCGGGTGGTGATCACCCAGGGCAACGGGCACCAGATGGACAACGCCAGCCTGCTCGCCTGCATTGCCGAGATGGGCGAGTGCGCGCGCGGCGTGGCGGTGATCACCGGCGAGACCTCGGAGGCGGAGATGACGCGGCTGTCCGAGAGCGGGATCGTCGGCGCGCGGATCATGGACCTGCCCGGCGGGGCGGTGGGTCTCGATCACCTCGAGGCGGTGGATGCGCGCGCCCATGCGGCGGGATGGATGATGGCGGTGCAATTCGATGGCACCGCGCTCCCGGAGCTGGAGCTGAGGCTGGCGAAGCTGAGATCCAACTGGGTGCTCGACCACCACGGCAAGATCTTCGGCGGCATCACCCCCGAGCATGTCGCCACCATCAAGCGGCTCATCGACGGGGGCCGGTGCTGGTTCAAGTTCGCCGGCTGCTACGAGGCGACCACGACGTCGGGCCCCGACTATCCCGACATCGCCGCGCTCAGCCGCGAGATTGGGGCTCACGCCCCCGAGCGCATCGTCTGGGGCACCAATTGGCCGCACAACGCGGCCAGCCGCACCGAGGACTATCCCGACGACGCTCATCTGCTGGATCTCGCCATGAGCTGGCTGCCGGATGACGCGCAGCACCGCGCACTGGTGGAGAACCCGCAGCAGCTCTATGGTTTTCCTCAGATAAGCTAGGGAGACAGCATGGCCCGGATACTTTGCTATGGCGACAGCCTCACCTGGGGGCACGACGCCGCCAATGGCGCGCAGCGCCACGCGATTGCCGATCTCTGGCCCTCGGTGCTGGCCGAGGCGCTTCCTGGTGTCACGGTGCTGGCCGACGGGGTCGGCGGGCGCACCACCTCCTTCGACGATCACGCCGCGCCCTGTGACCGCAACGCCACGCGCACGCTGCCGGTGGCGCTGGCGGCGCATATGCCGCTCGATGCAGTGATAATCTTGCTGGGTACAAACGATCTCAAGCCGAAGTTCGGCGGGATGGCGATCAGCGCACAGCAGGGGATGCGCCGACTGATCCAGCTGGTGCGGGGCTTTCCCTACACGCCCGCCAGCGCGGTGCCGAAGGTGCTGATCGTCGCGCCGCCGCTTTGCACCGCGCCTGCGCAGGGCGCCTCCGACAGCCCCATCCGTGCCGAGCAATCGGCGCTCTTCGCCCCGCTCTACGCGGCGCTGGCAGAAGAGATGGGCGTGGCCGTCTTCGATGCAGGAACCGTCGCGCAGGCCTCGCCGGTGGATGGCATCCACCTCGACGCGGCGAACACCCGCGCGATCGGCGCGGCATTGGCAGAACCGGTGCGCGCGCTGCTGGCTATCTGACCCGTCAGGCGGGCGCGCGGGCGGTGAGCCGCTGCGCCGCCGCCATCATCAGCGGGCCGACGCCCTTGGCATCATCCTCGACAATCTCCTCGCTGAGGTAATACTCGCGCGAGCCATCGCGCATCTTGCCATCGAAGCCGCCGAGCCCCGCCACGTGGCAGATACCGGTGAGCCGAGTCACGCCGCCTTCCGTCTCCAGCCGGGAGTCGATCAACGCATCATGGGCGCGTTGCCCGGCGTCGAACCATTCGCCCAGACCGAGCTCGGTGCCGCGCATCAGCGCGTAGGCGAACATGGCCGAGGCCGAGCTTTCCTCGTAGTTGCCCGGCAGGTCCGGCGCGTCGAGCACCTGCGGCCAGAGACCGGACGCGGCTTGCTGGCGCACGACGGAGTTCAGCAAATCGAGGGTCTGGCGCTTCGGCGCGCGCTCGGGAACCAGCGCCGAGATGTCGACCAAGGCCATGGCAAGCCAGCCCACCGCGCGCGCCCAGACCGCCGCCGACTTGCCGGTCTCGGGATCGGCCCAGTCCTGCGCCCTTGCCGCGTCGTAGCCATGCACGTAAAGCCCCGCCGGGCCGCGGGTCAGCTCGAGCGCGCGCGCAAGCTGCGCCAGCGCATCCTCGACCAGCGCGGGTTGCGCCTGGCGTATCCCGTATTCGATCTGGAAGGGCAGGCCCATGTAGAGCCCGTCGAGCCAGACCTGCTGCGGGTAGCGCTGCTTGTGCCAGTAGTTGCCTGCTGCGGTGCGCGGGTGGCGTGAGAGCTGCTCGGCGAGATGCCCGGCGGCTGCCATGTAGCGCGGATCCCCGGTCTCGTCGGCGAGGTGGAAGAGACAGCGCCCGGCAAGGATGTGGTCGATGTTGAACTCGTCGATCCGGTAGCCCGCCAGCGTGCCGTCGGGGGCGATCTGCGCATCTGTCAGGCGTCTGAGGTGATCCCACCAGCGCGCCTCGCCGGTGGCCTCGTGCAGCAAGGCGAGGCCACGGTAGACGCAGCCGTCCTCGTAGCACCAGCTGCCGGCCTTGTAATGGCTGTAGCGGGCCGCGAAGGCGTCGAAATACTCCAGGACATCGGGAAGGGTCATGGCTGGGCGAGGCTCCGGTTGAGGACGTCGTCGGTGCTGAGCGGGGCGGCGTCGGCAGACAGATCTCCAACGACCGTGGCGTGTTCGGCGCGCACGCCCGCGTGGCGCAGGGCGCGCACGCCATCGGCCATGAGCGGCGGCTCGGGGCGCGCGCCGGGATCAAGCGAGACCAAGGTGACCTTCGAGAGCCGGATCGGGCCGATCGGGGCCTCTGGCAGGCCGAGGAAGGCGCCGAGCGCATGGGCCAGGCTGCGCACCTCGACATCCTCGACGGTGATCTGGCCGATGCGCGGCGTCAGTTGGCTGACCGCGGCGGGCGCGCGGGACTGCACCCAGTCCGCATGGCCGTCGTGGTCGCAGAAGTAATGGGCGTTGGCTGAAAAGGCGGTGAGCACCCCGTCCATGGTCACGTTGCGCATGAAGATGCGGGCAATCTCGCCGCCACGGCCACGCCGGGTCTTCAGCCGCAGCCCGCGATCGGTGCCGACCATCTCGCAATCGCACACGGTCACGTCGGTGACGCTGCCCGACATCTCCGAGCCGATGACGCAGCCGCCGTGGCCCCGCTCCATCAGGCAATGCTGAACGGTGATGCGGCGGGTGGGGCGCAGGTGGTCCGCCTCGCCCTTGTCGCCGCGCTTGCCCGCCTTGATCGCGATGCAGTCGTCGCCGACCGAGAAATGCGTGCCGAGGATGGTAACGTCCTCGCACATGTCGGGATCGAAGCCGTCGGTGTTGGGGCTGTCGTGCGGCGCCTGAATGGTCAGGCAGGCGGCAAAGAGATCGTGGCAGCCCTGCGGGTGGATGGTCCAGCTTGGCGCGTTGCGGATGGTGAAGCCGATGAGGCGGGTGGCCTCGGCGTCGATGAGATGCAGCCCGCGCGGGCGGCGGGCGCCCTCGCGCGTTTCCTTGGCCCAGGTCCACCAGTCGCCGCGGTCGCCGCCGCCGTCGAGCGTGCCGAGACCCTCGATGGTCAGGTTGCGCGTGCGTATGGCGTGCAGCGGTGCGCGGAAGCAGGGTTCGGGCAGCCCTTCCCAGGAGCCGAGCATGGTGCCGTCGGGGTTGCGGGCGGGCAGGATCGGCCAGCCGCTGCGGTCGGAAGGGGCGACAAGGGTGGCGCCTTCGGAAAGGTGCAGGATCATGTCCGAGCGCAGCTCGACCGGGGCGCAGACCCAGTGGCCGGGCGGGACGATCAGCGTACCGCCCTTCGGCAGCGCGACAATGGCGCGGGCGAAGGCGGCGGCGTTCGCGGCGGCGTCCTCGGCGGTGTCGGGCAGGCCCGCGCGGGCACCGAAGTCGGTCAAATCCAGCGCGCCGGGGCAGGGGGCCGTGGTGAAGCTCAGGGTCTCGCCGCCGCAGTGGAAGGCATAATCGCTGTCCGGCTCCAGTGGGCCCAGCGGCAGCACCACGCGCGACGCCATGCCCTCGGCGACGGTCTCGCCGTTGCGGCTGAGGCGCCAGGGGCGGGCCGGGTCGAGCGTGAAGCGGGCGGGCGGCGGCGCGAGGCAAAGCACGGCCATGCGCGGGGTCACCGCGGCGCAACGGAGGGTCATGGGGCGGACTTTCGTCTTGGGGATGCGGGGCGGCCCGGAGTGGCGGGCCGCCCCCTTGGAAGACCTCAGGTCCGAGGTCAGTCGAACTGGCTCAGCACGTCGTTGGCGCCTTCGATGATGTACGCGGCGGCTTCCTCGGCGCTGACCATGCCGTAGGCGAATTCCTCGAGCGTATCGACGAAGGTGGCGCGCAGCTCGGGGTGCTCGTTGAACGGCGACACGGCAGGGCCTTCGGAGGCCATCATGATCTCATGTGCCTCGAGCAGCTCGGGCTTGATCTGGCCGGCGGCTTGCAGCCGCTCCAGCGCTACCTTCGAGGCCGGCAGGCCTCGGGTGTCGCCAAGCGCGTCGATGCCCTCGGGCTCGTTGACCAGGCAGTTGAGGATTTCGGCTGCGGCCTCGGGGTTCTTGGAGTTCTTCGACACGGCAAAGAGCATCGACGGCTTGCGGTAGACGCCTTGGGTCACCGCGTCCTCGAAGGTCACCATCGGCACGGCGGCCAGCACTTCTCCGTCCTGCAGCGGATCGGAGAACTTGAAGTAGGTGCTGTCCCACTCGTAGGAGCCGGCGATCTTGCCCTCGGCCCAGGCGGTCTTTTCGTAGAGCTTCACGTTGCCCTCGGCGGCCTCGTCCTGGCGCGACTGGATGGCACCGGTGTCGACCATGCGCTGGTAGAAGTTGATCCCTTCGGTCAGCTCTTCGGGGGTCCATGCGACGCGGTTGGTTTCCGGGTCCACGAGGTCCTTGCCCGTCTTTTGGGTGACCGCGAGCGAGACCAGCAGCTGGGCGCTTTCCGAGACGGCGTTGAACAGGCGGTACTCCTCGCCCTCCTTGTCGCGCAGCGCCTCGGCGGTGCCGAAGAATTCTTCCCAGGTCGTCGGCGCGCTCAGCCCGGCCTCTTCAAGCGTGGTGGTGTTGAAGAAGAAGACACGGCCGGTGGTCGACACCGGGATGCCCTGCACGTGGCCCTTGACAGTGACGCCGTCGAGGTCGGTCTGCGGATATTGCGACAGATCCACCGCGCCGAGCTCGTTCAGGTCCGCAAAGCCGGTACCATCGCGCGAGAAGAGCGGCAACCAGGGCCAGTTCACCTGGATCAGGTCGGCCTCGGTGCCGCCGGCCATCTGGGTGGTGAGCTTCTCGAGGTAGCCCGAGAAGCCAGTGAACTCGGGCGCGATGCTGTGGCCGTGTTTTTCGCCGCAGGCCTTGAGCGCTGCTTGCGTGGCGACGTGGCGCGAGTCGCCCCCCCACCAGCTCATCCGCAGCTCGGCGGCGTTTGCCATACTGGTGGCAGATGACAGCGAACAGGGCACCAGTGCGCTTGCAAGCAGCGCCTTTTTGATCGTTGACTTCATTTTGAAAACTCCTCCTCCAAGTTTTCGGATCAGCCCGCGAGGGGCAGGGATACGTTCGCGCCGCTCTGGCGGTCGAAGATATGCGCATGGGCAAGATCGGGCGTCAGGCGGATGCGCTCGTCGGAACGGTCGAGCGCGTCATATTCCGCGGCACCGGCGACGGTGGTGATCTGCTTTCCCTCGAGCACGGCATGCAGGTAGACCTCGTGCCCCATGAACTCGGCCGAGCGCAGGCGGGCGGTCAGCCCGTTGCCCGCCGAGAGCTTCATGTGCTGCGGGCGGATTCCGAGCGCCGCCTCCTGCGGCTTCGACTGCATCCGGTTCAGCACCGCCTCGTCGAGCGCGATCACCTGCCCGCCGAGGCGAAAGTCGGTGCCCTCGATCTCGCCGTCGATCACGTTCATCTCGGGCGAGCCGATGAAGCCCGCGACAAAGAGGTTGGCGGGGCGGTCGTACAGCTCTTTCGGGGTGGCGACCTGCATGATGTGGCCGTCTTTCATCACGCAGATGCGGTCGCCCATGGTCATCGCCTCGGTCTGGTCGTGGGTGACGTAGACCACGGTCGACGGGCGCCCCTCGGCCTTCAGCCGCTTGTGCAGGTCGGTGATCCGCACCCGCATCGAGGCGCGCAGCTTGGCGTCGAGGTTCGACAGCGGCTCGTCGAAGAGGAACACCTCGGGCTTCTTGATAAGCGCGCGGCCCAAAGCCACGCGCTGCGCTTGGCCGCCCGAGAGCTGCTTTGGCAGCCGGTCGAGCAGCGGCTCAATCTCGAGGATGCGCGCGACCTCCTGCACCGCGGCTTCGCGCTCGGCTTTTGGCACATGCGCGAGGCGCAGGCCGAAGGCGAGGTTGGAGCGTACCTTCATGTGCGGATAGAGCGCGTAATTCTGGAACACCATGGCGATGCGGCGCTTGCCGGGGGGCAGGGCGTTGACGATGCGGTCGCCGATGCGGATCTCGCCAGAGGTCACCTCCTCGAGTCCGGCGATCATCCGCAGCGTGGTGGACTTGGCGCAGCCCGAGGGGCCGACCAGCACCATGAATTCGCCTTCCTCCACGTCGAGGTCGATCCCGTGCACCGCCTTGAACGCGCCGCCATAGACCTTTTCGAGCTTGCTGAGTTGCAGACGTGCCATTGCGATTATCCTTTCACCCCACCGGCCGAGAGGCCTTCGATGAAGTATTTCTGAGCCATGAAGAACACGATGAGCGCGGGCGTGATGGTGAGCACCGACATCGCCAGGATGCGGTTCCATTCGAACGCCTCGGTCGTGTCGATCGAGAGTTTCAGCGCCAGGCTGACCGGATACTTGTCGACCGAGCTGATGTAGATGAGCGGGCCGAGGAAGTCGTTCATCGTCCACATGAACTGGAACAGGCACACCGAGATCAGCGCGGGGGCCAGCATCGGCACCACGATGAACACCAGCGTCTGCCAGCTGTTCGCGCCATCGACCCGCGCCGCCTCTTCCATGTCGCCGGGGATCGCGCGCAGGAACTGCACCAGCATGAAGACGAAGAAGGCGTCGCCGGCAAAGGCCGAGGGCACCCAGAGCGGCAGGAAGCTATCGAGCCAGCCCAGATCGCGGAACAGCAGGTACTGCGGGATGCGGGTGACCACGTTGGGCAGTAGCAGGATGGCGATCACCGAGCCGAAGAGCAGCTTCTTCAGCGGGAAGTCGAAACGGGCGAAGCCGTAGGCCACCATGGTGCAGCTGATCGCCGTGCCGATCACCTTGGGGATGATGATCAGGAAGGAATTCAGGAAGAACCGCCCGAAGGTGTAGGGGGTCGAGGTCTCCCAGCCCTTCACATAGCCCTCGGCGGTGGGCTCCTGCGGGATGAAGCCGGGGTTGGCGAAGATCTCGGCGTTGGTCTTGAACGACGCGCCGACCAGCCAGATCAGCGGGTAGAGCATCAAGAGCCCAACCCCGAAGAGGATGACATAGCGCACCGCGGCCGAGATTTTCGCGTTGCGGATCTGCCGGGCGTTGGCCGCGCGGGCTTCGGCGAGGCCGTCGGCACCGGCGGAAAGGACATCGGAGGCGTGAGAGATATCGGTCATGTTCAGCTCCGCTTGTCGCCGGCGTAGTAGACCCACTTCTTCGAGGACCAGAAGGCCGCGAGGGTGAGCACCATGATGATCACGAAGAGCACCCAGGCGATGGCCGAGGCATAGCCCATGTCGAAGCGGCGGAAGGCCTCGTCGTAGATGTACATCGGCAGGAGGTAAGTGGACTTCAGCGGGCCGCCCTGGGTGATGATGTAGGGGCCGTTGAACTCCTGGAATGCCTGGACCATCTGCATGATCAGGTTGAAGAAAATCACCGGGGTGATCAGCGGGATGGTGATGAACAGGAAGCAATGCGCCTTGCTCGCGCCGTCGATCTCGGCGGCCTCGTAGAGCGACTTGTCGATCGACTGCAGCGCCGCGAGGAAGATCACCATCGCCGAGCCGAATTGCCAGCAGCGCAGCAGCGTGATGGTGAAGAGCGCGTTTTGCGGATCGCCGAACCAGTTCACCGCCTCGAAGCCGAGCCCGGTGAGCATCATGTTCACCAGCCCCTCGGAGGCGAAGATGTAACGCCACAGCACCGCGATGGCGATCGACCCGCCAAGGATCGACGGCACGTAAAAGGCGGTGCGGAAGAAGTTGATGAACTTCAGTTTGTAGTTGAGGATGTAGGCGATGAAGAGCGCGAAGGCGAGCTTCAGCGGCACCGTGGTGAACACATAGATGAGCGTCACCGTCAGCGACCGTCTGAACGTCCGGTCCTTGGTGAAGAGATCGATGTAGTTCTCCAGTCCCGTCCATCTTGGTGCCGACATGAGGTTGTAGTCGGTGAAGCTGAGATAGAGCGAAGCCCCGAAGGGGATCATCGTGAAGACCAGAAGTCCGATGATATAGGGCGCGAGGTAGCCAAGTCCCAGGGCGCGCTTGCGCGTCATGGCCTGCCTCCCGTGCCCCGACCTGCCGAAACGGCGGCCAACTTCGGCGAAATAAGCATATGTCCTCCCGAACTGTGCGGAAATCGCCCGTCCCGTGACGTCAGCTTGCCCCCTCCTCGGGGCTGGCGGGTGACAGGCGGTCCTGTACAGTTGTATGATGAATTCATGACAGATGGCGAGCGTGGATTGAATTCACCAAGATGGCGAAAAAGATGGACGAAATCGGAGGTTCAATTCTCGACCGGGTGCCCGCCTCCGCGCTGACTTTGACGCTGACCCGTTCGGCGATCCGCATGCAGCACTCGAGGCTCTGGCGGATCGAGAAGGAAAACCCGGTCGAGGACCTGGTGATCGCGCTCGAGGGGCGCGGCGAGTACATCGTGGGCAAGGAGCGCTTCCCGCTGGCGCCGGGCGAGGCGATGCTGTTGCGGCGGGGCGAAGCCTTCTGCGGCTGGAACGAGGGCGCGGATCTCTACACCGGGCTGGCGCAGCATTTCACGCTCGGCATCTACGGCGACACCGACCTCATCGCGCAGATGGACCTGCGGCGGAAGGTGCGGCTGTCACGCTGGGACGAGCTGGCGCCGCTCATTCGCAGCTACCGACAGAGCGCGCCGCCGAATTCGGTGACGCTGATGCAGCACCACCTCTTCATGGTCTTTCTGATCGCCTTCATCGATGATGCCTTCCTGGGCTGGCGGCAGGGCGGGGCGGTGCCGATTGACGGGGCGGCGGCGATCGATCTGGCGGTGATGAAGGCGGCGGCACAAATCTCGACCGCACCGCTCGATCCCGAGGTTGCGGCGCAGGCGGTCGAGGCAGCCCCCTACAACGACGACTATTTCCATCGCGCCTTCCGCGACCGGCTGGGGCGTACGCCGCGCCAGTACCAGGAGTATTGCCGGATGGAGCGGGCCATGTCGTTGCTCGAGCGCGGCATGAGCCCGTCGCAGGTGGCCGAGGAGATCGGCTATGCCGACCCTTATTACTTCAGCCGGGCCTTCAAGCGGCAGATGGGCATCAGCCCGCGCGGCCACCAGCAAAGGGTGAAGCGCGCGCAGGACGGGCAGGTCATGGGCATGGACGAGGCCGATCAGGCACGGGCCCTGGGGCAGGCGTGAGCGCCTGTTTCAGAGGAAATCGTCGCGGCGCGGGGTGAAGCAGTCGATCAGCCGCCCGGCGTCATGGCACTCGCAGCCGTGCTTGGCATTGGAGGGGATGACGAAGCTGTCGCCCGGCTTCACCTCGAAGCTCTCGTCGCCGAGGAAGAAGGTAAAGCGCCCGCTCTCGCAATAGGTCGACTGCACATGCGGGTGGTGATGCATCGCGCCTTTGGCTCCGGTCTCGAAGCGGAATGAGACGACCATCAGCTCGGGGCTGTCGGCCAGCACTTGCCGGGCGACGCCGGTGTCGGGAAAGACGACGGGGAAATTGCTCATGAGAGCCTCCTGTTGGGCCTATTGACCGGACTTGCGCAGCAGGTTGCGGTAGCGTGACTGCGCGCCCTTGAGATGCAGGCGCATGGCCCGCCGTGCGTCGTCCTCGTCGCCGTCGATGATCGCGCTGACGATGGCCTCGTGCTCGGCGTCGATGGCCTGCAGGTAGGTCGCGGTGGCGGCATCGGTGCCGTCGCTCAGCGCGTGGCGCGGGATCAGGCTTGCCCCGATCATCGACAGGAAGTCGCGAAAGCGCGGGTTGTTGGTGGCATCGGCGATGGCGAGATGCAGCTCGAAATCCGCCGGCGCCGTCGGCTCTCCTGATGCGGCCTTGGCACGCAGCGCCGCCAGCGCCTGCAGGATCAGCTCTTCCTGCGCGGGCGAGCGGCGCAGGGCGGCGAGCCCCGCCGCCTCGACCTCGACGGCGGTGCGCAGTTCGAGCATCTCGATCATCGAGGAAATGCGTACGAAATCGATGTTCTGGAACGGCAGGTCCAGCTCGGGGCGCTGGTCGAGCACGAAGACCCCGGCGCCCTGCCGCGGCTCCACCAGCCCGTCGTAGCGCAATGACGCCACCGCCTCGCGCACCACGGTGCGGCTGACCTCGAACTCCTCGGTCATCTTGGCCTCGCTCGGCAGGCGGCTGCCGGGGGCGTATTGCCCGCTCTCGATCTGCGCGCGCAGGCGGTCACGCACCTGCTCGACGAGGGTCTTGCCGCTGCCGCGCGAGGGGCGGGCCGTCCTGACTTTCTGCTCGGTCACGTTCTTGGTCTTCTTGTTCCTGGCTTGGTCATACATATAATACAGGTTTCCTCGGGGCTGTCCATGTCCGGTGGCGGGGAGATCGCCGCGCGCTCTCGGTCTTCCACCCCATTGGCGAGGCGACAGGCGGGAGTTTTCCCGCAATTATCTCAAGAAGATGGCCGGCAGTGCCTAGGCTGGCGATCCGGGAGCAAGGCGGCGCCCGGACATCTGACCGCTTCGCAATGTTGTATGATAACATCTTGAAGGCGAGGGCCATCCGTGGTTCCTTGGCCGCGACAGCCTGACCGGCCCCGGCCGCGTAGGCAGAGATTCTGGGAGAGAGCACATGCTGACCGTCGAAACCCGCCACGCCATCCACCCGACCCAGGCCCGCGACATGTGGACCGAGGAGCTGCGCGAGCACTTCCTTACCCAGGGCATGTTCCGCGAGGGCGAGATCCGGCTCGTCTACACCCATTACGACCGTTTCGTCATGGGCGGCGCGGTGCCCGGCGCCGGCACGCTGACGCTCGACGTGGTGGACGAGACCCGGACTCCGAGCTTTCTCGATCGCCGCGAGATGGGTATCGTCAACATCGGCGAGGCGGGCACTGTGGAGGCCGGGGGCGAGACCTACGAGATGGGCCGAGGCGATGTGCTTTACCTCGGGATGGGCACGGGCGCGGTGTCCTTCTCCGGCGCGGGGCGCTTCTACATCACGTCCTGCCCGGCGCATAAGAGCTACCCGTCGAAGCTGATCACCCTGGCCGATTGCGTCGAGGTGACCATGGGCGCGCCAGAGACCTCGAACAAGCGCACCATCAAGCAGTTCATCCACCCGCAGGTGATGGAGAGCTGCCAGCTGATCCTCGGGTATACCTCGCTGGAGGAAGGCTCGGTCTGGAACACCATCCCCAGCCACATCCATGACCGCCGTATGGAGGCATATCTCTACTGGGGCATGGACGAGGAGAGCCGCGTGCTGCATCTGATGGGCGAGCCCGACGAGACCCGGCATCTCTTCGTCGCGAACGAGGAAGGCGTCGTCAGCCCGAGCTGGTCGATCCACTCCGGCGCGGGCATCGGCAAGTACACCTTCATCTGGGCGATGGCTGGCGACAACGTCGATTACACCGACATGGACTTCATCCAGCCCAAGGATCTGCGCTGATGTCCGGGCTCTTCTCGCTCGAGGGAAAGCGCGCGCTTGTCACAGGTGCCAACACCGGCATCGGCCAGGCCATCGCCGTGGCGCTTGCCGGGCAGGGGGCCTCGGTCACCTGCGCCGGGCGCCGCGCCTGCGACGAGACGGTGGGGATCATCGAGGCGGCGGGCGGCAAGGCGGAGAGCCTGCTGCTCGATTTCGCCGACCCGATGGCGGCCAAGGAGGTGTTCAAGGGCGCGGGCTATTCGCTGCTGGTCAACAATGCGGGGATCATCCGGCGCGCCGACAGCATCAAGTATTCCGAGGAAGACTGGGACGCGGTGATCGACGTCAACATGAAGGCGCTCTTCTTCACCTGCCAGGCGTTCGGCCGCGAGCTGATCGCGACAGGACAGGAGGGCGCAGTGGTTAACATCGCCTCGCTGCTGTCCTTCCAAGGCGGCATCCGGGTGCCAGCCTACACCGCGTCTAAACATGGCGTGGCGGGGATCACCAAGATCCTTGCCAATGAATGGGCCCCGCATGGCATCACCGTCAACGCCATCGCCCCGGGCTATATCGCCACCAACAACACCGAGGCGCTGCGCGCGGATGCGGAACGCTCCAAGGCCATTCTCGAGCGCATCCCCGCCGGGCGCTGGGGCGATCCCGAGGACATCGGCGGCACCGCCGCTTACCTCTGCTCCCGCGCGGCGCGCTACGTGACGGGCGCGGTGCTGAACGTCGACGGCGGCTGGCTCGCGCGCTGAGGCCGGGCTCCGGCGGGCATATTTGGAAAGAGAAGGGGGCGGGCATCGCTCTCCCCTTCGGCCTTTGCGCCCGCCCTGTCTCTTGGGTCCAAATATCCCGGGGGAGAGCCGCAAAGTGGCATGGGCGGAGCCCCCTTTTGCCCGACGGGACGCCTAGTCCGCCTAGTCGGCCGAGGGCGGGGGCATCAGGTCCATCTCCTCGCCGGTCAACTCGCGGCGCATCATCTGCAGGGTCATATTGTCGGGGGTCTTCTCCAGCGCCTCGTTCAGCAGCGCACGGCCGCGGGTCTCGTCGCCCGAGGCAAAGGCGATGCGGACCTGCATGATCCAGGCGTCGGTGAGCTGCGGGTCGAGCCGGGTCGCCTCGGCAAAGGCATTGGCGGCGGCGGGCAAGTTGCGCATCACCAGGGCCATGCCGCCCATCTGCAAGTGGGTTTCCGGGAAATCGAGACGGCTGGCCATCGAGGCCTGCCATTCGTCAAAGGCGCCGCGCAGCGCCTGTTCGTAGCGGCCGGGCATATGGGCAATCTGCGCGTCGAGCATCGATTGCGCCGCGGCCATGCGCACCGAGCGCGAGGGGTCCGAGAGCGATTGCATGATCCGCGGCGCGCGCTCCATGGCCGGGGCGGAGCGCTGCAGCCGGACGGCGGCGCTGCGCACCAGCGGGTCAGGGTCCCTGAGCAGCGACTCCAGCGCCGCGGCCTCGGCGGGGTCGCCCGCCTGCTCGAGCAGGTAGATCGCCGTGGCGCGCACGATGCCGGCCATGTCGCTGTCCTGCGAGAGGCTGCGCAGCTCGGGCGCGGCGCGGGCGGGGTCGCGGCGGCCATGGGCGAGCACCTCGCCGAAATGCGGGCCGCGGTGGGTGCTTTCGGGGAACCACTCCTCGAGCTTGGCGGCGGCCCATTCGGGGCTCTGGTCCTCGTGGCAGGTGGTGCAGGCATCGGGGGCGCCGGTCTCGGCGTTCAGATCGGGGCGCGGGATGCGGAAGGAATGGTCCGCCCGCCAGTCGTTGCCCATGTAGACGCGCTCGACCATGTGGCAGTTCTTGCACTCCGCGCCCGCCGAGCCCTCGGGGTGGTGCGTGTGCTCGGGCCCGTCGAAGACCTTGAGCGGCAGCGAGGGGAACTCGGGGTTGCCCGCCGGGCTGTGGCACTGGGCGCAGACGGCATTGCCCTCGGCGATCAGCTCGGCCTCATGCGGCAGGTGGCAGTTCGAGCAGCTGACGCCCTTGGCATACATCTTCGATTGCAGGAAGGAGCCGTAGACATAGACCTCGTCGAGGATCTGCCCGTCGGCCTCATAGGCGCCCTCGCGGAGCAGCGAAAGATTGTAGGTGTCGTGGTAGGGCGTGCCGGGCACCGGGTTGCCGTCGAGATAGGGTTCGCGCCGGGAATGACACGAGGCGCACTGTTCGATCATCTGCGCGGGCTGCGACATGTCGACAGTGAACCCATGTGCGGGGGGCGGCGCCTCCTGCGTGGTCTCGTAGGTTTCCGCCCAGTCTACATGAGCCGAACCGGGGCCGTGGCAGGCCTCGCAACCGACGCCGATCTCGACCTGCGTCGAGGCGAAGCTGCGGGCCTGCGGGTCGTAATTGGCCTCGAAGCCCGTCGCATGGCAGGCGGCACATCGGCTGTTCCAGGTCTTGTAGGGGCCGGTCCAGTGCAGTCCGTCGCCCGGGACGTAGTTCTGCTGCGGGTAGAGGTGGAACCAACCGCCCTTTTCGGTGTCCCAGACCACGTCGAAACTTTGCAGGCGGCCCGGCTCGGTCTCGAGGATGTATTGCTGCAGCGGCTCGACGCCGATCACCGAATGCACGTCGTATTCGGTGGTCACCCCGTCTCGCTCGGTGACGCTGACATGGGGCGTGCCGTCCTCCTTGAGACTGAAGCGCGCCTGCATGTCGCCGAGCGTGAACTGGGTGCCGTCGAAATTCGCGCGGATGGTGTCCGCGGTTGGTTCGGTCCAGGCGAGCGCATGGTGCGAGCCCTCCCAGGCTGCCCCGGCGGCCTCGTGGCAGGTGATGCAGCGCTCGGAGCCGAGGTAGTCCTGGGCGAGAGCGGACGACGCGCCCAGGGCCAGCGCGAGAGGCATCAGAAGGCGGGCGAGTCGGTGCAGCATGCAATTGGATCCGGAGTAAAAATTTAAGGCGGAAAAACGACTTGGCGCGCGCGGGCACGTCAGGCCCGATCCTTTCCGAGGGAGGTCGCTGCGTCAACCCTCGGCGAGGGCCTCACGGCGGCGTGGGTCAGTCGAGGCTGATCAGGAGCTGCCAGTCGCCGCCTGCGCCGCTGCGGTCGGCGAGGCGGATCAGAAGGTCCCCGCCCTCGGGCAGGACCAAGGTGATCGGGGCTGCGGCGTCGCCGCGGGCGAGCAGCGTGGCGGGACGCACGAAGGCGGCAAAGCCGATGTTGCCGGGCGCTTCGAGCGAGAGCGTCACCGCCTGGTCCGACGGCGCGCTGGTGATCAGATCGAGAATGCCGCCCACGGCCAAAGTGCCGTAGGTGAGACCGCCGCGCAGCTCGAGCTGCGCGGTTTCGGTCGCGGGCACGGCGGGGCTGCTCAGCGCCGCCGGGTCCGCCCCGGCGAAAGGCGCGAGATAACCCGCCGCGACCCAGCCGGCGCGGGCGCCGTCGAGGCTCTGCAGCTGGCACCAGGGTTGCGGGTCCTCGACGCACCCGAGGTTGCGCAGGAGCGCGCCGGGGTCGAGCTCGGTGATCACCGGCGCCTCGGTCGAGGGGGCGCCGCGCATCCGCAGGCTGCCGTCGCTGGTGACATAGACGAAGGCACTCTGCGGCGGCGGGGTGGGTTGTGCCTGCAGCGGCGCGGCCAGTGGCAGGGCGACAAGCAAAGCGCGGGGGAGGCTCATGGCCGTGAGGCTTCCTCTGGGTCCGGCGAGCGCAGCAGCCCGCTCTGCATGATGACGAAGCCGCGCTCAGAGCGGCGGTCGGGGGTGGCGGCGATGTCGGAGATCACCAGCGTCAGCCCGGGGTGGGCGTAGCTCAGCAATCGCTCGCGGGTGACCGGGGTCAGCACGAGCCGATCAAGAATGCTCGTTTCCGGCTGCAGTGGGCGCTCCGGGTCCGGCTGGTGGGTGACGCCGAGCCAACGCAGCCGGCCCTGCTCGGCGGCGCTCAACACCAGCACGTGCTCGCCAAGCGGTCGCTCGTCCTCGAGCAGGAAGCTCTCGGTCAGCACCTCGCGTCCATCGCGCAGAAGGGTGATGCGCCGGTCGGGCGAGGTGACCAGTGCGGTGGTGATCGGGAACGGATCAGACGGGTCCCACTCCTCTGGCCAGTCCGCAGGGCGGCGGCGCACCTCGAGCTCGCGCACCGCGCTGTCGAGCTCGGCCTCGCTCAGTCGCGCCAGCACGAAGCCGGGGTGGATCAACTCCCACGGATCGCTGCTGTGGCCCGAAACGATGACCGGCGTGCCGAGATGGGTGATCTCGAAAAGCCGCCTCGAGAAGTCTTCCGGCAGGCGCACGCAGCCATGCGAGGCCGGGTAGCCCGGCAGGTTGCCTGCATGCAGCGCGATACCGTCCCAGGTGAGCCGCTGCATGTTGGGCATGGGCGCGTCATTGTAGAGCGAGGAGCGGTGGTCGACATCCTTTTGCAGGATGGTGAAGACGCCGGTCGGGGTTTCGTGCCCCTGCATGCCCGAGGTGCAGGTCGACACGGCGATGCGCAGCCCGTTGCGATAGACGTGTACCCGCTGCTCGTGCAGCGAGACGATCACCGCCACCGGGCCTCGCGGGGCGCGTTCGGGGTGCCAGGTGAACTCGCCGGGAAGCATGCGGTCGATCGCCAGCGGCAGCTCCTGCGCCCGGGCTACAGGGGCGAGCGCAAGCGCGGCACCCCCGGCGCGCAGCAGGCTGCGGCGGGTCAGCATGTGGGAACTCGTCGGCGCGGGGGCGGCAAGCGCGGGAAGGGCGGCGGGCGGTTGGGCATCAATAGGTTGGGGTCTCGTCGCACGCGAAGGAGGAGTCGGTCGGATCGGCAGAGCCCGAGCGCCACGCGCCGGGGCAGTGCCCGGCTCAGGGCGCCCGCGCGGCCCGCGTGGCGCGGACTGCGGGGCGACCCCTGCCGCGGCGGGGCCCTGTCAGCCCTCGGTCATATGTGGTTCGGCCATGATCTCGCCGGTGCTGCCATCGGGGTAGGCGATGCAGTCCCAATGCGTGCGGTCGTCGCCGACGCGGGCTTTCACCATGGTGCCGACATCGGAGGTCTCCGAGCTGATCAGCGCGATGTCCGTGGTTCCGGCAGCCTTGGCAATGTCGCGCAGGCAGGCCGACTCGGCCTCGGTCGCGGGGCGCATGCCGGCCGTAGGCTCTTCCGAGCCGCCGCAGGCGCCGAGCGCCGCGAGAACGGCAAGACCGAAGGTGGCCCTGGCAAATCTGTCGAGGTTGATCATGTCGGTCAGTCTCCCATTGTGTCGAAGAACCCGCCTCTGCCGCCAAGGCCGAGGCTTGGGCGTGCTGCCCTCCCGCCCGCGCACGGCGGGCGGGAGACCTCTGGTCTCACCGCGCCGCGCCGCGGATGAGGCGGACGATGAGAATGAGGATGATTGCGCCGATCACCGCGGCGATGATCGAGGGGATAAGCCCGGCGCCGAAGGAGACACCGATCATCGGGAACAGCCAGCCGGCAAGGAGCGCGCCGCCAATGCCGAGGATGATGTCCATCACCAGGCCCGATCCGCCGCCCTTCATGATGACGCTGGCGAGCCAGCCGACGATGGCGCCGATGATCAGGGTGATGATCAGCCCCACCAGCGCGTTGCCGCCGCTGGCCATGGCGTCTCCGGTCGTGGTCCCGGTGGTCTCCTGCGCCCAGGCAGGCGGCGCGGCCAGCGCGGCGGCGGCGAGGAAGTGGAATTTTCTCATGATGTCGTCTCCTTGCGTGAAAGCGCGCGGGCTGCGCGGGGTCTGCCTTGGGGGCCGGTCGCAGCGCGGCGAACCCCGGCGGGGCGAAAGTCTTGGAGAGGAGCGAAAGGACGGAGGCCCGGCTGCGCGCCGGGTGGGGCGTCTGCCGGGGCGGGCGACACTCCTGCCGGCGCGGAACGGGTCGCCCAGGCGGCGCAGGAAAGGTCGGATCGGGCTGCAGTCAACATAGTCCACCCTTGAAATCTTGCACCCTTGAAGCGGTCCCGGAGCGGCGCGCTGATACGGCTGGATCGGAGACGGACGAGGGGCGCTGCGGCAACGGGCAACTGGGTAAAACGTTTGATTCGAAAGAAATTCGCACGGGATAACGGCATCAGGTTACCGGAAATACCCGGAATGATATCATACATTCGAGAAATATCTTTTTCCGGCGGAACTCTGCCGGACGATTGGCTCGGAACCCGGGCGGCGTGCTTCAGGTTGGAAGGTCAGCCAGGCCGCACGGAGCACACGATGAGCACGACGCCGAAAACCAAGCCGCAGGAGCCCGCGAAGGCGCGCAAGAAGACCTCGTCGGAGGAGGCCGCAACGTCGGGCGCGGCGGAGCCGGTCGGCGAGATGCGCCATCGCACCGAGGCCTACGCCCGGCTCGCGCGCCGGGCCGATGCCGAGGCCGCGGTGTTCCGCCCTCGCGATCTGACCGGCCAGGCACGGCGGCTGCACGTGCGCAGCACGATCATCGAGGACCACATGGTGCGGATCGACCAGAAGGCGGCGGGGGCTGACGAGAAGTTCCGCGTATTGTCGACGTCCTTTTTCTCGTTCTTCCGAGGCACCTCGCTGCTCTTTCACCGCGACATGGCGGGGGAGGATGCGCGCATGCCGACCGTGCTCTGTCTCGGCGATGTACACCCTGGCAACTTTGGCATCATGCCCAATGCGGACAATGTGCCGATCTTCGGGGTGAATGATTTCGACGACGTGATCTACGGTCCCTTCGTCTGGGATCTCAAGCGCGGTGCCGCCGGGTTCATGATCGCCGCCGAGGTCGAGGGTGGGCTCAGCCGCAAGAAGCAGCGCAAGATCGCTCGCCACTTCCTCAAGGGATACCGCTCAGGGATGGCCTTCTTTGCCGAGCACAACACCGAGCTCCATGTCGAGATGCGCGAGGACAATTGCCCCGAGATCATCCGCCCGCTCTTCGGCAAGGCCGCGCGTTCGCGCGAACATTGGCTCGGCAAGCGCTACCTTGAAGAGACCGGCCGCGGCTTCCGAGCCAACGCGGAACTGACCCCGGTGAGCAGCCGCATCAATGAGTTCCAGAAGCTGGTCAAGGCCCTCGCCGGCCAGAACGGCATTGAGGCGGGCGGGAGGCATGGCCCGCTCAAGGTCAAGGACGTGGCGATGCGGCATGGGCAGGGCACGGCCTCTCTGGGGTTGCCACGCTATTACGTGCTGCTCGAAGGGCCCTCCGGGGATGCCCGAGACGACATCATCATCGAGTTCAAGAAGGCACGACGCTCGGCGCTCGAGGGGCTGGTGCCAGCGCATGATTTCGACGCCGGGGACCAGGGCGACCGGATCGCCCACGGCCAGTCGGTGCATCTCGCGCAGGGCGACGTCTTCTACGGCAATGTCGAGATCGAGGGCGAGAGTTTCATGTCGCGTGAGCGCGCGCCCTTCCGCAACGATGCCGATCTGGATGATCTGTCGAAGAAGGCTTGGAAGCGCTACGCCTATGCCTGCGGGCGGGCACTGGCGCAGGCCCACGCGCGGTCTGACGATCTTGGCCAGCTCGACTACGACATCGAGCCGGCGATCCTGCAGGCGATGGAACCGGCGAAACTCTTCATCGACGATATCCTGTGCTTTGCCGAGGAAGCCGTGGAACGGCTGCGCCGCGACCACGAGATGTTCCGGCGGGATTTGGCGCTTGGGGCCTTTGAGGTGACCGAAAAGCGCTACCGCTGAGGCCGCTTGCCCTCAGACCATCGATACCAGCGCGGCGCACATCAATTCGCGATCGTAGCGCTCGGGCTCGTCGGTGACCAGCGGCAGACGGTGGCAGGGGATGCCATGGCGTGCGGTGACCTCGGCGCAGGCCGCGGGGTCCTCGGAGGCGTCGCAGAGCACATGGGTCATAAGGCGCGTGCTCGGCACATCCATGCCAGCATCGGCGCGCAGCGGGGCGAGGATCGCGGCCACCCGCTCCGCCAGACCCAGCCCCAGCGCCTCGGGGTCGGTACCGAGGCTCGGGACATAGACCTTGGGCACCTCGCAGCGCGCGATGGTCCGCCCCACGCCTGCGGGCAGCAGGTTGGCGATCACCGAGGAGAAAAGGCTCCCGGGCGGGTAGCAGATGAGATCTGCCTGCCGGATCAGCTTGCGATTGCGCTTGGGCAGCGGCACCGAGCCCGACAGAACCTCCTTGTCGTGCGCGCTGAGAAACAGCCGCACGATGGGGCTGTCGATCGGCGGTGCCTCCTTGCCGCTGATCTGGCGCTGGCCGTGGATTTGCCGCCCGTCGGCCAGTTCGACGCCGAGCTGCAGGTTGCAATCGACCACGCCGCGCACGGTGCCGCGCACATCGACCATCTTCGACATCAGAAACAGCACCGGCTCCAGCAGCCGTCCATGCGCGAGATAGCCTCCGGCGAGGATGAGGTTGCCGATGCTGGCATTGCGGAAGTCGAAATCCATCGGCGCCGCGACGAGGAAGGCGCGCAGGAAGTCGCGGATCAGCAGGCCGATGGGGCTGGAGACCGCCTTGACCAGCGGGTGGCTGCCGGCGACCATCGCCTCGACCTCGGCGCGCAGCGGGGCGTTCGGCACCGCCTTGGGCATCCTGTGGCTGAAAAGCGCGTAGATGTCCGGCTGGCCAAGCTCGCTCTCGTCGGCCAGCGCCATGAGGCGGCTGCGCAGATCGCCCACTGCGGGCATGTCGAAGGCCTCACGCAGGACCTGACTGCTGCCGCCGCTGTCGAAGGGGGTGATCAGATGGGCCGAATTGTAGGTGTAGCGCTTCAACGCACGCGAGATTTTGTTGAGTGCGCTGCCGCCGCTGAAGAACAGCAGCCGCGGGCCGAGGTGCGGTGCGCTGAGCGAGCGCGCGACGCGCAGGTCGTCGGGCAGCTCGGCGCTGCGCTGGAGGGTGATCTTGGTCATCCGGCCACTCGCTCTGGTCTCCGCCCTGTCGCGGGTCGCCGCGAACCTTGCCAGAGGCGGAGGCCGCTGCGAAGGCCTCCTGCGGGCTGCAGCGGATTTTTTCCTGTCCGTTGGGCCGTTTGCGGGGTGGGTATTGTCAGCTTTCTGGGTCGTACATGAATTCGCGCAGCTCCTGCGGGCAGCGGCAGGCCTGCGCGATCCGGCGCGCCCAGTCCAGCGCCTCCAGCCGCGTCGGCACCTCGAGCACGGTAAAGCCGCCGTTCAGGAAGCTGCCCTGATAGATCTCGGCTGACACGCTGCCATCGCCCGAGACCAGCACCGGGGCTACGCTCTCATCGAGCCCACCGCCGAAGACGTAGACGCCGGCGGCCTTGGCCTCCTCGATCACCGCATGCGAGGCCGCGACCACCTCGGGGAATTCCTCGTCGGTGATTTGCATGGCTTCGGCCGGGAACGAGATGAGAAATTTGGTCATGAGGCAGGGTGCCTTGCCGCCTGGATTGAAACAAGTGGTCAGAGGCTGCCCGGGCGGGCGAAAAACCTTCCATACGCAAAAGGCCGCCCATGGGGCGGCCCTTCGGGTCATATCGGCTCGAGGTCAGCCGCGCTCGGCGATGGCGTCCAGCGTCGGGCGCATCCCGTCGAGCGCGTAGCCCGCCTTGGCGGTGGACAGCAGGATGTCGTCGGTCGGCATCTTGCCGGCCTGGCCCATGGCCCAGACCGTGGCGCAGCGGGTGCCCGATCGGCAGTAGGCGAAGACCGGGCCGGGGGCGTTCTCGATCAGCGCGGCCTGCTCGGCCACGAGGTCGAGCGTCAGCCCGTCGTGGGTCACCGGCAGCACGGCGAACTCCATGCCGGCGGCGCGCACGGCGGCGCCGATGGTCTCTGCCTGCAGTTCGGGCGGGACTTCGCCGTCGGGCCGGTTGCAGATGACCAGGGTGAAGCCGGCCTCGGCGAGCGCGGGAACATCCTCCACCGCAATCTGCGGCGAGACGGTGTAGCGGGGGGTGATGTGGTTCAGATCCATGGCCAAACGGTTATTCCGCCGCCACGGGGTTGTCGAGTCTCCTGCGCAGGGCAGGGGCCACGGCCATGCCGGTGAGCATCGCCGCGACAAAGATATAGAGCCCGGTGCCGCCGTAGCTCAGCGAGGCGATGGACGGGCCGGGGCAGAGCCCGGCGAGACCCCAGCCGATGCCGAAAAGCACCGAGCCGATCACCAGCTTGCGGTCGATCCGCGTGCCGGGCTGCGGCGGCAGCGGCGTGCCAAGCGCGGCGCGCGTCCGGCCACGGGCGACGAGCCAGGCGATTGCCATGGGGATCATCGCGCCGCCCATGACGAAGGCCAGCGTCGGATCCCAGGCGCCGAAGACATCGAGCCAGCCCTGCACCTTGGCGGTGTCGGTCATGCCCGACAGGAAAAGGCCAGCGCCGAAGAGACCGCCGGCGACGAGGGCGAAAAACAGGCGGGCCGGAGAGGAATTGCCCATGTCAGATCACTCCCAGCAGGTGACGGAAGATAACCACGCCGACACCGCCGGCGAGGATGTAGCAGCAGGTTGCGACGAAGCCGCGCAACGACAGGCGGGACATGCCGCAGACACCGTGGCCCGAGGTGCAGCCATTGGCCAGCCGCGTGCCGACGCCGACCAGCAGGCCGGCGGCGACAAGCACGGGAATGTTGTCAGTGATGTGGGTGTCGACCGCGCCGCCATAGAACGGCAGCAGCAGGATCGGCAGAAGGATCACCCCCGCAAGGAAGCTCAGACGCTCCCACTTGCTGTCGCCAGCCGAGCCGTCGACCAAGGCGCCGATGATGCCCGAGGCGCCCATGATCCGTCCGTTGATGAGCAGGTAGACCGCCCCGCCGATGCCGATCAGCAAGCCGCCGATCAGGCCCCAAATCCAGTCGAGTGGCATTCGCAGTTCCTTTGTCACGCGGCGGCCCCGGGAGGTGACCGCTGTTCTTTATGAGGGGGACGCGCCCCGTCTGGAGGCGGAGCGCGCGGGTATCCATGTGGTGGTCTTGCGACGTCAGAGTTTGTTGACCGGGACCTTGAGGAAGACGTCTCCCTTTTCGTCGGGCGGCGGCATCCGGCCGGCGCGCATGTTCACCTGCAACGACGGGATGATCAGCTTGGGCATCGCAAGGGTCGCGTCGCGCGCGTCGCGCATCTTGACGAACTCCTCGGCGGACTTGCCGCTGCCGACGTGGATGTTGAGCGCCTTCTGTTCGCCCACGGTGGTCTCCCAGGCGTAGGCGTCGCGGCCCGGCGCTTTGTAGTCATGGCCGACGAAGATGCGGGTCTCGTCCGGCAGCGCCAGGATCTTCTGGATCGACGCAAAGAGCGTTTCCGACGAGCCGCCGGGGAAGTCGCAGCGGGCGGTGCCGAAGTCGGGCATGAAGAGCGTGTCGCCGACGAAGGCGGCATCGCCGATCACGTAGGTCAGGCAGGCCGGCGTATGGCCCGGCGTGTGCAGCACGTCGCCGCGCAGCTGGCCGATGTGGAAGCTGTCGCCCTCCTCGAAGAGCCGGTCGAACTGCGAGCCGTCCCGCTGGAATTCGGTGCCCTCGTTGAACACCTTGCCGAAGGTGTCCTGCACCACGGTGATGCGCTCGCCGATGCCGATCTTGCCGCCCAGCTCGCGCTGGATGTAGGGCGCGGCCGAAAGGTGGTCGGCGTGCACGTGGCTCTCGAGCAGCCAGTCGACCTTGTAGCCCTTCTCCTTGACGAAGGAGATGATGGCATCGGCCGAACGGGTGTCGGTGCGGCCCGAGGCGTAATCAAAGTCGAGCACGCTGTCGACGATCGCGCAGGCGCTGCCAGCCGGGTCGCGCACGACGTAGGAGATGGTGTTGGTGGCCTCGTCGAAGAAGGCGGTGACCTCAGGTGTCATCATGGAATGATCCTCCGTTTGACGTTCATATAGATAAAACTGAATGTGTGTTCAAGGATTCGTTGCGATTGACCCATATCATGGTCATCATCGGCGTGTTGGTGCAGGATGGTCTGCGTTCAGACGGGGTCTGCCGTGCCCCTCGAACCCGGTCTCCCGGACGCATCGACCCGGGAGGATTGCAAGCGAATTCAAGGCTTGCACGGGGCGCCCGTCGCTCCCTGCAGAGCCGCGGTCGTGCTTGGCGCCGCCTTCGGGCGGCGATTCGGCAGGACCGGAAAACAGCTGCCGGAGCCGGTCCGCGGCTCCGCCACAGGCATGGCCCGGCCAAAGAGCCTCTCTGGCTGAGCGCCCCGACACGGAGGAGACGTGTGATGGATGACAGACTGAAAGCCCGCCTCGAAACGGTTGAACGCGCGCTGGCCGAGGCGCAGGGCGCCGAACATGCCGCGCTCCTGGCGGAACTCGAGCGGCTCGCGGGCGAGGCGCGGGCGCGCGGAATGCCGCTGCCGTCCCACGTCCGGGATCGGCTACGCTCCGAAGTCGACGCCGAGCTCGAGGCGCGCTTCGACAACATGCCGATCTGATCGGCAGGTCCCTGCCTGCGACAGTCGCAGGCACCACCGCCGCGCGGCCGGAAAGGGCGGCGCGGCGGATTCTCGTCTTGCCGCGCCTTTCGGAACCCACTAGCTCGCGGGGATGCCTCAGGGCATGACGAAAGGGACGGGCTGCGGGGCGTTTGCGCTCGCGCCCGCGGGCAAGCGGAAAGGCGGGCAGATGGCGCAGGCGGCAGGCGCGGTTGAGGTGCGGATCGGCGAGGGGATCGCCTGGCTGGTCATGACCGGAGAGGCGGCCAACCGGTTGACGCCCGAACTGCGCGGCGCGCTTCTCACCGAACTTGCCCGGGCCGAGGCCGACCCCGCCGTCGCCTGCATCGTGTTGCAGGGGGCGGGGGCCTGTTTCTCCGAAGGTGATGATCCAACCGAGCTCGAAGGCCCCCATGCCACCCCCGATCCCGCCACGCTCTGCCGCCGGGTCGAGGCCTGCGCCAAGCCGGTGATCGCTGCGATGCACGGGGCGGCACTTGGCACCGGCGCCGAGCTGGCGCTGGCCGCGCACTACCGGATCGCCGCGCCGGGCACGCGCTTTGGACTGCCCAACGTCGCGCTGGGGCTGACGCCCGCCGCCGGGGCCAGCCAGCGGCTGCCGCGGCTGGTCGGCGCCGGGCAGGCGCTGGACCTCATGCTTTCGGGGCAGGCCATAACGCTCGAGGCGGCGCCCGCGGGGCTCATTGACCATCTCGCCAGGGGCCCGATCGAGGAAGAGACCCGCGCCTTCTGTGCCGAGCTGCGCGCCGAGGGGCTGGGGCCGCGCCCCGCCGCGCAGCGCCGCGAGGGGTTTGCCGTGCCGCTGGCCTATCAGCAGGCGGTCGCCGCCCGCCGCGCCAAGGTCGCCGGCGGCGGCAATCCCGCCCCGCCCGAGATCGTCGCGGCGGTCGAAGCGGCGCAGCTGCTGCCCTTTGCGGGCGGGCTGGAGTTCGAGGCCGACGCCTATGAGACCTGCCGCGAGACCGAGGCCAGCGCCGCGCTGCGCGCGGTTGCCGCCGCCGAGCGCGCTGCCGCATCTGCCATGACACCGGCGCGCCGCGCGCCGCACCGCGTTGCTGTGCTGGGAGAGGGGCCACTGGCCCTGCCGCTGGTGCAGGCGCTTCTGCCGGTCGCGGCGGGGGTCGATTGGGGCTGCGACGCGCCGGGCGTGCTGCACGACGGGGTGATCGCCCTGCACCGGCGGCTCGAGGCGGCGCGGCAGGGCGGGAGCATCGCCGAGGAGGAAGTCGAGGAACGCCTGTCGCGCTTGCGCGTCGGCGCCCCGGCCGACATGGCGCGCAGTGCCGGGTGTATCCTGCTGGCGGGGCCGGGTCAGCGCGAGGTGGCGGCGCCCGCGGGGGTCAGCCGACTCGTCGCTTACCCGGGACGGGTGCGCGAGGTCGGGCTGCGCTTCGCTCCGGCGCCGCTTGGCGCGAGGCTGGTCGAGGTGATCGCCGGGCCAGAAGCGCAGGTCGAGCAGATCGCCGAGGCAGAGGCGCTGGCGCAGCAGATGGGCTGCCTCGCGATCCGCGTCCGCTCGGGGGGCGAGAGCCTTGGCGGGCGCCTCTTCGACGCGTGGTGCCGCGCCGCGGATGCGCTGGTGGACATGGGCCAGAGTCCCGAGGCGATCGATGCCGCCTGCCGTGACTGGGGCTGGCGCCGCGGGCCTTTCCTGCGCCGCGACCAGATGGGGCTGTCGCGTCTCGGCGCGCAGACCCGGGCCGAGGGCGCGGTGAACTGGGCCAGCGCGCTTGCCGAGAGCGGGCGCATGGGCCGCGAGAATGGCGCGGGCTTCTACGACTGGACCGAAGCGGGTGTGCCTCTGGCCAGCGCCGAGGTCGACGCCCTTGTCGTCGCCCGCCGTCCGGCTGCCCCGGCACTGCCGGCAGATATGCTGCGCCTGCTGCTGATCGGCGCCATGGCCAACGAAGGCGCGCGGATGTTGGCCGCGGGCATGCTGCGCCGCGCTTCCGATCTCGATCTGGTGGCGCTGGAGGTGCTCGAGATGCCGCGCTGGCGTGGCGGGCCGATGTTGGCGGCGCTGCGCATGGGCGCGCGGGCGGTGCGCGAGGCGCTGGCGGCGGTGGCGCATCCCGACCGCGCCTTCTGGGCGCCGCACCCGCTTTGGGACGATCTGGTCACCACCGGCGGTGCGGACTGGCCCCAGCGGTAGACCTGTGGGCTCAGCCGAGCAGGATGCCGACCATCACCATCGCAAGGCCGAAGACCGACAGCAGCAGCGTTGCCATGTTCAGCGGCACGATCTTGCGCATCACCTCGCGCAGCCCGTCGTCATCGAGCCCGGCGCGCTTGGCGCTCCAGACCTTGATGATGCATCCGAAAAGCCCCAGAAGCCCCGCGAGCGAGACCGCCGCACCCAGCCAGATCAGCCATTCC
Source organism: Salipiger sp. PrR007 (assembly GCF_010499845.1). Taxonomy (NCBI): domain Bacteria; kingdom Pseudomonadati; phylum Pseudomonadota; class Alphaproteobacteria; order Rhodobacterales; family Roseobacteraceae; genus Salipiger; species Salipiger sp. PrR007. The sequence continues at coordinate 106,472 of NZ_JAAGOZ010000050.1, read as the reverse complement.
ATGGCGCACTATCCTCTGTTCGCGCCGCCCGTCGGCGCTTTCGGGGCGGGTACTGCATCGCCGCCCGCCTCGCAACCCTCGGCGGCATCTGCCCGGCGCGCCGGATCGGGCTTGATGAGGGCGGCGCCGGGGGGTAGTCAAACCGGCGATACCGGCAGAAAACCAGGCAGGAGTTGACGAGATGCAGGACAATGGGTCCGACGCCTATGGCGTCGCCGCAGGCGAGCTGAAGCAGTTCATCGAGCGCTTCGAGCGGCTCGAGCTCGAAAAGAAGGAAATCGCCGACCAGCAGAAAGAGGTCATGGCCGAGGCAAAGGGCCGCGGCTACGACACCAAGGTGATGCGCAAGGTCATCGCGCTGCGCAAGCGCGACAAGGACGACATCGCCGAGGAAGAGGCCGTGCTCGAGATGTACAAGGCCGCGCTCGGCATGGACTGAGCCGCCGCGCCAGCCCCCTCGAACATCCCGGACCGGGGCGCGGGCCCCGGTCCCTCCCGGAGGGAAGACCTCCCCGTCTTTTTCCTGACATAACTATCCCGGCGGAGCCGCGCGGCGGCAGGGGCGGAGCCCCCGGATCCTCCGGATGCGGCCACGCGTTCAGGGCGTCAGCACCCGCACCCCGTCCATCTGTGCCATCTGCCAAACGTCCTCGTCGTAGAGCCCGGTCAGCATGTCCACATAGGCGGCGTCCCATCCCGGCATGTCGAGCTCTTCCTCCATCACCCCGGGCAGGGCGTATTTCTCAAGGAAGGCGGTCATGACCCGGCGTTTCTGCGCTTCGCTGACCATGGGGTTCTCGCGCAGGAAGCCGCGGAAGCGCTGCATCGCCTCGGGGCTGACGAGTTCGGAGAAGATGTCGAAGCTGCCGGTGATCTTCCGCTCGGCTGCGATCCCCGCCGCCTCGCGCAGGATTTGCCCCCAGAGCAGCGGCGTGTCCTCGTTGCACCAGAGCGTGATCGGCACACCGGGCAGAGCGCGCCGCAGCCGCATCACGAGATCGGACCAGCGCAGCTTCATCGGGTCGGCGCCCGACAGGAAACTCTCGAGCGTCTCGTGCGGCGTGGCGCGCAGCATGGCCGGCAGCCATGTGGCGAAATCGCGCAGCCCGAAGAAGATCTGCAGCTCATCCCCCTCGAACAGCCGGGCGATCGCCTGCAGCCGCCGCTCGGCCTTGCGGTAGAGCGTGCCACCCTCCAGCGCGAGCTTGGGCACCGAAAAGAGCGTCTCGTGGCTGAGGATGAGCCGGGAGACCTGTCCGGGATCCTCGCTGAGGATGGCGTCCAGCAGCACCTCGCGCGCCTCGGGGGTTGGCTTCTCGGCGCCGAGGGCGCTGATGGCTTCCGACAGGAGCATGCGGTAGCGCGACGGGCCGGGAACGGCGATGCCCTCGCGGTGAAGCTCGCCTGCGTTGCGCAGCAGTCCCCTGAGCAGGCGATCCTCGTCCGTGCATTGCGCGCCGATATGGAGAATGACCTGCATGACCTGCACTTTCGGTTACCAACGGCAGGGACTATACCCGGATCAGAGCCAAGGAAAACCGCGCGCCGCCCGGGGCGGATCACGAAGGAGCCCTCATGAGCCTTGCCGACAACAGCGCCCCGCGCCGTGCCCGCCTGTCGCTGGCGCGCGCCTTGCCGAACCCCTGGTCGCTCGGCGCCGCCCTGATCGCCGCCGTGGTTATCGCGCCGATCCTTGCGGTGCTCTGGATCGCGCTGTTTCCCTCGGAAAACATCTGGCCGCATCTAATCTCGACGACCCTGCCGCGCTATTTCGGCAATACGCTGAAGCTGATGGCGGGCGTCGGGCTTCTGGCGGGGGCGGCAGGCTCGGGCGCCGCCTGGCTAGTGGCGCGCTACGAGTTCCCGGGGCGGCGCTGTCTCGAATGGCTGCTGCTGCTTCCGCTGGCGATCCCGGCCTATGTGGGGGCCTACGCGCTGGTCGATTTCCTCGAATATGCCGGGCCGGTGCAGACCGGGCTGCGCGAGATTTTCGGCTGGAAAACCTCGCGCGACTACTGGTTCCCCGAGATCCGCTCGATGGGGGCGGCGATCATCGTGCTCTCGGCGGCGCTTTACCCTTACGTCTACCTGCTGGCCCGCAACGCCTTCCGCGAGCAGCCGGGCAGCGCCGACGAGGTCGCGCGCTCGCTGGGGCAGGGCGCTTTTGCCCGGTTCTGGCGGGTCGGCCTGCCACTCGCCCGCCCGGCGATCGCGGCGGGCATGGCAATCGCCATGATGGAGGCGGTGAACGATTTCGGCACCGTGGATTACTTTTCTGTGCAGACGCTGACCACCGGCATCTTCAGCGTCTGGCTGCAAAGCAACAACGCCGGCGGCGCGGCCCAGATTGCCGGGACGGTGCTGGCGCTGGTCATCGTGCTGGTGCTGCTCGAGAAGGGATCGCGCCGCCGCATGCGCTTTTTCAACCTCTCCTCGCGCCACCGGCCGGTGGCGCGTACCGCGCTGCGCGGTGCCACCGGCTGGGGGGCGAGCCTGGCCTGCGTCATCCCCTTCGGCATGGGGTTCGTGCTGCCCGCCTGGGTGATCCTCGGCCACGCGATCGACAACGCCCAGGCATGGGCCGACCCGCGGCTCTGGCAGGCCGGGGTCCACACGCTCACCGTCGGCAGTATCGCGGCGGTGCTGACCGTGCTCGGCGGGGTCTTCCTGGTGTACGGCGTGCGGCTTTCGGGGCGGCAACTCCCGCGGCTGCTGCTGCCGGTCTCGACCATCGGCTACGCCGCGCCCGGCGCGGTGCTGGGCGTTGGTATCCTGATCCCGCTCGCGGCGGTGGACCACGCGCTGGCGGATACGGTCGAGGCGGTCACCGGCATCGATATCGGCCTCGTGCTCACAGGCTCGGCCTTTGCGCTGGTGCTCTCCTATTTCGTGCGCTTCTTCGCCATCGCGCAGGGCGCGGCAGATGCGGCGATGGCGCGGATCTCGCCCAATCTCGCCCGTGCCGCGCGCTCGCTCGGCCGCACCCAGGGCCAGACCCTGCGCGAGGTCTACGTGCCGCTGATGCGCGGCTCCGTCGCCTCGGCCTTGTTGCTGGTCTTCGTGGATTGCGTCAAGGAACTGCCGGCGACGCTGCTGCTGCGCCCGTTCAACTATGAGACCCTCGCCACGCGGGTGCACGACCAGGCCTCGCTGGAAAACCTCGGAGGCGCCGCCCCGGCGGCGGTTCTGGTGATTGGCGTGGGGCTTTCTGCGGTCGGTCTTCTGGCACGCGCAAATCGCTGAATCGCTCTTGCACAAGGGGGCGAAGCTGGCATATGCCTCTGCGCACGGTGCCCCTATAGCTCAGCTGGTAGAGCAACTGATTTGTAATCAGTAGGTCCGCGGTTCGAGTCCGTGTGGGGGCACCATCTTCAAATCCGATCTCTCCAAGAACCCTAAGGCCTTGAAGGGATAGGTGGTTTCTCCGGTTCGAACTCCCGTTTTTCGCGACACCGTCAACGGTGAAGGGTAAATCAAACGGATGACAGTTCGCTTCGTTGGAGTGTCTCCTTTTTTCCATATTTCGTAGGGGTTTGCGAGAAACCGCATCGAGTGTTCGAACATTTCGTCGAACGGTCTCTGTGGGCCCGAGGTTCTGTCGGCTTCTTCCCTTAGCAAAATCTTCTCTCTCTCGAGTTCATCAATTCGGTTCTCGTAGGCGGAAATCGTTCTATTGTTCTGAGTTTCCACGAGACGCTTGAGCAGTTTCTCGACATCCCTTTCGATCTGACGAATTTTCGTGTTGAGGCGCTGGCTCTCAGTGGCGGAGGAGCGGGACCGCTCGTCCCATGCCTCCCGGAACATACGCTCTGCGAGTTCGAACGTGGTTCGAGCAGGAACCAAACGCTTCAATCCTTCACTGAATTCCGCTTCCAGCTTGTCACGCGGGATCGACTTGCCCTTCTCCGCACAACCTCGATAGCCGCACAGGTAATAGGGATACTTCGTGCCACTTCGACTCTTCGACCAACAGGAAGTGAGCCGATGGCCACAGCACTCACAGATCAGGAAGCCACGCAGAGGAAACTCTTCGCTGATGTCTTTCCGGGCGGGCGCGACGCTGCGTTCGCTGAGGCGGTCCAGAATGATCTGATGAGTGGAGTAACTGATCAGCGGCTCGTGCTTTGCCTCAATCAGCGGGATTTCAGACTTCTCGTGCTCGAGATAGCCAGCGTAGAGGGGATTGGTCAGCAGCCGTTTCACCTTATCGAAGTGAACCTCAGTGCCCCGGTAGCTCTTCGGAAACTCGGGCTTGGTGTCCAGAAACCGTTTGACCTCGGCTTGAGACTGAAACCGTCCAGCCGCAAAGCCTTCGAGTGCCTCCCTGACGATGCTCGCAAGGGGTTCGTCAGGAACAAGCCGCTTACCGTCATGGGACGTCTTCTCATATCGGTAGCCATAGGGCGGCCTGAAAATCCAGTACCCGTTCTTAAGTCGCGCCAGAGATCGACGTCTCGATTGCTCTGCATTCTGAAGGCGCTGGTGCTCCGCAATGGCCGCCCAGATCGTCTCAACGAAGCGTCCGGTGGCATCTTCACCAATCTTCTGGTTCGGCGACTCAATGATTGCTTGGGTTGCCGTGATCTTGTCGCGGAGTGATGCGTGAGCCTTCACATCCCGCGCCAAGCGAGAGAAGTCGTCGACGACGACCACATAGTCCGAGGTAGAAACTTTACCGAGGAAGGCGAGGAGAGCGTTCATGCCAGGCCGGTCTTCAAACTTACCCGAAATGACGTCAGTGAACACTTCGACCACTTCATAGCCGTTACGCTCGGCATAGTCTCGACAGGTTCGCTCCTGACTTGAGAGACCGGAGCCGTCACTGGTCTGCTTCATGGATGAAACGCGAGCGTAGATGACGCACTTCTTCTTCTGCATCGTGTCTGGGTGGGGGATAATCATTGGATTTCCTTTTCTGTGGTATTTCAGGAAGACTGGTTGGGAAAGTCAGCGGCGATGCGGACCAAGTTGCGGTTCTCGTTTGCTGCTCGCTGCGCCTGCTGTGCGGCAGAAACTCCGAACCCAAGATCAACAAATGCGGAAACGATAATTCCTAATGCCGCGATGAATTCCGGATCGCCCTGTTCAATGGGAGCCGGACCGGGCGTGTCCGGGGCGTTGGCGACTACCGGCTCTGGAGAAATGGGGTTGTGGCTACTCGAACCAATTTCAGTCATGTTCGAACCCTCCTTGCGTTTCGGATCGATGGTGTCGGCTGGATGCCTGACTGCCCCGATCATTACGCAGAGGCGATGTCTTGTAACTATATGTTTTAAATAAATTATTTTCGCACAATGTCAGCGAGCGTGACATGCGGAAAAGATCACATCGCGGGGACATTTCCCAAACAATTCCATGCACATCTGACCACGCGAGAAGTTCAAGTTGGAAAACCGCACATCAGCCGCAAGTTGCTGTGTCACGCTTCATGACACGGTTCGCAAAATGTCAGTAATACTTGCACGAATCAGTTGCCCCTCTTTGCCAAAAGGGGAGACGCACGCGACCAGATCGTACAGGTTGCCGAGCGTGGTTGAACGGCGGGACAAACGCACCCGAAGCGCCGGGCGTCTTCAGTTGTGTGAAAAAATCGTCCTTTCGGAAAAGTTGTGGTTGAGGCTGGTGTTCCCGATAACGGTAAGGTAGCCATATCGACGCATAACCTGTTGTTAACAAAGAGTTGAGGCGAAGCTCGATGGCCATCGATTTTTCGGACATGCTGGATGATGAGGAAGAACCAGTCCTTCACCCAAGGGATATCTTCTTCACGCTTCCGCGTAGTTCGGCGTTTTCGTTCCCGAGAGACATCCAAACGGAGGTTTGGAACAAATGGTTCGAGCGTCGGGACGAGAGTGACATTGTTGTTAAGTTGAACGTTGGCAGCGGGAAGACCCTTGTCGGTCTTCTGATGCTGCAGAGCGCGTTGAACGAAGGCGCCGGACCAGCCCTTTGGGTCTCGCCAAACAAGCAGCTTGCTGACCAAGTTTTGGCGGAGGCTGAAGCACTTGGAATTGCGACGACCGAAGACCCTCGAGACTCGGCGTATGCAACCGGCTCGGCAATTTGCGTTGTAAACGCCTACAAATTGTTTAACGGACGTTCGGTTTTTGGTGTTGGGAGAAGTGTCCTCAAGATTGGTGCCGTGGTCGTTGATGATGCGCACGCTTGTGTTTCAACCTTGAGTCAGCAATTCCGAACTTCGTTTAAAAATACTCATGACGCCTATCAGAGTATTATTGAAATTTTCGAAGAGGATTTGAAGGCAAGCGATGCACCGGCATTTCTCGAAGTGTCTTCGGGAGAACCTCGTGCCCACATGGAAGTGCCGTTCTGGTCTTGGCATTCCCACTACGATGAAGTTTTAACCGCACTCCACGCCCATCGTGAAGACGAAAGTTTCCAGTACGTCTATCCGTTTGTCAGTCGCTTGCTTCGCCAGTCTCGCTGCGTAATTGGCGGACAACGCCTCGAGATTGAGCCTCACTTCCCAGCGACTGATCTTGTTCGTTCGTTCCGGCGCGCTAAACGTCGCATCTACATGACCGCGACCATGGCTGATGATAGTGTTGTAGCGACCCACTTTGGCGCGTCAGCAGCCGATATCGGCAAGCCGATTGTCCCAACCTCGTCTCAATCCATGGGCGAACGGATGATCCTCATGCCCCAAGAACTGAATACCGATCTGCCGGGGGAAGATATTCGCGCGCTGCTCGAAGAGCTTTCGGAGGAAGTCAACGTCGTAGTCATCGTACCCTCGAAGCAAGCGTCAGAAGACTGGGAGGCCGTTGCGGACAGGATTCTCATCGGTGACGAGGTCTCTGAGGGAGTGGAAGAGCTGCGCGCTGGCCATGTTGGTCTCGTGGTACTTGTGAACCGTTATGACGGTATCGATCTCCCGGGCGACGCCTGCAGAGTACTCGCTGTGGTCGATCTTCCCGAGGTGACGGCCTTTGTAGACGATCTGGACAGTGATCTCTTGAGCGACACTGATGTGAACCTGCGTCGGCAGATTGAGCGCATCGAACAGGGTATGGGGCGAGGTGTCCGTTCAAATGAGGATCACTGTGCTGTGCTGCTGATTGGTTCGCGGCTGATATCCCATTTGCGTTCAAAGGCGGGGCAGGAGATGCTGACACCAGCCACGAAAGCGCAACTGACCCTTACTCGCAAGATTGCGGCTCGGTTGGATTCGCCCACAGCAAAAGAGATCTCGGGCGTGATCCGGCAGTGTCTAAACAGGGATCCCGGCTGGACTGCATTGAGCCGGAAAGCGCTTGTGAAACTGCAAGCAGATGATGAGCTTCGCTTGGATAAGACGAAGCTTGCGCTTCGTAGCGCGTTTGATTTGTCCCGCGACGAAAGGCAAAAGGAAGCTGTCGACGCTGTGAGCGTGGCGGTTAATGCTCAGACTGATCCTCAGGTCAAAGCTTGGCTACTCGCTCGAAAAGCCGCATTCCAACATCCGATTGATGCTGAGGCTGCTCAGAAGACACTTGCTGCTGCCCGTGACATTGATGATGCCGTCTTGAAGCCCATCTCTGGCGCACCCTACAAAAAGTTGGCACCTGCCACGCGGGAACAGGCGTCGAACTTAATCGCATTTCATGAATCCAGATTCATAGATGCCACGCAGCGGAATCTATTTGTGAATGGGTTGTGCACTGATTTGCGTTTCCTTCCCGGTACCGCGGATCGCTTTGAGGCTGCGATTGATGATCTCGCTGCATTCCTTGGGATCGCTGCGTATCGTCCTGAGAAAAAAGAGAAGGGGAAGACCGACAACCTGTGGGCGTTGGCGGACTCTTCATTCCTTGTCATTGAATGCAAAAATGAAGTTCTCGAAACGCGAGATTCGATCACCAAGACAGAAGCCGGTCAGTTAGGGCAGTCAATGGAATGGTTCCGCTTCCATTATCCAGCTTCAGTCGGCACTCCGGTAATGATTCATCCAACGAGAAAGTTGGCCACGGATGCCGAGTTAGTTTCTGGGATGAGGGTCATTGACAAGACCAAGCTGGAAAGTCTCAAGAAGAAACTTCGTGAGTTTGGCAAACAGCTTGGGGAACCATCAGTGGGATCGAGCCCTACCGAGGTTGCCCGACGGCTGGAGCAGTTTGGGTTCCGCGGCGAGCTGTTCTTGCAGACATTCACTCAGGCTCCTAAGTGACGTTCCCTAGGCCATAGCCTGTGCTTCGAGCGCGGCAGCCATGTTCTACGGCGCATGGTTGCCGCGCTAACGGGACTATAGCGATAGGGTTATTTGAAGACTGGACAGCTTGCTGTAGCGATCGTGTGAAAGCGATCTGCGCTTGGACGTAGCGATAGCGTTTTGATTAACTGAGTAACTCTCGCCATTTCATCAGCTCGGCCATCAACTGGTTCGAAGTTTCTCGCTTTAGGTGCACCATATTCCCGCCCAAGTTGCTGAAAAGGCAGGAAAGTGAAAGTCTGCCTCTACGGCATTCCCCCCGAAGTAGCCCCCCAAGCGCTCGCGCATTGCGACGCAACGTCTTGCAACACTTCGGTACGGCTTTCGAGGAATGTCTCGATCTCCGAGACTTTGAGCAGCGAAATCTCACCCTTCTTATAGATGCGAATCTGTCCGGCGGCTGCCCACCGGTAGAAGGTCACCCGGCGGATGCCAAAGACCTCCTGAGCCTGCGCCAGACGGACAGAGGTTCGATCGCTGCGGTCATTCCGGAAACGCCTTGTTGCGATGACATGCAACACCCTGAAACGGTGGGTAGGGGTGGCAGGATGGTGACGACAGTATTCCAAAAGCCCGAGGCTGGCCGCCCCCAGCGCCGGCTACGAAAACGCCCGCCTGGCACCTGCAGGCCGAATGAATTTCCGGGCAGGTGTTCCCCGGGGGCGCGCCGAAGGCTGGCCCCGGGGTCAACAGCCCTCAGCCCATCCGCTCGGAGCTGTAGGAGCCCGGCGAGGCGGGGAAGACGACGGTCTTGTCGCCGTTGAGGAACACCCGGCGGTGGGCATGGGCGTGGATGGCGCGGGCCAGCACCTGTGCCTCGACATCGCGGCCGAGCGAGACGTAGTCCTCGGGCGATTGCGCGTGGGTGACGCGCACGGTGTCCTGCTCGATGATCGGGCCTTCGTCGAGGTCCGCAGTGACGTAATGCGAGGTCGCCCCGATCAGCTTCACGCCGCGCTGGAACGCCTGCTTGTAGGGGTTTGCGCCCTTGAACGACGGCAGGAAACTGTGGTGGATGTTGATGATCCGCCCCGACATCTTGCGGCACATCTCGTCGCTGAGGATCTGCATGTAGCGGGCGAGCACGATCAGCTCGGCGCCCGACTCCTCGACCACCTGCATGATCGCCGCCTCGGCCTGCGGCTTGTTCTCGCGGGTCACCTTGATGCAGTGGAAGGGGATATCGGCGTTCACCACCACCTTCTGGTAGTCCATGTGGTTGGAGATCACCGCGACGATCTCGATCGGCAGCGCGCCGATGCGGCAGCGGTAGAGCAGGTCGTTCAGGCAATGCCCGAAGCGCGAAACCATCACCACGACCTTCATCTTGGTGGCCTCATCGTGGAAGGCGAACTCCATGCCGAACTCCTCGGCCACCGCGGCAAAGGCGGCCTCGAGCTCGGCCAGCTCCGCGCCGGTCTCACTGCGGAAGCTCACCCGCATGAAGAAGCTGCCGGTGCCGAGGTCGTCGAACTGGGCGCTGTCGGTGATGTTGCAGCCCTGCTCGGCGAGGAAGCCGGCGACGGCGGCGACGATGCCGCGGGTGGAGGGACAGTGCACGGTGAGGGCGTAGGAGGAACTCATGGGAGGGCGTTTCTTTTCTGGATTTGAGGCCTGGACAGATCGCTGCCGCCTGCGCCGGGCGAGGTCAAGCGGATTGCAGCCCGATCCTGCGGCAAGATCGGGCCGAAGCGTCGCGCTGGCGCGACATGTTTCCACGAGGATGCGACAGGGCCGCTTTCGGAAACTCTGCCCAATCTCCGGCCGCCGGGGGAGCGGGGCAGAGCGAAGAGGCCAGGCGCGGGGAGTAAACTCTTGTGAAAGCGGGGCTCATTGCTTACCCCAAGGGTAAGTGCCCGGAATTCCGTGCCGTCCCTGGCCTTCCGGTCCTCTCAACCCGGACCCGTCGAGACCCGTTTTCATGACCGAGACCTCCTTCAGCGCCCGCCTTTCGGAACTGCTCCACTTCATCTACCCCGACCTCAACGCCGACATCCTTTCCAGCCAGGTCATCGATGCCTTCTGGCCTGAAGCCAAGGGCCGCCGCCGACAGCCGCGCAAACCCGGCAACAACCTCTGGTCGCAGAAAGACGCGGTGCTGATCACCTACGGCGACAGCCTGATCGACGGCAACCACAAGCCGCTCGACCTGATGAACGACTTCCTGCTGCGGCGTATGAAGGGGGTGGTGAACGGGGTGCACATCCTGCCATTCTTCCCCTTCACCTCGGATGACGGCTTCGCGGTTACCGACTATCGCAAGGTGAACCCGCAGCTTGGCGACTGGGTCGACATCACCCGCATCGGCGACGAATTCCACCTGATGTCCGATCTGGTGCTCAACCACGTGTCCTCGCAGGGGGTCTGGTTCAACGCCTACCGTCAGGGGCAGAAACCCTATGACGGGTTCTTCTTCGAGGCCGAGCCCTCGGACGACCTGTCGATGGTGGTCCGGCCGCGCACCACGCCGCTGCTGCAGGAGGTCGAGACGGCGATGGGCACGCGCCACGTCTGGTGCACCTTCAGCCACGACCAGATCGACCTCGATTTCCGCAACCCCGAGGTGCTTTTGGAGATCCTGCGGATCATCCGCCTGCACGTCGACAGGGGCGTGCGGATCATCCGGCTCGATGCCGTCGCCTTCCTGTGGAAGGAGATCGGCACCAACTGCATCCACTTGCCGCAGACCCATGCGGTGATCCGGCTGTTGCGGCTGCTTGCCGACTACGCCACCGAAAGCATCATCCTGCTGACCGAGACCAATGTGCCCAAGGCCGAGAACCTGTCGTACTTCGGCAACCGCAACGAGGCGCATATGGTCTACAACTTCCCGCTGCCGCCGCTTGTGCTGCACGCGATGATGGCGGGGACGGCGAAATACCTCAACGACTGGCAGCGGGCGATGCCGCCGGCGCCGCTTGGCTGCGCCTATCTCAACTTCACCGCCAGCCACGACGGCATCGGCATGCGTCCCGCCGAGGGGCTGCTGCCGCCGGAAGAGGTGGCCCGGGTGATCGACACGGCGCGCGCGCTTGGCGGGCTTGCCTCGATGCGCTCGCTGCCCGGCGGCGGCGAGAGCGTCTACGAGCTCAACTGCGCGTTCTTCGCGGCCATGGCGAGGACCTACAAGGGCGAGGACGACAACCACCTCGCACGCTTCCTCTGCTCGCAGACCATCGTCATGTCGCTCGAAGGCATTCCGGCATTCTACATCCACTCGATGCTCGGAACGCCGAATGACATCGAGGCGGTGCAGCGGCGCGGCATGAACCGGGCGATCAACCGCCACCGTTGGAATTACGCGGAGCTCAACGCCCTGTTGGACGATCCCGAGACGGTGCACGCGCAGGTGCTCGAGATGCTCTCGGAGCGGCTGGCCCAGCGCTCGGCGCAGGCGGGCTTCCATCCCAATGCCACGCAGTTCACCCTCAATCTCGACGAACGGGTCTTCGGGCTATGGCGGCAATCTTTGGACCGGGCACAGTCGATCTTCGCGCTGCACAACTGCTCGGACGAGGAGGTGGTGATCCCGCACGAGGGGCTGAACCTCATCGCTGACGAACATTGGATCGACCTCTTGTCGGGCGAGACCATCGAGGCCGGGGCGGTTTCGCTGGCACCCTACCAGTGCCGATGGATCTCGAACCGCGGCTAGGGACTGGCGGGCGGCAGGCGATGGAAGGCCGAGAGGCGGCTCTGCCCCTGCGGCGCTGCGCGCGGGTCTTTCGTGATATCTTTCTCTGCTAGAGAGACCTATCTCGCAGATCGCGTGAACCCGGCGGCGGGCGGGCGCGTTGCGCTGTCAGACGTCAAGCGGAGGGCGATATGTTCGACTGGATCTCGGGGTTTGTCGACGCGGTGGGGGCGATCGGCATCGCCGTGCTGATGTTCCTCGAGAACGTCTTCCCACCCATCCCCTCCGAACTCATCATGCCGCTCGGCGGGTTCAACGCGGCCGCGGGGCGCGAGCACCTGCTTGCGGTGATCGTGGCGGGCTCGCTCGGCTCGCTTGCCGGCGCGCTCTTCTGGTACTGGATTGGACGGCGGCTCGGCACGCAGCGGCTGAAGCGGCTGGCGGCGCGGCACGGACGTTGGCTGACCATCCTGCCCGAAGATCTTGATCGCTCCAACGCGTGGTTCGACCGTCATGGCGGCAGCGCGGTGCTGATCGGGCGGCTCATCCCGACCGTGCGCACCTTCATTTCGGTCCCCGCCGGTGTGGCGCGGATGCCGATGGCGAGCTTCCTGGCCTTCACCACCGTTGGCACGGTGAGCTGGACGACGGTGCTCGCGATGGCGGGCTACCTGCTACAGGCGCAATACGGGCTGGTGGCAGGCTGGCTTGACCCGGTGTCGACGGCCGTCGTGGTGGGGATCGTCGGGCTCTACCTCTGGCGGGTCGCAACCTACGGTCGGCGCAAGCGGCGCAAGGCGGGCGAGGTCTAAGCGCCGGTATGAAAACGGGGCGCCCAGAGGCGCCCCGTTTCGCGTTTCCCGTGCCGCGAGGGTCAGAGACCCAGCGAGCCGAGCACGATCACCGTGATCGTCGCCACCACCGGGATCGCCACGGCCACCACGAAGATGTCCGCGTAGCTCTTCTTGTGGGTCATGCCGGTGATCGCCAGGAGGGTGATCACCGCGCCGTTGTGCGGCAGCGCGTCGAAGCCGCCCGACGACAGCGCCGTGACCCGGTGCATCAGCTCCATGCTGATGCCCTGTTCGGCACCCATGGCGGCGAATTGCTCGCCGAGCGCCTTCAACGCGATCGACATGCCGCCCGAGGCCGAACCGGTGATCCCCGCAAGCACGTTCACCGCCACCGCCAGCGAGGCCAGCGGGTTGTTCGGGAAGAGCCCCAGAACCGCGTCGCGGATCAGCCCGAAGGCGGGCAGCGAGGCGATCACCGCGCCATAGCCGACCTCGGAGGCGGTGTTGAAGATCGGCAGCAGCGAACCCATCGTGCCCTTGTTCACCGTCTCCTTGACGTCGGCGAAGCGGCGCCAGTTCAGCGCCAGCGCCAGCACGATCGACACGACCAGCGAGATGATGATCGCCCAGATGCCCGCCACGCGCGACAGCGAGGTCTCGCCGTACTGCGCTTCGGCGAGGTAGTCGGCGTTCATGTTCGGGAAGACGACGTAGGTGAGCAGCGCGTTGAGCGCGATCACTGTGATCACCGGCAGGATCGCCGCGCCGAAGCCGGGCATGTTGGCATCCTCGGGCAGCGAGCTGTCGGCGGCGGTGCGCTCGTGCACGCCGTAGCCTTCGCCCCGGGCCTGAGCGGCCTTGGCGCGGCGGCTCAGCCAGAGCGTGCCGCCGCCGAGCATGATGAGGCCGGCCAGCGTGCCAAGCAGAGGCGCGGCAAAGACGTTGGTGCCGAAGAACGGGATCGGGATCGCGTTCTGGATCGCCGGGGTGCCGGGGAAGGCGGTCATGGTGAAGGTGAACGAGCCGAGCGCGATGGCTGCGGGCAGCAGGCGCTTGGGCACGTCGGCGCGGCGGAACAGCGCGTTGGCGATCGGGTAGATGGCGAAGGCCACCACGAAGAGCGACACGCCACCAAAGGTCAGCACGCCGCAGGCGAGCACGACCGCGAGGATCGCGCGGTCACCGCCGACCCATTCGACGATTTTCTCGGCGATGGTGCGCGCGGCACCGCCGTCGGCCATGACCTTGCCGAAGATCGCGCCGAGCAGGAACAGCGGGAAGTAGGTGATCACGTAGCCGCCGAGCGACTGCATGAAGACCTGCGTATAGGTGGCCATGACCGGCAGACCGCCCGAAAACAGCACGGCGAGCATGGCCAGAAGCGGTGCTAGGATCAGCACGTTGATGCCGCGGTATGCCAGGTACATCAGCAAGCCCAGCGACAGAATGATCCCGATGAGACCCATTCTTCTCCTCCTTTGATCAGAAGCGCCCCGCGGGGAGGCCGGAACTGGGAGGACCGGCGCGGGCAGGGCTAAAAAACAGTTACTCGGACGAGAGTTGGGTCAGGTCAATGTGAGGGCGCGGCGAGAGACGCGACGTCGCGGGCTTTTGAGTTCACGGTGACGTGAGGTTCTTGTGGCGGTCAGCCGAACTCGGCATCGTCGGCGGCCACGGCGGCGCGGAAGTCTGCCAGCAGGCTGGGGTCGGCCGAGTGCACCCGGTTCCACGTCGGGATGAAGGGTGTCTCCTGCGGGTTCTCGATGAAGAGCTGACCGGCGCGGACGATGTTTTCGCCGAACATTTCGATGCTGCGTTCCTCGGCGTGGCGGTCGATGGTCAGCCCGTTCATCTTGGCATCCGCCGAATAGGCCTCGAGCAGGTCGAGCGCCGAGCGGTAGTAGGTGGCCTTGAGCGTGCGGAAGACATGCGGGATAAACACGGTCCCGTCGGCAGCGAGCTTGCGGAAAATCGCCTTGCAGATATCGACCGACATGCGCGAGAGCCCCTGGCTGGCGTCCTCGGGCGAGAGGTCCTGGTGCTTGTGGTCGTAGATGTCGGCGATCTCGACCTGGCAGACCTGCCGCGGGCCAAGGTTGCGCCAGGCTTCGGACAGCACGCCGATCTCCAGCCCCCAGTCCGAGGGAATGCGCAGGTCGGGCAGCAGTCCGGTGCGCAGCGCCATCTCGCCCGAAAGCGGGTAACGGAAGGCGCGCAGGTAATCGATGTAGTCGCGATCCCCGATGGTGCGCTTGAGCGCGATGAGCAGCGGAGAAACCAAGAGGCGGGTGACCCGGCCGTTCAGCTTGCCGCCGCCGACGCGGGGGTAGTAGCCCTTGGAGAGCTGGTAGCTGAAGCTCGGATTGGCCACCGGGTAGACCAGCCGGTCGAGCATCTCGCGCGTGTAGGTGACGATGTCGCAGTCGTGGATCGCCATCACGGCGCTGTCGGCGCAGGAGATGAGATAGCCCATGCAGCCCCAGACGTTCTTGCCCTTGCCGGGCTCCTGCGGGGCGAGGCCGAGCTCCTCGAGCCTGCCCATGATCTGCTGCATCCGCGGGCTGTCGTTCCAGATCACCGTGGTCTGCTGCGGCAGCATGGAAAAGAACTGGCGGGCGTGGCGGTATTGCGCCTCGTTCGCGCGGTCGAGCCCGATGACGATGCGGTGCAGATAGGTGACCTTGCTCAGTTCCTTGAGGATGTCCGGAAGCGCGTCGCCCTCTAGCTCGGAATAGAGCGAGGGCAGGATCAGCGAGATCTTTCGGCTCTGCGCGTAGGTTTCAAGCTCGTAGACCATCTCCTCGATCGGGCGCGAGCGCAGGTTGTGGAACTGGGCGATATTGCCGTTCTGGTGGAAGTCGGCCATGGCGGAGGTCTCCTAAAGCCCGAGGTCTGCAAGTAGGTGGAGGATGGCGGCGTTCCAGCCCTCGGGGCCGGGCAGGGCGGTGCGGCGGATACGTCCCGTCTGCTCGCCGGGCAGGGGCGGGATGCCGTTGCCATGGTCGTTGCGGATGATCACGCCGTGGGTGGCGGCCTCGATCATCTCGATGTCATTGGGCGCATCGCCGAGCGCGATGGACGTATCGCAGCCGAGGTCGGTCAGGATCCCCGCCATCTGCTGCGCCTTGGTGCCGCCGAAGGAAAGGGTGAGAAAGCGCCCGCCCTTGCGCGCGTGGATGCCTGTTTGCGCAAGCGCGGCAAGGAAGGCGTCCTGTTCGGCCTCGCTGCCAGACCAGAGGCCGGGCTCGGTGAAGCGCCGCTTGCGGGCCAGTTCGGCGCAATCCAGAGACAGGCCGGTGACCCGCGCCACCTCCTCGGCATCCATGTCGCCGAAGCCTCTGAAAAGGCGGGCGTGCTCGGGCACTTCGGCCAATGCGGCGCGGAGCTTCTGATAGTCGGCTGCGTCTTCCGAAAGGGCGCCGGGGCTGATCCGGTCGGCGCCGTTCTCGACAATGGCGGGCCAGTCACCGAGGCCCAATTCGCGATGCAGGGGGCCGATCTCGGCGGCGGTCTTGGAGGAGGCGAGGATGAGCGGGATGCCGCGCTTCTTGAGCGCATCGAGCGCGGGCCGCGCGGGGGCGTAGGAATAGGTGCCGTGGTCGAGCAGGGTCCCATCGAGATCGGTGAATACCGCTAGCCGCACGTCTTGTTCCTTCGTCTCTGCCCCGGGTCCAGTTAAGCGGATGGCGCCCGGCAAGGGAACAGGCGCGGCGTCAACAAACATCTAAGATGCCGAGATTGGACGGAAAGTGGGCAACGCCATCGCGCGTCTCGGCGTGCGACGGTTTCGGGGGGCAGAAAAAGCAACGCCGGCCCGCAACGACGGACCGGCGCACATCGCGTGATCTTGGCCTTATCGTGCGCCGGGGGCGCTCAGGCCACGTTCTCGAGCTTGCTGTCCGGCACCACGCCGAGCGCGTGGCATACGTCGCGGGTCAGCTCGGGGCGGTTGAGCGTGTAGAAGTGCAGCTTCTCGACGCCGCCCTCCAGCAGCTCGTTGCAGAGCTCGGTGCACATGGCTGTCGCCAGCAGGTCCTGCCGGTCGTCGCGCTCGGCCTTCTCGAAGGCCTCGATCACCCAGGCGGGGATCTTGGTGCTGGTGGCTTCGGCGAAGCGGCGCGCGCCCTTCCAGTTCTCGATCGGCAGGATGCCTGGCACGATGGGCTTGTCGATGCCGGCCTTCTCGCAGGCGTCGCGGAAGCGGAAGAAGCTCTCGGCCTCGAAGAAGAACTGGGTCAGCGCCTCGGACGCGCCGGCGTCGAACTTGCGCTTGAGGTACTCGACATCGGCGGTGGCCGAAGGCGCTTCGGGGTGCTTGTCGGGATAGGCCCCGACGCGGATGGTGAAGTCGCCCGCCTCGCGCAGCGCCTCGATCAGCTCTACGGACGAGTTGAAGCCCTCGGGGTGGGGAGTGAAGCCGCTGGCGCCCTTGGGCGGATCGCCGCGGAGCGCGACGATGTCGTTCACGCCGGCCTCCTTGAACTGGCGCGCAATCGCCAGCGTTTCCTCGCGGGTCGCGTCGACGCAGGTCAGATGCGCCGCGACCTTGAGGCCGGAGTTCTTGTGCAGGGTGGCGACGACGTCACGGGTCAGCTCGCGGGTGGTACCGCCGGCGCCATAGGTGACCGACACGAAGCGCGGACCGAGCGGCGAGAGCGCCTGCACCGTGTCCCACAGCCGGAAGGTCGCCTCGATGTTGCGGGGCGGGAAGAATTCGAAAGAGATGTCGGGGCGCGTCATTGGCCGGGACTCCGAGTTTGGATTTCGGTCCTTGTGACACATGAACCTTTGTGAGACAAACTCATACTTCTCAAGAACAACATGAGGCGAACACTGGGATGCATATCGAGTTTCGTCACCTGCGCACGATCAAGGCCATCCACGAGGCCGGGGGTCTCGCGCGTGCGGCCGATCAGCTCAACATAACGCAATCGGCCCTCTCTCACCAGATCAAGGGGCTCGAGGATCAGGCGGGGGTCGAGCTCTTCGTGCGCCGGTCCAAGCCGATGAAGCTCTCGGCGGCGGGTCTGCGCCTGCTGCGCCTCGCCGACCAGGTGCTGCCGCAGGTCGAGGCAGCGATGGCCGAGTTCGACGGGTTGCGCGCGGGCTCGGCCGGGCGGCTGCATATCGCCATCGAATGTCATGCCTGTTTCGAATGGCTGTTCCCGGTGCTCGAGAGCTTCCGCAAGAGCTGGGGCGATGTCGACGTGGACATCCGCCCGGGGCTCGCCTTCGACGCGCTGCCGGCGCTGATGAAGGAAGAGGTCGACGTGGTGATCTCGTCCGATCCCGAGGATCTGCCCGGCGTCACGTTCACGCCGCTCTTTGAGTATCACCCGGTTTTCGTCGCGGCGGCCTCGCACCCGCTGGCCGGAAAGCCCTGGATCGAGGCGCAGGACTTCCGCGGCGAGACGCTGATCACCTATCCGGTGGATCGGGCGCGGCTCGATATATTCTCGCAATTGCTGTCCCCGGCGAAGGTCGAACCGGCGGCGATTCGCCAAGTCGAGCTGACTGCAGTGATTCTGCTTTTGGTTGCCTCGAATCGTGGTGTCGCGGTTTTGCCCGATTGGGTTGTGCGCGAAGTGAAATACAATTCCGATTACATCACCCGGCCATTGACCGAGGCGGGGATCACCCGGCACCTCTACGCCGCGACCCGCACCGAGGATCTGGATAAACCCTTCATGACGGATCTGATCCGCCTGGCGGGGCAGGAGGCGCGGCGCTTGCAATCGCAATGACTGCACGCCGGACTGCAACGCCGGCTATCGCCAGTCCCGCTACGGGCTGACGTGTGCGGGTACACCCCCGCGGGGACCCAACCCCAGGTGGGGTGGGGTCATGCGATGTAAGATTTTGTTATTAAAGTGTTTTCAGATCGGACGCCATCATGCGTCCATCGCGGCCTTCCTTGAGCTCGTAGCTCACTTTCTGATTGTCCGCGAGGCCGGTAAGCCCCGAACGTTCGACGGCCGAGATATGAACGAAGACATCCTTGCCCCCCTCTTCGGGCGCGATGAAGCCGTAGCCTTTGGTGGTATTGAACCATTTCACGGTGCCGCTCGGCATGTGTCCGTGCTCCTTCCAACTTTCCTGTTTCTACCCGTAATGCGGGCGCCGCGTCACATTCGCCTCTCAGCGGGAGGAATGCCTGTCCCGGTCGAAAACGCGGTAAAATCGAGGCTTTCCGGCTCTGATCATCGAAGGTCACGGGCCAAGAGTTGCACGGTGCCTGCAAAAATCAAGAGAAACGCTTCGCAGTCGCGGCATTAGGCAATAAATAGTGCCCCAAGAGTTCAAGGAGATGGCGGATGCTGATATACGGGCTGAAAACGTGTGATACCTGCCGAAAGGCGCTGAAAGCCCTGCCCGAGGCCGAGTTTCGCGACGTCCGGGCCGACGGTGTGCCCGGCGAGGTGATCGACAGCGCGCTTGCGGAATTCGGCGACAAGCTGGTGAACACCCGCTCGACCACATGGCGCGAGCTTGATGAGGCGCAGCGCGCGCGCCCGGCGAAAGATCTGCTTGCCAACCACCCGACATTGATGAAGCGGCCGCTGATCGTGGCGGGCGAGGCGATGTATCTTGGCTGGACCAAGGACGTCGAGGCGGCTCTGGCGGGCTGACGTTGCCAAACCCCGGTCAAAAAGAAAAAGCCCCGGGCGATCCCCCGGGGCTTTGTTGTTCGCAAGAAACCCGGCTCAGCGCAGGTCGGGCGCGGTGGCGTCCAGCGACAGCGAAGCGACGATCTCGTCGAGGCTCTGTACCGCGGTCTGCTTCTCGCCGAGACGGCGCACGGTGACGGTGCGCTCTTCGACCTCGCGGTGGCCCACGGCGAGGATCACCGGCACTTTGCCCACCGAGTGCTCGCGGACCTTGTAGTTGATCTTCTCGTTGCGCGTGTCGGCCTCGGCGCGCACGCCGGCGGCCTTGAGCGCTGCGACGACCTCGAGCACGTAGTCATCCGCCTCCGAGGTGATCGAGGCGACGACGACCTGCCGCGGCGCCAGCCAGAAGGGCAGCTTGCCGGCGTGTTCCTCGATCAGGATACCGATGAAACGCTCGAAGGAGCCCAGCACGGCGCGGTGCAGCATGACCGGGCGGTGCTTCTCGCCGTCCTGGCCGATGAAGCTCGCGTCAAGACGCTCGGGCAGGTTGGGATCGACCTGCAGCGTGCCGCACTGCCAGTCCCGGCCGATCGCATCGGTCAGGGTGAACTCGAGCTTGGGACCGTAGAAGGCGCCTTCGCCCTCCTGGATCTCATACTCGTAGCCCGCGGCACGGCAGGCATCGCCAAGCGCCGCTTCGACGCGGTCCCAGCTCTCGTCCGAGCCGATGCGCTTCTCGGGGCGGGTGGAGAGCTTGATCGTCCAGTTCTCGAAGCCCAGATCGGCGTAGATCGAGGCGAGGAACTCGATGAACTTCTTGGTTTCCGCCTCGATCTGATCGTCGGTGCAGAAGATATGCGCGTCGTCCTGGGTGAAGCCGCGCACCCGCATGATGCCGTGCAGCGCGCCCGAGGGCTCGTAGCGGTTGCACGACCCGAACTCGGCCATGCGCAGCGGCAGGTCGCGGTAGGACTTCAGGCCCTGGTTGAACACCTGCACGTGGCAGGGGCAGTTCATCGGCTTGAGCGCGTTGATCGCCTTCTCGCGGGCATGCTCTTCGTCGACTTCAACGATGAACATGTTCTCTTGGTAGTTGTCCCAGTGCCCGGATTTCTCCCAGAGCTTGCGGTCGACGACCTGCGGCGTGTTGACTTCGACGTAGCCGTCATGCTCCTGCCGGCGGCGCATGTAGTCCTGCAGCGTGGTGTAGATTTTCCAGCCGTTGGGATGCCAGAAGATCTGCCCCGGCGCTTCCGGCTGGAGGTGGAAGAGATCCATCTCGCGGCCCAGCTTGCGGTGGTCGCGCTTGGCCGCTTCCTCGAGGAAGTTGAGGTACTTCTTCAGCTCGTCGCGGTTGCGGAAGGCCACGCCGGTGATCCGCTGCAGCATCGGGCGCGAGACGTCGCCGAACCAATAGGCGCCCGAGACGCCCATCAGCTTGAAGGCATCCGACGGCAGCTGGCCGGTGTTCTGAAGGTGCGGGCCACGGCAGAGATCCTGCCAGTCGCCGTGCCAGTACATGCGGATCGGCGCATCTGCCGGGATGCGGTCCACCAGCTCGACCTTGTAGCCCTCGCCGCTGTCTTCATAGAACTTGCGGGCGCGGTCGCGGTCCCAAATCTCGGTCTTCACCTCGTCGCGGGCGTTGATGATCTCTTTCATCTTCGCCTCGATCTGGCCGAGGTCTTCTGGGGTGAAGGGCTCGGCGCGGTCGAAGTCGTAGAACCAGCCTTGGTCGGTGACCGGGCCGATGGTGACCTTGGTGTCGGGCCAGATCTCCTGCACCGCGCGCGCCATCACGTGGGCAAGGTCGTGGCGGATCAGCTCGAGCGCCTGGTCCTCGTCCTGCAGCGTGTGGATCGCGATCGTGCTGTCGGCCTCGATGGGCCACTGAAGGTCCCAATGCGCGCCGTTCACGGTGGCGGAGATCGCCTTTTTCGAAAGGCTCTTGGAAATGGCTGTGGCCACGTCGGCAGGGGTCACGCCCTTGTCGAATTCGCGCGCATTGCCATCGGGGAATGTCAGGGAAATCTGGCTCATAGGCCTAGTCTCCTCGTCGGTCTGGCGCCCACGGAACGCCCGGTTGCGGGTTATATCTCGTGCCGCCTTGTGACCCTCGGGGCAGGGGGTGTCAAGCGGCGGGGAGGCAGGCATGACGAGAGGGCGCGGCCAGCGTGCTTGGAGCCGAGCCGACGCCTCCGGGGCGTGCGCGGCCAGCGAACGGCTGTCAGGGCCGCAAAATCCTCGGCGCGGGCGCTTCGAACGTCATCCGCCCCCCACGCAATCCCCAGACCGGCCGCCGGATCTCGGCCACGGCAGAGGCGCGGCTCTCGCAGGGCAGCAGCACCAGATCGGCCGGGCCGCCAACCTCGATCCGGTCGGACACGCCAAGAAGCCGGAAGGGATCGCTGCTGACCATCTCGAAACAGGCGGTCAGCTCCTCGGCGCTGCCAAGCTGCGCGACGTTGGCAAAGAGGTTGGCCATCCGCGGCAGCGAGCAATCGCCGTAAGGGGTAAAGGGGTTGAGCACGTTGTTGGTCGCCACGGTGCAGCACACCCCAGCAGCGTGGAACCGATGCGCCGGCGCCACGCCCCGCGGCACCGCGTGGTCATGCCCGCGTCCGGTGATGAAAAGGTCGGTCGCCGGCAAGACGGTGAGCGCGATCCCCGCGTCCTGCAGCAGCGCCACGCTCTGCGCCAGCGCGGCGGGGGAAAGCATCGACAGCTTGGTCGCATGGCCGATTGCCACGCGCCCCTGCATGCAAAAAGCGATGGTCTGCCGGGCCACCTCGTCGAGATGCCGCCAGCTGGCGTCGAGGTCGAAATCGAGGTGGAAATCAAGGTCGACACCGAACGCGCGCGCCATCTCGAAGAGCAGCGCAATCTGCCCCTCCGGGTCGGTGTCGGTATAGGGACAGCCGCCGAGCAGGTCTGCCCCCTCCGCCAAGGCCGCCCGCAGCAGCTCTTCGGTGCCGGGATAATTCAGCAGGCCCTCTTGCGGGAAGACGCAGATCTGCAGGTCGAGCGCCCAGGAATAGTCCCTCTTCAACTGCCTGACCGCCTCGAAGCCCGCGAGCCCGATCACCGGATCGATCTCGACCTGCGTGCGGATCAGCGTGGTGCCTTGGCCGATCGCCTGCTCCAGAACCCGCGCCCCGCGCGCGTAGACGTCTTCGGTGGTGAAGTCCCTTTTGGCTGCCGTCACTGCCGCCAGCGCCCCCTTGAGATCGCCGGTCCGGTTCACCGCGCGCTCGAGAATGCAGGCCTTGTCGAGGTGCAGGTGGCTGTCGGCAAAGCCGCGGAAGACCAGGCCACCTTGTGCATCGAGCGTGGGCGCGTCGCTGGCGAGGCCCGCCCCGATGGTCGCGATCCGCCCCTGCGCGAGGCCGATATCGACCGGCGCTGCACCGTCCGAAAGCCGCGCGTCGCGGATGATGAGATCAAGTGTCATTGTACGGCTCTTGCCCTTTCTTCGTGGGTCTTCAGCTGCCGCGAAAGACTCGCGGCGGTTTGCCAACCTCGGCGCCCAGGTAAGGCACCCTCGGCGCGGAAGCCTGTCAAAGCCGCGCATCGAATAGTCGCTAAGGTGCCGCTCTTGAAGGGCGCTCTGCCCAATCTTTGGGCAAAGTGAATGCCATGTCTGTGAGGACTATGCGTGCCCTCATTCCTTCCGCTCCGCAACGTGCCCGAACCGACGCGCCGGTTGATCGAAATCACCGAAAGAGCCCCGGAGACCCCTCGAAAGGACCGGTGTTTTGGCTTCTTCCGCCGAGCTTGCGCGCGTTCCGAGACCGGCGCGGGAACCTGCTGCCACGCCGCGGCGTTTCCCTGCCGGACCCCCCGGCGGAAGAGCAGCGGCAGGCGCATGACCCATATCGACGAGACGCAGATCTACGACACATTGACCGAAGGCACCGACGGCGCGCCAAGGTCCGAGGCCCGCAACGGGCTGCGCCACGTCGGATCGCTGTCGATGACCAAGCTCGCCGACGGCCTTCTGAATCCGAAACTGGTGCTCACCTGGCTGGCGCAGGCGCTCGGCGCGCCTGCCGCCGTCTCCGGCCTGCTCGTCCCGATCCGCGAGGCGGGGGCGCTTCTGCCGCAGCTCCTGCTGGCGGGCGTGGTCCGGCGTAGCCGCCAGCGCAAGTGGATCTGGGTGGCGGGCTCGATCGGGCAGGGGCTCGCGGCAGCGGGCATGGTCGTCGTTGCGCTGACGTTGCAGGGCATGGCGGCGGGGCTCGCGCTCTGCGCACTGCTGGCGGTGCTTGCGCTGTCCCGCGCCGCCGCTTCGGTCAGCTACAAGGACGTGCTTGGCAAGACCGTCTCGAAGACTCGCCGCGGCTCGATCACCGGCACGGCGGGCTCGGTCGCCTCGGCGGGGGTTCTGGTCTTTGCGCTGCTGCTCCTGTCGGGCGCGGTCCAGGACGTGCCGCCCGTCGCCGCGGCGATCGGCCTTGCTGCGGCGCTCTGGCTCGGAGCTGCGGCGCTCTTCGCGACTCTGGAGGAAAAGGACAGCGACCCCGATGAGACGGCCGCTGCCATCGACCTCTCACCGCTGCGCGAAGACCCGCAGTTCCGCCGCTTCATCGCCTGCCGGGGGGCGCTGACCGTGACCTCGCTGGCACCGCCCTATCTCGTGCTGCTCGACGACGGCGGCGGCGCATTGCAGAAGCTTGGCGCCATGGTCCTGGCCTCGGCGCTGGCCGGCTTCGTGTCGAGCTGGGTGTGGGGCCGGATGGCGGACCGCTCGTCGCGCCGCGTTCTGATGCTCTCGGGCTTCGCCGGGGCTGGCGCCATGGCGCTGGCGGTGGTGGCGGCACTGCTCGGCTGGACGGGGCCGATCTGGGTCACACCGCTGCTGCTCTTCGCGCTGCTGATCTCCTGGCAGGGGGTCAGGCAGGGCCGCTCGACATACCTTGTCGACATGGCTCCCGAGGAGGGGCGAGCGAGCTATGCTGCGCTCGCCAATACGCTCATCGGCGGGCTGCTGCTGGTGACCGGCGCGCTTGGCGGGGCGCTGGCCATTGTCGGCCCGGTGGCGGCGCTGGCGGGTTTCGCTGCGCTGAGCCTGGTTGGCGGGGTCATCGCCGCTGGCCTGCGCGAGGTCGAGAACGGTCAGGGCGCCAACAGGGACTGACGCGCCTGCGCCCGAACGGCGCGTGTCAACGGCGCCAGCGCCGCGGCCACCAGCCGGTTGACCTGCCAGGTCAGGAAGATGTCCTCGGGCGCGTCCGGGCGCATGGCAACCAGCGCGCCCGAGGCGAGCAGCGGTGCCGCAAGGAACTCCGGGTTCAGCCCCCAGCCGATCCCCAGCCGCGCCGCCTCGACGAAGCCCTGGGTCGAGGGCAGGCGGTGCGTGGGCGGCAGCAGCGCCTGCCCGGTGACCCGGCGGAGCCAGTGATGCTGCAGCGCGTCCTTGCCGTCGAACTGCAGCAGCGGCGCACGCGAAAGGGTCTCGGCCGTGACCCCTTTGGAAAAATACCGGTCCCGGAAATCGGGCGCGCAGGTCGCAACATAGCGCATCCGCCCCAGTGGAACCGCGTCGCAGCCCTGCACCGGGCGGGCATGGTCGCAAATCGCCGCCGAGACCTCGCCCCGCCGCAGCCAGTCGGCCGAGAAGGCCTGATCATCCACCACGATGTCGAAGAGCATGTCGCGCCCGACCAGCGCGGGCAGGAACCAGGTGCCTAGGCTGTCGGCGTTGACCGCCAGCCGCAGCCGCGCCTGCGCTGCGTGCTGGCCGAGATCGCGTGCCAGCGCAGCCTCGAGCAACGCCACCTCCGAAGCATGGCGCGCCAGCCGCGCTCCGGCGGGGGTGGCGGTGCAGGGGGTGGCGCGGATCACCAGCGCCGCCCCGGCGCGATCCTCGAGCGCCTTGATGCGCTGCGAGATCGCCGAGGGCGTCACCGAAAGCGCGCGCGCGGCGGCATCGAAGCTGCCGAGCCGCAGCACCGCTTCCAGAGCGGCCAGTTGAGAGGGGTCATATTGCATTAGCGTATCTTAATCAGGGTCAATTTCTTTAACTAGCCTTTGATCGGCCCTGCGTGATAGCCCGGCCTCCGGACAACGAAGATGGAGACCGCACCATGCAGGCAGCCGCCGCTGGCTTTGCCTTGGGACTTTCGCTGATCGTGGCGATCGGGGCGCAGAATGCGTTCGTGCTGCGGCAGGGGCTGCGGCGCGAGCATGTGCTGGCGGTGGTGCTGGTCTGCGCGCTGTCGGATGCGGTGCTGATCGCCGCGGGCGTCGCGGGCTTCGGACTGCTGGCAAGCCAGCTGCCGGGGCTCGAGACCGTGATGCGCTGGCTCGGCGCCGCCTTCCTGATGTGGTACGGCGCGCGCACCCTGCTTGCCGCCTGGCGCGGTGGCGCGGCGCTGCGGGCCGAGCGCGACCCGGGCAATGGCAGCCTTCGGCGCGCACTGCTCACCTGCCTCGCGCTGACCTGGCTCAATCCCCATGTCTATCTCGACACGGTGATGCTGCTGGGGGCGGTGTCGTCCCAGTATGAGAGCCGGCTGCACTTCGGGCTCGGCGCCGTGAGCGCGTCCCTGTGCTTTTTCTTTGCGCTCGGCTTCGGCGCGCGACTGCTGGCGCCGGTCTTTGCACGGCCTGTAGCCTGGCGCGTGCTCGACCTGGGGATCGGGCTGACCATGTGGCTCATCGCGGCGAAACTGCTGATCGGCTGAGCGCGGACCCTTGCGCCCGGCGCAGGGCGCGCTACCAAAGCCCCTATGAACACCACGCAAGCGAACCCGGTCCGGGGCATCCTTTTCATGGTCGTCACGGGGCTTTGCTTCGTCGGCGTCACGGTCACGGTCAAGCTGCTGCACGGCCGGGTGCCGGCAGCGGAGTCGGCCTTTCTGCGCTACCTCCTCGGACTGGTCTTCCTGATCCCCATGTGGAAGGCGCTGCGCGAACTGCGGATGACCCCGCGCCAGTGGCGGCTCTCGGCGCTGCGCGGTGGCGCGCAGACGCTTGGGGTGATCTGCTGGTTCTTCGCCATGGCTCGCATCCCGCTCGCCGAGGTCACGGCGATGAACTATCTCACGCCGATCTACGTGACAGTTCTGGCGGTCTTCGTGCTGGGCGAGCGGCTGGCAATGCGCCGCATCCTCGCCATCGTCGCGGCCCTCGGAGGGGCGCTGCTGATCCTTCGGCCGGGGTTCCGCGAGCTTGATCCGGGGCATTTCGCCATGCTCGGGACGTCGCTCATGTTCGCCGTTTCCTATCTCATCGCCAAGATCATCACCGACGAACTCTCGCCGGCCATCGCACTGGCGCTCTTGTCGATCTCGGTGACGCTGGGGCTTTTCCCCTTCGCGCTTGCGGTCTGGGTCTGGCCAAGCTGGGGCGATCTCGTCATCCTCATGGCCACCGCCACCTTTGCCACGGCGGGGCATTACGCCATGGTGCTCGCCTTCGCCAGCGCGCCGGTGACGGTGACCCAGCCAATCACCTTCCTGCAGCTGGTCTGGTCGGTGGCCATCGGGGCGCTGTTCTTCGCCGAGCCCGTCGATCCCTTCGTGGTCGGCGGCGGGCTGGTGATCATCGGCTCGGTGCTCTTCATCACCCTGCGCGAGGCGATGCTGAAGCGTCGGGTGACGCCCTCGGGTCCCGATACGAAGTTCTGAGCGGGTGGGGTGGCGCCCAATCCGCTGAAACAGTCCGTTTCCAAAACATGAAAAATCCCCAGGGCCATCGCATTTCGGCCTTATTCCCGCGTGAAGGTTTCCCCAAGTGAAACAGTTCAGCCGAGTATGTGACCATGTTTGCCAACAACCAATTGACCGAAAACCTCGACGACGTCCGGGCCTTCCTTCTGGCGGAGCGCGGCAAGGCGCTCTCCGACGCCGAATGGCGCTTTCGCATGAAGGGCTACGGCTACCAGCTGCGCCGCACCGAGCGGGGCATGGAGGTCTCTCGCCTGCCGCAGAACCACCTGCTGGGCACGCTCGACGCCTGAGCCGAGAGGGACCGTGGCAGGCGGCGCACGCCTTAAGGAAGATTAAGCGCGCAGCCTTGCCCTCCTCCCGTGATGCGTAGAAATTGGCCTGATGATCAGGCTTTGTTCACGCTTCGTGAGCGTTTTATTCATAATTGTTTCCCTTGCGTCATCCTGGGTGAGCCTCGTCGCCGCCCCGGTGGCGGCGGCACAGCCGGAGATCACCGGTCGCATCCGCGTGATTGACGGCGACACCTTCGACATCGGCGACGTGCGCGTGCGACTCTTCGGCGTCGATGCCCCGGAACAGGGGCAGACCTGCGGCGGCGGAGCCAAGCCGACTTGGGCCTGCGGCGCCTGGGTGACGTCCGAGGTCCGCGCCCGCTACGAGGGTCGCCGCGCCAGTTGCGCCCGGCTCGACACGGACCGCTACGGGCGCGCCGTGGCGCGCTGCTCGGTCGAGGGCGAGGACGTGGGCCGCGAGCTGGTTTCCGAGGGGCTGGCCTTTGCCTATCGCGCGTATTCTCTGGACTACGACCTCGACGAGAAACGCGCCGTGGTGCGCGGCGTCGGAGTGCATGGCTCCGAGGTGCGGCGCCCCGCCGAGTACCGCGCCGAGACCCGCAACGCCGCGAATTCCGCTGCCGTGGCCGCGGCACCGCGCGGCTGCGTGATCAAAGGCAACGTCTCATCAAAGGGCGAGCGCATCTTCCACGTGCCTGGCCAGAAATACTACGCGGCCACGCGCATCGATGTGACCAAGGGCGAACGCTGGTTCTGCTCCGAGGCAGAGGCGCGCAAGGCCGGGTGGCGCAAGGCGCGGCAGTGAGCACCGCGGCATGACCTCGGGGCATGTTGATCCGCATCAAGGAGCGGCCGCGCGGCGCGTGCGAAGACAGGGCCAAGACACGTGAAGGAGGCTCAGCCCATGTCCCATGTTCCGCATTCCCTCGCCGAGGAATTCCCGCAATTTGCCGCGCGCATCTCCGAGCTCAAGCAGCAGGGCGGCCATTTTGCCACGCTCGCAGAGCGTTACTATGAGGTGAACCGCGAGGTGCACGGGGCCGAGAGCGGGCTGACCCCGATGGAGGGGCTCGCCGAGGCCGACCTGCGCAAGAAGCGCGCCGCGCTGAAGGATGAGATCTATGCGCTGCTCACCGCCGATGCCGAGGGCATCGAAGGTTAATTGAGCAGCGGCTCGATTTCCGAGACGATCGGATCGGAGAGGGGCAGCGTTGTGCTGCCCCAGCCGGCGACGAATTCGCCGTTCGGGCCGATCAGCACCTTGTTGAAATTCCAGGACGGGGCGAAGTTCTTCGCCTCGGCCAGTTCCCGGTAGAACGGATGCGCGCCGTCCCCGGTCACATGGGTGATCGTGGTCATCGGCATGTCGAGATCGAAGTTGATCTCGCAATAGTCCTTCACCTCGGCTTCGCTCCCCAGCTCCTGCCTGAAATCGTTCGACGGCACCGCCAGCACCACCAATCCGCGGTCGCGGTAACGTTCGTAAAGCGTCTGCAGCCCGTCGAACTGCGGTGCGAAGCCGCAGCGCGAGGCGGTGTTGACCACAAGAACCGGGCCGCCGCGCCAGCTTTCCAGATCGAGCGTGCCGCCGTCGATGGAGTCGAAAACCGTAGCCTCCGAGGCCTTTCCGGGCAGGGCGAGGGCGGGCAGGGCAGCGGTGGCGAGAACCGCAAGAAGGGGGAGGATGCGCATGGAAGGTCTCCTTTGCGTTCACAGATAGTCTCGCTACCGTGAAGTCAATGTCGCGGGGCGCCCTTGGACGTTCACCCGCCTGTGCAAAATTGCAGGGCGCGAAATGCGCTTGGCGGGCGGGTCTGTCGACCCTATCTTCAAGGCTCAGCAGGAGGTGACGCCATGGCCGGAGGCTGGAGCCGCGACGGAGCGGTGCAGGATCAGATCGAGGACAGCATCAAGGACGAGCTGGCGCGCATGCAGGCGCGTAGGCGCCCCATGGGCGAGAGCCTGACACATTGCGCCGAATGCGACGAGCCGATCCCCGAGAAGCGCCGCATGGCCATCCCGGGCGTGAAGCTCTGTATCGACTGCCAGCAGGAGCGCGACGGGGCCGTTCAGGCGCGCGGAGGCATCAACCGGCGCGGCTCCAAGGACAGCCAACTCAAGTGAGATCGTCGTCGTCGCGCTCTGCAGGGGTGCGGTCCGGGGTCTCGCGCCGCCGCAGGCTCTTGCCGCGCTCGAGCCCGCGCCGGTAAAGCGGCATCACATCCAGCATCGCCACGGCGAAGCCGAGCGGGATCATCCAGAAACCCAGGATCGGCAGAAAGCCGAGGATCCCGCCGCAGATCAGCAGCAGCCCCAGCACAAGGCGCAGGCCTGGCGGCACGCGCCGACGCACGTGCACGAGGAAGCGCTGCATCCGCGCCTTGATCGTGCGCTTTACGCGCGGCTGTGGGGGCTGTTTGTCGGGCGGGAGCATGAGGCGGATCCTTCTCGGGCCTCGGGAATGATATGTTGAAAATGCCGTTGGAACAGGGGGCGGGCCCCGCGAGGCCCGCCCCAGAGCGCAGTCTTGGTGTCAGTCTTCCATCGCCTCGAGCTCGTCGATGAAGCCCTCGATCATCGACAGACCCTTGTCCCAGAACTTCGGGTCGGTGGCATCGAGCCCGAAGGGCTCGAGCAGCGCCTTGTGGTGCTTCGAGCCGCCGGCTTTGAGCATGTCGAAGTACTTGTCCTGGAAGCCTTCGGGGTTCTGCTCGTATTCTGCGTAAAGCGCGTTCACCAGCCCGTCGCCGAAGGCGTAGGCATAGACATAGAAGGGCGAGTGCACGAAATGCGGGATATAGGCCCAGAAGGTCTCGTAGCCCGGCATGAAGTCGAAGGCCTCGCCAAGGCTCTGCGCCTGCACCGACATCCACAGCACGTTGATGTCCTCGGGGGTGAGCTCGCCGCCGCGCCGCGCCTCGTGCAGCTTGCACTCGAAGTCGTAGAAGGCGATCTGCCGCACCACGGTGTTGATCATGTCCTCGACCTTGCCGGCGAGCATGACCTTGCGTTCCTTCTGATCCTTCGCCTTGGCCAGCATGGCGCGGAAGGTCAGCATCTCGCCGAAGACCGAGGCGGTCTCGGCCAGCGTCAGCGGCGTCGAGGCGAGCATCTCGCCTTGGCCGGCCGCCAGCACCTGGTGCACGCCGTGGCCCAGCTCATGCGCCAAGGTCATCACGTCGCGTGGCTTGCCGAGGTAGTTGAGCAGCACGTAGGGGTGGGCGTCGGTGACCGTGGGATGGGCAAAGGCGCCGGGGGCCTTTCCGGGCTTGGCGGCGGCGTCGATCCAGCCCTTGTTGAAGAAGGGCTCGGCAATCTCGGCCATGCGCGGATCGAAACCGGCATAGGCCTCCATCACGGTCTTCTCGGCCTCGTCCCAGCCGACAATGCGGTCGCTCTCCATCGGCAGCGGCGCGTTGCGGTCCCAGACCTGCATGCGCTCGAGCCCCAGCCACTTGCGCTTGAGTTCGTAGTAGCGGTGCGACAGGCGCGGGTAGGCATTGACCACGGCGTTGCGCAGCGCCTCCACCACCTCGGGCTCGACGTCGTTGGCGAGGTGCCGTGCGTGCTGTGCCGAGGGCATTTTGCGCCAGCGATCCATCACTTCCTTTTCCTTTGCCTGGGTGTTGTGCACCCGGGCAAAGGTCTTGATGTTCTCGCCGAACACGCGCGCCAGTTCGTGGGCGGCGGCTTCGCGCTTGGACCGGTCCTGCTCGGTCAGCAGGTTGAGCGTGCTCTCGATGCTCATCTCCTCGCCGCCGACCTCGAAGGTCAGCCCGGCGATGGTCTCGTCAAACAGCCGCTCCCAGGCGTCGCCGACGACGCCCAGATCGTGCAGGAAATGCTCCATCTCGTCGGAGAGCTGGTGCGGCTTCATCGCGCGGATGCGGTCGAAGGCGGGCTTGTAGCGGCCGAGCTCGGGATCGGCGGCAAAGAGACCATCCAGCAGATCATCGTCGAGCCGGTTCAGCTCGAGCGTGAAGAACACCAGCGGCGTGGTGTAATTGGTGATCTTCTCCTGGCAGTCCGACAGGAACTTGGCGCGCTCGGCATCCACCGTCAGCTGGTAGTAACGCAGCCCGGCGTAGGACATGATGCGCCCGCCCACGGCCTCGATCTTCTCGTGGCGGCGGATCATCTCGAGAAAACCGGCGGCGTCGAGCGTGCCCAGCTTGCCCTCGTAGTCGGCGGCGAAACGCGCGCAGGCATCCTCGAGCCAGTCGAGGTCGCGCTTGACCTCGGGCGCGTCGGGCGCCGGGTAGAGATCGCTCAGATCCCATTCCGGCAGGTCGCCCAGGTTCTTGCCGCCGGCGGCGGCATGTGCATCAAAAACGGGCCGAAGGGTCATCGCGTGTCTCCATGTTCTTTCTTCTTGGGGGACAGCTAAGAACGCCGCCCCCGCAGGTTCAAGGGCGAAAGCCCTTTCTTCTGGGTCCAACTATCCCGGGGTCAGGCGCGCGGTGCCTTGGGGCGGCACCCCTCGGCAAAGCGCACCCTTGCTCACTCCGCCACGCAGTCGGCGAAATACTCCACCGAGCCGTCCGGCATCTCCTTCTGCACGAGCCCGTGGATGTCGGTCTCGAAGCCGGGGCACTGCCGCGCGAACTCGCGGTTGAAGCGCAGGTAGTCGACGATGCGCTTGTTGAACACCTCGCCGGGGATGAGCAGCGGGATGCCCGGCGGGTAGGGGGTGACCAGCGAGGTGGTGATCCGGCCTTCGAGCTCGTCGATCGGCACGCGCTGCGTGGTGCGGCGCGCGATGTGCGAGAAGGCCTCGCCGGGGTTCATCGCGGGGGTGAGATCGCTGAGGTAAATCTCGGTCGACAGCCGCGCCACGTCGTACTTGGCGTATTGCGAGTGGACGTGCTGGCACAGGTCCTTCAGCCCCATGCGCTCGTACCGGCGGTGCTTTTGGCAAAACTCCGGCATCGAGCGCCACATCGGCTGGTTCTTGGCGTAATCATCCTTGAACTGCTGCAGCGCGGTCAGCAGCGTGTTCCAGCGGCCCTTGGTGATGCCGATGGTGAACATGATGAAGAAGCTGTAGAGCCCGGTCTTTTCCACCACCACACCGTGCTCGGCGAGATACTTGGTCACGATCGACGCGGGGATGCCCCAGTCGTCGAAACGCCCGTCGAGGTCGAGGCCCGGGGTGATGATCGTGGCTTTGATCGGGTCGAGCATGTTGAAGCCCGGCGCCATGTCGCCAAAGCCGTGCCAGCTGTCGGTGCCGCTGCTCTCGACGCCCTCGGCGTCGGTCTTCTTCAGCACCCAGTCGCGGGTCCGGCCCATGCCGTCGCTGTTGTGGTCGAAATCCTCGGGGCCCCAGACCTGGAACCACCAGTCGTCGGCGCCGTATTCCTCGTCGACCTTGCGCATGGCGCGGCGGAATTCCAGCGCCTCGACGATGCTCTCCTCGACCAGCGCGGTGCCGCCCGGCGGCTCCATCATCGCCGCCGCCACGTCGCAGCTGGCGATGATGCTGTACTGCGGGCTGGTGGAGGTGTGCATCAGGTAAGCTTCGTTGAAGAGATGCCGGTCGAGCTTGGTTTCTTCGCTGTCCTGCACAAGCACGTGGCTCGCCTGCGAAATGCCCGCCAGCAGCTTGTGCACCGATTGGGTTGCATAGGTCAGCGACTTGCGGGTGCGCCCGCGTTTGCGGCCCATTGCGTGATAGGCGCCGTAGAACGGGTGGAAGGCGGCATGGGGCAGCCAGGCTTCGTCGAAGTGCAGGTTCTCGACGTAGCCGTCGAGCAGTCCCTTGATCTCTTCGGTATTGTAGAGAACCCCGTCATAGGTCGACTGTGTCAGCGTCATGATGCGCGGCTGCACTGTCTCGGCATCCACGTCCTTGAGCAGCGGGTTGTTGCGGATCTTCGCCTTGATGCTCTCGATCTCGAACTCGCTGCGCTGGATCGGGCCGATGATGCCCCAATGGTTGCGCGTCGGCTTGAGGAACACCGGGATCGCCCCGGTCATGATGATCGAGTGCAGGATCGACTTGTGACAGTTGCGGTCCACCACGACCACGTCGCCGGGCGCCACGCTGTGGTGCCAGACCATCTTGTTCGACGTCGAGGTGCCGTTGGTCACGAAGAAGCAGTGATCGGCGTTGAAGATGCGCGCGGCATTGCGTTCGGATTCGCCGATGGCGCCGTTGTGGTCCAGCAGCTGGCCCAGTTCCTCGACCGCGTTGCACACGTCGGCGCGCAGCATGTTCTCGCCGTAGAACTGGTGGTACATCTGGCCGATGGGCGATTTCAGGAAGGCGACCCCGCCCGAATGCCCGGGGCAGTGCCACGAGTAGGACCCGTCCTCGGCATAGTCGAGCAGCGCCTTGAAGAAGGGCGGCTGGATGCCCTCGAGGTAGCTCTTGGCCTCGCGGATGATGTGCTTGGCGACGAACTCCGGCGTGTCCTCGAACATGTGGATGAAGCCGTGCAGCTCGCGCAGGATGTCGTTCGGCAGGTGCCGCGAGGTCTTGGTCTCGCCGTAGATGTAGATCGGCACATCGTCGTTCTTCCAGCGGACTTCCTCGATGAAGTTGCGCAGGTTGAGCACCGCCGGGTCGAGCTCGGGGCCGGGAGAGAATTCCTCGTCGTCGATCGACAGCACGAAGGCGCTGGCGCGCGATTGCTGCTGGGCGAATTGCGACAGGTCGCCGTAACTGGTGGCGCCCAGCACTTCGAACCCCTCGGCTTCGATCGCTTCCGCGAGCGCGCGGATGCCGAGGCCCGAGCTGTTCTCGGAGCGGAAGTCTTCGTCGATGATCACGATGGGGAAGCGGAACTTCATTCTTGTCTCCAACCGGGGGTCTTTCGTTGGGTGGGTGTTCGGTCGCCGAGGCCATTGGCCCCTGTTCCGGGCGGGTCGAGGGGGGCTGCAAATCAGCCCTATAATGAATGGATGTTTCTTTCTTTTGAACCCGTCCCCGTCAAGGGGCTGCATGCGGAACCGGGCGGCGGATCGCGGGCCTCAACCATAGGCGCCGAGCAGCGCCTTGAGCCCCTCCAGCGTGTCGATCTCATCCACCGGCTTGTCGCGTCGCCAGCGCGCCATGCGCGGAAAGCGCAGCGCGATGCCCGACTTGTGACGCGCGCTCTGCTGTATGCCCTCGAAGGCGATCTCGAAAACCAGTTCGGGCGTCACTTGCCGCACTGGTCCGAAGCGCTGCTGGGTGTTGCGTTTGACCCAGCGGGTGATCTCGTCGAACTCGGCATCGGTCAGGCCCGAGTAGGC
This sequence comes from Salipiger sp. PrR007, assembly GCF_010499845.1. NCBI lineage: Bacteria > Pseudomonadati > Pseudomonadota > Alphaproteobacteria > Rhodobacterales > Roseobacteraceae > Salipiger > Salipiger sp. PrR007. Next base: position 72,019 of record NZ_JAAGOZ010000050.1, on the reverse strand, counting down.
CTTGGTGAAAGGCACGAGCCCATTGCCGTCGCGTACCGCGAAGGTGAAGTCGGTGAACAGGTTGGCCCGCCGTCCATGGCCCTGCTGGGCGTAAATCATCACCGCATCGACGCTCAGCGGATCAAGCTTCCACTTCCACCAGTCACCGCGCCTGCGCCCGCCCTGATAGGCCGAGTCCCGGTGCTTCAGCATCAGCCCCTCGGAGCGGTGTTCACGGGCGTTTTCGCGGCGGGAGGCAAGGGCCGGCCAGTCCGCCTCTGTCAGAAGCGGCGAGGGCATCACGGCGGCATCCTCCGGCAGGCCCGAGAGCATCGCGTCGAGCCGCGCGCGGCGCTCGGACAGGGGCAGGGCGCGGATGTCGGTGCCCTCGTGCTCGAGCAGATCGTAGGCGAGCATCCGCACCGGCGCCTCGGTCAGCAGTTTCTTCGGCACGGTCTTGCGCCCGATGCGCGGTTGCAGCTGGGCGAAGGGCAGCGGCGCGCCGTCCTTCCACGCGAGGATCTCGCCGTCGAGCACCGTGCCCGGCGGAAGGAAGTCCGGCGTGCGGGCGAATTCGGGGAAGCGGTCGGTGATCAGCTCTTCGCCGCGCGACCAGAGGTGGTGCACCCCGCCGCGCAGGATGAGTTGGCCGCGGATGCCATCCCACTTCCATTCGGCCAGCCAGTCGCCGGGATCACCCAGACTCGCGGCCTCGGCCTCGAGCGGCGAGGCAAGGCAGAACGGGTAGGGGCGGCTCTCGTCCTCGGTCGCGTCTTCCTCGGCGGTGAGCTGGTCCCAGCTGCTGTCCTCGGGTTGCCAGTTCCCCATCAGGCGCAGCGCCATGGCGGGCTCGTCGACGCCGGTCGCCTCGGCCAGCGCGCGGGTCATCAGCTTGCGGCTGATGCCAATGCGGAAGCCGCCGGTGATCAGTTTATTGAAAAGGAAACGCTCGGTCGCATCCAGACGATCCCAGGCGTCGAGCACCGCTGCCTTGCGCGCCTCGGTCTCCATCCCGGCCAGCCCTTTGACGACGCCGATCCAATCGTTCAGATCGCGGTCTTCGGGCGCCGCGGCGGGGGGCAGGATCAGCGCGATGGTCTCTGCGAGGTCGCCGACGATCGGATAGCTCTCCTCGAACAGCCAGAGCGGAATCTCGGCCCGTTCCGCCGCCCATTCTCGCAGCAGCGTCGCGGTCACCGCCCGCTTCGGACGGCGCCCCGAAAAGAGCGCCACCGCCCAGAGACGATCAGCCTCGGGCGCCTCGCGGAAAAACTCGGTCAGAGCGGCAACTTTCTCTGAAGTTCTCGTTGTTTGGTCGAGCCTTGTGAAGAGGCGCGCGAAGTCTTTCATGCGGCGTCTCCACTTTCCGTCGCGGCGTCCTCGTCTCCGCCGAACTCTGTGGGCACCGGGGTGGCGTCGTAGCCTTCGCTGCGTAGGTATTGCGCGAAGATATCCACGTAACCATGTGTTGGATATATTTTTTCAGCGCCGGTTTCCTTGATCGCCCGCAGCAGCGCGGGCCAGTCGGCGTGATCCGAGATGACGAAGCCGCGCTGTACCCCGCGCCGCCGCCGCACGCCGCGCAGCCGCATCCAGCCCGAGGCGAAACCGGTCTGCGCCGGGCCGAATTTGCGGGCCCAGGAGGTGCCGAAGGCCGAGGGTGGTGCGATGACCATCGGCGCGGGATGCGCCTTGCGGTCGAAGTCCGGGGTCACGGGGATCGTCTCGCGATCAAACGCCCCGACGGCGCGCAGCACGGCGTTGCTGCCCTCCACCGCACCGTGGGTGTGGATCTCACCGATGCCGGGGTCGAGCATGGAGATCAGCCGCTGGGCCTTGCCGAGACTGTAGGCACCCAGAAGCGAGGCGCGACCGGCGTCGCGGTTGGCGCGCCACCAAGCGTTGATCTCGGCGGCGATCTCGGCCTGCGCCTGCCAGCGGAAGACCGGAAGGCCAAAGGTGCATTCGGTGATGAACGCATGACATCGCACCGGCTCGAAGGGCTCGCTCAGCCCGTCCGCTTCCAGCTTGTAATCGCCCGAAACCACCCAAACCTCGCCGCCGACCTCGACCCGCACCTGCGCCGAGCCGGGCACGTGGCCGGCGGGATGGAAGCTGATCGTGGCGCCGCCGATGCGCAGCGGCTCGCCAAAGGACAGCTCCTGCACCTCGACCCCGAGCCGGTGGCGGATCATCGCGGCGGTGAGCGGGGTGGCGAGGTAGCTGCCATGGCCGGGGCGGGCGTGGTCGGAATGGGCATGGGTGATCAGCGCCCGCGGCACGGGGCGCCACGGGTCGATGTAGATGTCCGCCGCAGGGCAGTAGATGCCGCGCTCGGTGAAGCTGAGAACCGGGTCCGCCATGGAGCGGAAGGATAGGGCGCGGCGTGGCCGCGGCCAGTTCAGGCGCTGGCCTGCGCCCGGGCGGCCTCGGCGCCCTGCCGGTAGTGCGCCGCCAGTTGCGCTACGATGCGCGCGCGGGTCGCCGCATTCTCCATGAGCACCTCGTGCTCGCCGCCGCGGATCACCTCGAGTCGACCGCCGGGCCAGTCGGCCATGCGGACGCGGACACGGGCAGGATCGACCACGCGCTCGTTGCTGCCGAGATAGGTAAGGCAAGGCACCCCGGGCGCCGGAAGGCGTGAGAGCGACCGGCATTCCGCCAGTGCCTCGTGCAGCCAGCGCAGCGACGGGCCGCCAAGCGCCAGATCGGGCACCTCGGTGACCTGCCGCAGCATGTAATCCCAGCTGTCGCGGTCGGTGGTGAGCAGGTTGCCTTCGAAGGCGGTGCGCGCGAGGTAGCTGTCCGGCCCGGTCGAGGGCGCGTAGACATGCCCCATGCCCATGCGCGCGCCGGACCAGCTCAGCGCCCAGGCGGCCGTGCGCACGGGGCCGAACATGCGGATGCCCCACATCGGCGCGGTGAAGCCGGCGCCGGCGACCGGCAGGCCCCGGCTCAGGGCGCGCAGGCCGATGGCGCCGCCCATGGAATGGGCCAGCAGGTGCAGCGGGCGGGGCAGGCCAAGCACATCCACCGCATCGAGCAGAGCGGCCACGTCCTTCTGGTAGTCGGCGAAGAGGTGCACATGGCCGGTCTGCACGTCCTCAAGCATCCGATCCGCCAGCCCCTGCCCGCGCCAGTCGATGGTCAGCACGTGAAACCCTTGCGCCGCGAAGTCACGGGCCACGCGGCCGTATTTCTCGACGTATTCGGTGCGCCCGGGGAAGAGCAGCACCGTGCCGCCTGCCGCCTCGGGGCCGGGGTAATGGGCGATGCGCAGGCGCAGCCCGTCCTCGGCGCGAAGCCAGAAGGCGCGTGCCCCCTCGGGACCATCCGCGAGCGCGGTATGGAAAGGGGCCGGCTCGAGCATCAGCTCAGCACCCCCGCCAGGCGCATCGCCGCGCCCATGTCGCCATCGACCTTGAGCTTGCCTGTCATGAAGGCGGTGGTGGGGTTCTTCTCGCCGTCGATGATGGCGCGGAAGGTCTCGGTGTCGGCGGTCAGCGTCACGTCCGCGGCGTCATCGCCGACCCGCGCGCCGTTCTCGTCGACGACAAGGCTGCCTTTGCCCTCGATGACGAACTTGGCGACGCCGGCGAATCCCCGTCCGTCCAGCTTGCTGTTCAGCGCGGCCACCGCCGCCTTGACCGTTTCGCTCATGTTGCGGGCACTCCTTGCGAATTCCTGTGCTGGCAAAGCGCCAGCTCTGCGCTACACTTCCCTCTATGAGCATCCTGATCCGCGAATTCAAATCTAGAACGGCTCTGGCACTGGCCCTGATCACGTTTTGCCTACCCGGCGCGGCTGTGGCGGACCGGGCGGAGGAACTGCTGACCGAGCTCGCGACGGCCTCGAGCCCCGAGATCGCCGACCGTGCCGAGCGCGATCTCTTCAACGAGTGGTCGAAATCCGGCTCGCCGGCGATGGACCTGCTCCTCACGCGCGGCCGCGATGCGCTGGAGGTGAGCGACTTCGAGACCGCCATCGAGCATCTCACCGCGCTCACCGACCATGCGCCGGACTTCGCCGAGGGCTGGAGCACGCTGGCGCTGGCCTATTACGCCACCGACTCGCTCGGCCCGGCGATGGATGCGCTGGAGCATACGCTGGCGCTCAACCCCAACCATTTCGGTGCGTTGCAGGGGGTGGGGGCGATCCACGAGGAGCTGGGCGATCTTGACCTTGCCTATCGCGCCTATTCCCGGGTAGTTGAACTTCGGCCCTTCGATAGCGATGTTACCGAGGCCATCGAACGGCTCGAAACGCGGGTGAACGGCGTTTCTCTCTGAGGTACCGGAACTGGTCTCCGGCGGGGTGATCCGCCACAGACCAGACGACGGAAGAGGAAAGACAAGGCCCCCCTCCCATGGCCCAACGCGCTCGGATCGCGGCCGTCCTCGGCCCGACCAACACAGGCAAGACCCATTACGCCATCGAACGGATGCTCGCGCACAGGACCGGAATGATCGGCCTGCCGCTGCGGCTTCTGGCGCGCGAGGTCTACGACAAGGTCGTGGCCGCCCGCGGCCCCTCGGTGGCGGCGCTGGTGACGGGCGAAGAGCGGATCGTGCCGCCGCGCGCGCAATACTGGATCTGCACCGTCGAGGCGATGCCCGAGGGCATGGGCTGCGACTTCGTGGCCATCGACGAGATCCAGCTCTGCGCCGACCCCGAGCGCGGCCATGTTTTCACCGACCGGCTGCTGCGCATGCGCGGCCTTCACGAGACGCTGTTCCTCGGCGCGGACACTATGCGCGGGCCGATCTCGCAGCTGGTCAAGGGTGTCGAGTTCATGCGCCGCGACCGGATGAGCCAGCTGATGTACTCGGGCTCGAAGAAGATCAGCCGCATGCAGCCGCGCAGCGCCATCGTCGGCTTCTCGGTGGACAACGTCTATGCCATCGCCGAGCTCTTGCGACGCACCAAGGGCGGGGCGGCGGTGGTGATGGGCGCGCTCAGCCCGCGCACCCGCAACGCGCAGGTCGATCTCTACCAGAACGGCGATGTCGATTACCTCGTGGCCACCGATGCCATCGGCATGGGGCTCAACCTCGATGTCGATCACGTGGCGTTTTCCGCGCTGTGGAAGTTCGACGGGCGGCGGATGCGCGAGCTTCAGCCGAACGAGCTGGCGCAGATCGCCGGCCGCGCAGGGCGGGGCATGCGCGACGGCACCTTCGGCACCACCGGCGAAGCCGGGCAGATCCCCGAGGACTGGGTCGAGGCGATCACCAGCCACAGCTTCACGCCGCTCAGGAAGCTCAACTGGCGGAATCCCCAGCTGAATTTCGGTTCGCCCGAGGCGCTGATCGCCTCGCTGGAGAAGGCGCCGGACGACCCCAGCCTGGTCAAGGCGCGCGAAGCCGACGACCTGATGTCGCTCAAGTCGCTCAACTCGCAGGCGGAGGTCCGCGCGCGCGCGTCCGATCCCGCTTCGGTCAAGTTGCTCTGGGACGTCTGCCGTATTCCCGATTTCCGCGGGATCAGCCATAATGAACACGCGGCGCTTTTGCAGGTGATTTACCAGCACCTGCACGAGCGCGGAGAAATCCCGCGAGACTTCATGGCGCGGCAGGTGAAACGCATAGATCGAACCGATGGGGACATTGATGCGTTGTCGAAACGTCTGGCATTTATCCGCACTTGGACTTACGTGGCGCAACGCAAAGGTTGGGTCGATGACGAAAGCCATTGGCGCGAGGCAACCCGCGCGGTAGAAGATGCCCTGTCCGACGCGCTCCACGCGCGTCTTACGCAAAGATTTGTTGACCGGCGCTCGTCAGTGCTGATGCGGCGGTTGAAGCAGAAGGAGGCCCTCTTGGCCGAGGTGAACGAGAACGGAGAAGTGACCGTCGAAGGCGAATTCGTCGGTCGGCTCGAAGGGTTCCGCTTCCGGCAGGATGCCGGCGCGACGGGACAGGAGGCGAAGACGCTGAAAACGGCGTCGCTGCAGGCGCTCGCGCCGCATTTCCACCTGCGGGCGGATCGCTTCTATAACGCGCCCGATACCGAGATCGACTTCACCGAGCAGGGTGGCCTCATGTGGGGCGACCAGGCCGTGGGCAAGCTGGTCAAGGGTGACGACGCTCTGAAGCCGCGCGTCGCGGTCTTCGTCGATGACGAGGCCGGTGCGGATGTGGCGCAGAAGGTCGAGCGCCGCCTGCAGCATTTCATTGATCGCAAGATCGCCGCGCTCTTCGAGCCGCTGGTGAACATGCAGAACGACGAGGCGCTGACCGGGCTCGCCCGCGGCTTCGCCTTCCGTCTGGTCGAATCGATGGGCGTCATCCCGCGCGGCCAGGTGGCCGACGAGGTGAAGCAGCTCGATCAGGACGCCCGCGGCGCCCTGCGCAAGCACGGCGTGCGCTTCGGTCAGTATACGATCTTCATGCCGCTGCTGCTCAAGCCCGCACCGACGCGCCTGCGTCTGGTGCTGTGGTCGCTGGCCAACGATCTCGACAGCTTCCCCGAGGCGCCGCCGCCGGGTCTGGTGACCGTGCCCAACATGCGCGAAGTGCCGATGGCGCATTACACCCTGTCGGGCTACCGCCCCGCCGGTGAGCGCGCGATCCGCATCGACATGCTCGAGCGTCTCGCCGACATGCTGCGCAGCGAGGACAGCCGCGGTGGCTTCGAGGCCAAGGCCGACATGCTGTCGATCACCGGCATGACGCTCGAACAGTTCTCGGACCTGATGCAAGGTCTCGGCTACCGCGCCGAAAAAGGCGAGCGCACCAAGGTGCGCGCGGCCGACAAGGTGGTGACCGAGACCTCCGATCCTTCGGGCGTCCCGGGCGAGGACACGCCGGTCTTCGACGCCGCGCAGGAAGAAGAGGCGACACCCGCCGCGATGGCCGATCCGGCCGAAGCGCCCGAGGCCGCCGATCTTGTTGCCGGTAGCGAGTCGATCGACGACGAGGGCGTGGCCCCGATCGCCGAGACGCCGGAGCCGGTGGACGTCGACGACCACATTCCCGAGGCCTCTGAAACCGAGCTGCTGCCGGGCGATGCCCCGGACGCGGCGCTGGCCGGTCCCGAGACCGAGGTGTTCTACACCTTCACCTGGGGTGGCAACCGCGGCGCACGCGTCGGCCGTCAGGGTGGCCGCGACGATGCCCGTGAGGGCACTCGCGAGGGTGGTCGTGACGGAGGCCGCGAAGGCGGTCGCCAGGCGCGCGGCAAGGGCGGCCCCAAGGGCGGCGGCAAGCCCCGCGGCAAGGGCGGCCCCAAAGGTGGACCGAAGGGCGCTCCGAAGGGGCCCAAGACCTTCGAGTCGCGCCCCGAGAAGAAGGACCGGATCGATCCGGACAACCCCTTCGCGGCGGCGCTCATGGGCTTCAACAAGGGCAAGTCCTGAGGCGCACCGCGCGTGGCTGATCCGGCTCTGAAGCTCCGCATCGACAAATGGCTCTGGCAGGCCCGCTTCTTCAAGACGCGGGGCCTGTCGGCCAAGGCGGTCTCCGCTGGGGTCCGGGTCAACGGGCTCAACGTGTCGAAACCGGCGTTCAACGTGGGGCCGGGGGACGTTCTGACCTTCAGCCAGGCGCGTCAGGTGCGTGTGATCAAGGTCGTGGCGCTCGGCGAGCGCCGCGGCCCGGCGCCCGAGGCGCAGCAGCTCTATGAGGATCTTGATCCTCCGCAGCCCAGATCCGAGGATGACGTTCCGCCGGTCCAGCGCCTCGAAGGCAATTCTCGTCCCACCAAGCGCGACCGCAGGAAACTCGATCTTGATCGCGGCCGGGCGCTTGAATGATCGCGTTTGCTGGTCTAGCTAAGCGCCTATCAGCCTTTGAGAGACAGCAATGACCTACGTCGTCACCGAAAATTGTATCGCCTGCAAATACACCGATTGCGTGGAAGTCTGCCCGGTGGACTGTTTCTACGAGGGCGAGAACACGCTGGTGATCCATCCCGACGAATGCATCGACTGCGGCGTCTGCGAGCCGGAGTGCCCGGCTGACGCGATCCGCCCGGACACCGAGCCGGACATGGAGAAATGGGTCGAGTTCAACCGCAAGTACGCGGAACTCTGGCCGGTGATCATCACCAAGAAAGACCCGCTGCCGGAAGCCGAAGAGCGCGACGGCGAGGCCGACAAGATGACCAAGTACTTCTCGGAAGCACCCGGCGAGGGCGACTGAGAGGGGACAAATTCCGCTCGGCGCGGGGCGCGATTCGTGCCTGCCGAGCCGAGAGCCGCTCACAGGGGCGTGTTCGCGCCCGTAACACATTGTGATAAAACAACTTCTTTCCAGGGTGGGCGCTCCTAGGAAAGACGTTCATTTTGTGCTATGTTCTGCGCCACTCATGTTGAAACCATGCACACTTGACCGGGCCGATCTGCACCCCGGGGGTTAAGCTTTTCGCGTAAAACCAGACGAACGGAATGCACCTCCTAGCATCCCGTCCGTCTTCGTGTCGCGTGTGCGCAAGTTTCGCTGCTAAGGACGCTGTTGGATGACCAAGACCAAGAAGAACGAATTCCGCCCGAATGACTACGTGGTCTACCCGGCCCATGGCGTGGGTCAGATCATGTCGATCGAGGAGCAGGAAATCGCCGGCCTCAAGCTGGAGCTTTTCGTGATCTCCTTCGAGAAGGACAAGATGACGCTGCGGGTCCCGACCCACAAGGCGACCGAGATCGGCATGCGCTCGCTGTCCTCGCCGGATGTCGTGAGCCAGGCGATGAAGACGCTCAAGGGCAAGGCCAAGGTCAAGCGCGCCATGTGGTCCCGCCGTGCGCAGGAATACGAACAGAAGATCAACTCGGGCGACCTGATCGCGATTGCCGAAGTGGTGCGCGACCTGCACCGTGCCGATGACCAGCGCGAGCAGAGCTACTCCGAGCGTCAGCTTTACGAAGCCGCGCTTGAGCGCCTGACCCGCGAAGTGGCCGCCGTCTCGGGCGGCGACGAAGTGGCTGCAGCCCGCCAGGTGGACGAGGTTCTCGGTCTGCGTGCCGCCTGAGCGCGCTTCCCTCCCGACGAATAGGAAAGGGCTGTCCCCGCGGGGACAGCCCTTTTTCATTGGCGCTGTCCGGGCCGGCTCAGTGCAGCTTCAGCTTGGGGCGAATGCGGCTCGAGGCGCCGCCGAGCAGGGCGCCCATGGTGGCGCGCCAGGGGCCCAGCACCGACTTGCGGTGCAGGAAATGCAGCGAACGGTAGGCGCGCCGCGCCAGCCACCCCTCGATGGTGATCGTGCCGATCGCCTTGCCCATCAGAGAGCCCACCGCGCCCTCGTTGCTGATCGCCACCAGCGAGCCGTGGTCGGCGTAAGAGAAGTCCCTGAGCGGCTTGCCGGCGACCTGCGCGACGATCTGGCGCTCCATGAACTCGGCCTGCTGGGTGGCAACCTGGGCACGTGGCGGCAGCGAGGTCTCCTTGGCGGGCCAGGCGCAATCGGCGCAATCGCCGAGCGCGTAAATGCGCTCGTCAGCGAAGGTCTGCAGGGTGGGGCGCACCTTGAGACGGCCAAGGCTGCCGGTCTCGAAACCGTCGAGTTGTCCGATCACCTCGGGCGCGCGCACCCCCGCTGCCCAGACGGTCAGGTTGGAGCTGAGCGTGGTGCCGTCGGCGAGCGCCACCGAGCCGGGCTCGATCCGGGCCACCCGGGCGCCGGTCAGCACGTCGATGTGCAACTCGCGCAGGTGGCGGGCGACCTTGGCCGAGATGGTCTCGGGCAGGGCGCTCAGCACGCGCGGTGCCGCCTCGATCAGGCGGATGGTCACCGCGTCGGGGCGACGCACCTTGTGGATGCCGTTGCGGGCAAACTGCCCGGCGGCCTCGCGCAGTTCGGCGGCCAGCTCGACGCCGGTTGCCCCCGCGCCGATGATGGTCAGCTCGAGCTTCTCGGCGGTGCCGAGCGCGCCGGTCTGGAAGCGCAGGAAGAGGTTCAGCAGCTCGGCCTGCAGGCGCTTGGCTTGCGCCGGAGTGTCAAGCATCATGCAGTTCTCGGCGACGCCCGGCGTGCCGAAGTCGTTTGAGCGGCTGCCGATGGCGAGCACGAGGATGTCATAGGGCAGGGCGCGCTTCGGGGCGAGCGGGCGGTTGCTGGGGTCGTTCACCGCCTGCAGCTCCACCAGCCGCTTCTCGCGGTCGATACCGGTGAACCGGCCGAGGCGGAAGTTGTACTCGTTTCGGTGGGAATGCTCGAGCAGGCTGATCTCCTCGTCGAACCCCTTGGTCCCTGCGGCGAACTCGTGCAGAGACGGCTTCCACATGTGCGAGAGGTTCTCGTCGACGAGGGTGATCTCGGCCTTGCCGGCCTGGCCGAGGCGTCGGCTGAGGCGGGTGGCGAGGTTCAGGCCGGCGGTGCCGGCACCGACGATGACGATCTGGGGAGGCTTGGAGGCTTGGGGCATGTCGAGGCTATTCGCATCTGAGATACCGAAGGGCGGGACGTGGCCGGCGCCGCGTGCGCGGGTCTTGGTCCACCTCCGGCGCGGCCCGAATAGCCCAATGCTGCAGGTGCAGCATCCCCGAAATGCCCGGAGGCAATGACAATCCCGAGAGCACCGTGTCGCACGCGGCGATTTGCCTCAAATTTCAGCTAATCATTTGTGAGGGAAGGGGAATTTCCGATCTCTGTATGCCGTGGAATACCTTCTGGCCAAGTCAGGCCGCGTCGTGCCGCTCGGCCTCGAGCGCGCTGAACAGCGCCGTTTCGAGATCCTTCTCCAACTCGCGCGCGCGCCGCACATAGGCCGGGTTCTGCGATGGCGGCGTGCCCGGCTCCCAGAGGGTGGCCAGCTCGCGCATGGTCTCGCGGTCGTGGTGATAGAAGGTTTCCTCGGCGATGGCGGCCTCGTATTCGGTCAGCCCCACCTGCTCGAGCACGTAGCGCCCGGCGCGCAGCGAGCTGTCGAACATCTCGCGCACGATCTTGTCCGCCCCAGCCTGGTAGAGCTCGTAGACATGGGTGCGGTCGCGGGCGCGGGCGATGATGAAGATCTCGGGCCGGATGCGCTTGGCGAAGCGCACGAGCTTGGTGGTGGCCTTGGGATCGTCGAGCGCGGCCACCAGAACCTTGGCCTTTGAGATGCCCGCCGCGTGCAGCAGCTCGGGGCGGGTGGGGTCGCCGAAGAAACCCTTGACCCCGAATTGCCGCATCAGCTCGATGGTCTGCATGTCGTGATCGATGACCACCGTCTTGTAGCCCGAGCTTTGCACCAGCCGGTTGACGATCTGCCCGAAGCGCCCGATCCCGGCGAGGATGATCGGCCCTTCGCGGTCGATCCTGTCATCCGGGCGGCTGTCTGACTTGTCCTCGAGCTTGGCCGAGAGCTTGTCGTAGAGGATGAAGAGCGCCGGGGTGATCAGCATCGACAGCGCCACCACCATCAGCAGGCGCTGGCCGAAGGCCTCGGTCATCACGCTCTGTTGCAGCGCAAAGGAGATCAGCACGAAACCGAACTCGCCCGCCTGCGCGAGCGACAGGGTGAAGAGCATGCGGTCGCGCCCGCGCAGGTGGAAGAGCCCGCCCAGCACGTAGAGGATTGCACCCTTGACGAGGATCAGCCCCAACGTGATGCCCAGCAGCACGAAGGGCTCGCGCAGGAAGTCGGCGAAGCTCAGCCCCGCGCCCACGGTGATGAAGAAGAGCCCCAGCAGCAGCCCCTTGAAGGGCTCGATATCGCTTTCCAGCTGGTGGCGGAATTCCGAGTTCGCCAGCACCACGCCGGCAAGGAAGGTGCCGAGCGCCGGCGAGAGGCCGACCAGCCCCATGAGGAAGGCGATGCCGACCACGATCAGCAGTGCCACGGCGGTGAACATCTCGGGCAGGTGCGACGCATTGATGTGCCGGAAGAGCGGCCGCGCGCCGTAGATGCCCGCGAGGATGATCAGCGCCACCGCGCCGAGGGTCACAAGCGCCACGGCCCAGCCGGGCAGGCCGGCGACCAACGACATGCCATGCGCGCCATGATCGCCCTCGGGCAGCTGGATCGCGCCGTCGGCGCCGAGCGAGGCCGCCATGGGCGCGCCAAGCAGCGGCAACAGGATCAGCATCGGGATCACCGCGATGTCCTGTGTCAGCAGCACCGAGAAGGCAGAGCGCCCGCCGGCGGTCTGCATCAGCCCTTTTTCCGAGAGCGTCTGCAGCACGATGGCGGTGGACGACAGGGCAAAGACCATGCCCGCCGCGAGCGCGGTGGTCCAGGCCGTGCCAAGCCCCATGACCACCGCCGTGATCGCCGCCATGGTCAGCAGGATCTGCAGCCCGCCGAGCCCGATCAGACGGTGCCGCATGTCCCAGAGCGCGCGCGGCTCGAGCTCGAGCCCTATGATGAAAAGCATCATCACCACGCCGAACTCTGCGAAATGGCGCAGGTCGTCGGTATGCGAGACGAGGTGCAGGCCCGGTCCGATGATGATCCCCGCCAGCAGGTAGCCCAGCACCGAGCCGAGCCCCAGCCGCGTTGCGATCGGCACGGCGATCACCGCTGCCGCGAGATAGATGGAGGCCTGAAAGAGCGCGCTTTCCATGTCTGTCCGTGCCTGCTTCGTGACTGCCCTGACATCCGCATGATGCGGGGCGAGCACGGGGAATGACAAGCACCCCTGCGCGGCGACGCGCGGGCCGTGACATTCAATCGCAGCGCGGCTTGCCTTCGTCGCGCTTGACCGAAAGACATCGGCGGCGTATTTCGGCGCCGTGGCGATTTGTTGACGGATTGCGGGCCACGTAAAACATGCCGCTAAAAGGTCGGACGAGAGAGCCCCTTTCGCTTGACCGCGAGTGGGGCTTTTTCATTTCCGGCGCAAAGGGATCGTCCGGGCACAGAAAGGTGGAAGATCATGGCAGAATTCAAGAAGGCATCGCGGACCGAGCTGGTCCATGGCGGCACCAAGCGCAGCCAGTGGGGAGAGTTGAGCGAGGCCATCTTCCTCACCCAGGGCTTTGCCTATGACAGCGCCGAGCAGGCCGAGGCGCGCTTCATCAAGACCGAGCCGGACGAATTTATCTACGCCCGCTACGGCAACCCCACCGTCGCCATGTTCGAAGAGCGCATCGCGCTCTTGGAAGGCGCCGAGGATGCCTTTGCCACCGCCTCGGGCATGGCTGCCGTATCTGGCGCGCTGACGGCGATGTTGAAGGCCGGAGACCGCGTTGTCGCGGCGCGCGCGCTCTTCGGCTCGTGCCTTTACGTGCTCGAAACGATCCTGACCCGTTTCGGCGTCGAGGTGGTCTTTGTCGACGGGGCCGATCTGGAACAATGGGAAAAGGCGCTGAAGCCGGGCGCCGATCTTGTCTTCTTCGAAAGCATGTCCAACCCGACGCTGGAACTGGTCGATATTGAGGCCGTGGCCAAGCTGGCCCATGCGGCCGGCGCCAAGGTGGTGGTCGACAACGTCTTCTCGACCCCGGTCTACAGCCGCGCCATCGAGCAGGGCGCCGATGTGGTGGTCTATTCCGCCACCAAGCATATCGACGGCCAGGGCCGGGCGCTTGGCGGGGTGATCCTCGGCTCGCGCGAGATCATCCGTGGCGTGATCGAGCCCTACATGAAGCACACCGGCGGTTCGATGAGCCCCTTCACCGCCTGGATCATGCTCAAGGGTCTCGAGACGATCGACCTGCGGGTGCGTTCCCAGACGGCGTCTGCCGATGCGATCGCCAGAGCGGTCATCACCCACCCCAAGGTGGCCCGTGTGAGCTACCCTGGGCTGGAGAGCCACCCGCAGAACGCCCTGGCGCTGCGCCAGCTTGGGGCGGGGGGCACGATGGTCGCCTTTGAGATTAAAGGCGGAAAAGAGGCAGCCTTCCGCTTCTGCAATGCGCTCAAGGTGATCCTGATTTCGAACAACCTGGGGGACGCGAAGTCCATCGCCACGCACCCCGCAACGACGACCCACCAGCGCCTGTCCCCCGAGCAGCGTCAAGGACTTGGGATCGCTGACGGGCTGATCCGGCTCTCGGTCGGCATCGAGGATACCGGCGATCTTGTTGCAGATATTCAACAAGCTCTGGATGTTGCGTAAGAATTGTGCGGCCGAGGAAATTAACATTTGCTCGGCCACATTTTTGCCCGCAATAGATGATCCATAAGAATAGGTGCGCCCGTATAAGGGTCGTAAATAGTGGAAATTTCGGTAAAACATCCTAAGTACGTTGGAACGAACCCCCGCCTCGGAGGGCAGGACATGAATGTGTATTCGCCGGTAGTAGACCGCAACCCAAGCCGTGACGACGCAGAAGCCGCACTGGCCCTTCTCCGTCAGTGGACCCAAGTAGCCGACGACAGTGAAATTACCGATCTCGACCCCGCGCTTCTGAAACTCCTCGGTGCCGCGCAGGATTATCCGATCTTCTCGCGCCAGTATCCCGAGGGGTTCTCGGTCGACGACGCATACAAAACGTCCTTGCCTGACCTGCAAAACGGTCCGGCCTCGCTCATTCGTGGCGAAAATGTGCGCATTCAGCACGTCGGCATTTCCAATTTCCGCCTGCCCATCAGTTACCGGTTGAAGAATGGCTCGTCGCTCATGCTCGAGACCTCGGTCACCGGCACGGTCAGCCTCGAGGCCGACAAGAAGGGCATCAACATGTCGCGCATCATGCGCAGCTTCTACATCCATGCCGAAAAGAGCTTCAGCTTCGGCGTGATCGAGGCGGCGCTGAATGACTACATGTCGGATCTCGAGAGTTTCGACGCGCGCATCCAGATGCGCTTCTCCTTCCCGATGACGGTGACGAGCCTGCGCTCGGGCCTGTCGGGCTACCAGTACTACGACCTTGCATTGGAACTGGTGGAGCAGAACGGCGTGCGCCAGCGCATCGCCCATCTCGATTACGTCTACAGCTCGACCTGCCCCTGCTCGCTGGAGCTCTCGGAGCACGCCCGCCAGTTCCGCGGCCAGCTGGCCACGCCGCACTCGCAGCGCTCGGTGGCGCGCGTGTCGGTGGTGCTCGAGGACGACAGCGACGACTGCCTGTGGTTCGAGGACCTCGTGGGCCTGTGCCGCGGCGCGGTGCCGACCGAGACCCAGGTCATGGTCAAGCGCGAAGACGAACAGGCTTTCGCCGAGCTCAACGCCGCCAACCCGATCTTCGTCGAGGACGCGGCGCGGCTCTTCGCCGAGGCGATGGCCGGGGATGCCCGGATCGGCGATTTCCGCGTTATGTGCAGTCACCAGGAGAGCCTGCACTCGCATGACGCGGTGGCGCTGCTGACGCAGGGGCCGACCTTTGCCCAGACCAGCCTCGATCCGACGCTCTTCCCGAGCCTCATCCACCGGGGGTGATCTTTCCCGCGGCGCTTGCCGCGCTGCCACATGTTTCGGCACTCGCGCAATGCCGCCGGTCACTCCGGCGGCATTTTTCTGCGTTGCGGCAATTTTCCCGCGACCGGTCATGAATTTCCAAGGCGAAAAGGGGCAAGCTCTTGGCGGGAGGGCAGGCAACCCACCGGAGGTCTCGGCATGGCGACGAGCAGCGGCGCAGACAATGTCACCATCGGACTGGGACGCGGTTCGCTGCGTGCCAGGATAGATGCCTATTTCGCGGGTCTCGGACAGGGCATCAACGCCTATGGGCTGCGCCGGGCAAGGATGCATGAGATCCTAGTGCTGGAAAGCCAGAGCGATGAGCGCCTTGCCGAGATGGGGCTGACGCGCGAGCAAATCCTGCCGCACGTCTTTCGCGACCTTTTCGGTGACTGACCGGCTGCCGTAGCGCGGCGCTTGACAGGCACGCATGGCCGGGCGAAGGCTCGCGCATGTTCGATGTCCGCCCCGTTGCCTACGTTCTCGGTCTGCTCGTCACGACGCTCGGCGGCTGCATGCTGGTTCCGTTCCTCGTCGATGTTGTCGAGGGGCGCGAACATTGGCCCGTCTTTCTCGAAAGCGCGCTGATTACCATGCTTTGCGGCGGGCTGGTGAGCCTTGCCTGCGCTAATGCCGGGCGGCAGGGGCTGACCCTGCAGCAGACCTTCCTGCTGACCGTCGGGGCCTGGGTGGTGCTGCCGCTCTTCGGGGGCATTCCCTTCATGCTGGGGGCGACCGAGGCGCGCATCGTCGATGCCTTCTTCGAGGCCATGTCGGGGATCACCACCACTGGATCGACGGTCTTCACCGGGCTCGACGCGCTGCCCAAGGGAATCCTGCTGTGGCGCGGAATCCTGCAATGGCTGGGGGGCATCGGGATCATCGTTGTCGCCATGGTCTTCCTGCCGGAGCTGCGGGTGGGCGGCATGCAGATCTTCCGGTCCGAGGCCTTTGAGACCATGGGCAAGATTCTGCCCCGCGCCACCGAGATCGCCTCGTCCATCTCCACCATCTACGTTGGAATGACGCTGGCCTGTGCCGCCGCCTACATGTTCTGCGGGATGGATGCCTTCGACGCCACGGTGCATGCGCTGACCACGCTCTCGACCGGGGGGTTCGCCAACTACGATTCCTCTTTCGGCGGTTTCCAGGGGCCGGCGGAATATGTCGCCGCCTTCTTCATGCTCGCCGCCGCGCTGCCCTTCGTGCGCTACGTGCAGATGCTGAACGGTCACCACACGGCGCTGTGGCGCGACAGCCAGGTGCGCGCCTTCTTCGGAACCATCCTCGCGCTGGTGGCGGTGATGAGCGTCACGCTTGTCGCGCTCTTCCCGCACCACCCAGAGCAGGCGATCCGCGAGTCGCTGTTCAACATCAGCTCGATCATCTCGGGCACGGGCTATGCCTCGGTGGACTACATGGGCTGGGGGCCATTCCTGATCACCCTGTTCTTCTTCATCGGCCTTATCGGCGGCTGCGCCGGATCGACCGCCTGCTCGGTGAAGATCTTCCGCTACCAGCTGCTCTTT
The DNA here is from genome assembly GCF_010499845.1 of Salipiger sp. PrR007. Lineage (NCBI taxonomy): Bacteria > Pseudomonadati > Pseudomonadota > Alphaproteobacteria > Rhodobacterales > Roseobacteraceae > Salipiger > Salipiger sp. PrR007. Next base: position 55,248 of record NZ_JAAGOZ010000050.1, on the reverse strand, counting down.
GCCTCGATCCGGGTGCAGCTCAAACGCATCCGCGCGCCGCATGGCGTCTTCACCCCACGCTTCGACGGCCGCCCGGTGGCCGATGACGTGCTGAGCTCGGTGATGGCCTATTTCGTCTTCTTCGTGGTCTCGCTCGGGGTGCTGTCGGTGGCGCTCGGTTTCACCGGGCTCGACTTCGTCACCTCGGTCTCGGGCGCGGCGACGGCGCTGGCCAATGTCGGGCCGGGGCTGGGCGAGATCATCGGCCCGGCGGGCAACTTCGCGACGCTCAACGACACCGCGAAATGGCTGCTGTCCTTCGCCATGCTGGTCGGTCGGCTCGAGATCATGGCGGTCTTCGTGCTGTTCACCGTGCGGTTCTGGCGCGGCTGAACGCTCCCATCTGCAGCGAAAAGGCCGGGTCCATGGGGAGCCGGCCTTTCGCATTTCAGTTCTGAGGCACCAGCTTTCCGGGGTTCATGATGTTCTGCGGATCGAGCGCGCGCTTGATCTCGCCCATCACGTGCCAGCCGTCCCCGTGCTCCTCTTGCATGTAGGCCAGCTTGCCGTGGCCCACACCGTGCTCGCCGGTGCAGGTGCCGCCCATGCGCAGGGCACGCTCTGCCATGCGGTGCGACAGGCGCTTGGCCTCGGTGAGCTCCTCGGGCGTGTCGGGGTCGACCAGAAGGATGGCGTGGAAGTTGCCGTCGCCGACGTGGCCGAGGATCGGGCCGGGGATGCCGCTTTGCGCGATGTCGGCCTGCGTCTCCTCCACCGCCTCGGCGAGGCGCGAGATCGGCACGCAGATGTCGGTGACCACGGCCCGCGCGCCCTTGCGCGAGGCGAGGATGGCGTAATAGCCGTTGTGGCGCAGCGCCCAGAGCGCGCGCCGCTCCTCTTCGCGGGCGGACCACTCGAAGGGGCTGCCGCCGTTGTCGGCGACGATCTCGGCGAAGCGCTCGGCGTCCTGCTTGACGCTCTCGGGCGAGCCGTTGAACTCCACAAGCAGGTGCGGGCTCTCGGCCATGGCCATGCCCGAATAGCTGGAAAAGGCACAGGCGGTGGCGGCGTCGACAAATTCTATCCGCGCCATGGGGATGCCCATCTGGATCGTCTCCATCACCGCGGTGACCGCGCTGCCCATGTCGGGGAAGGCGCAGATGCCCGCCGAGACCGCCTCGGGGATGCCGTGCAGCCGCAGCGTCAGCTCGGTGACGAGGCCGAGCGTGCCCTCGGAGCCGACGAAGAGCGCGGTGAGGTCATAGCCCGCCGCCGACTTGCGGGCGCGGGTGCCGGTCTCGATGGTGCGCCCGTCGGCGAGCACCGCCTTCAGACCCAGAACGTTGTCGCGCATGGAGCCGTAGCGCACCGTGGTGGTGCCCGAGGCGCGGGTCATCGCCATGCCGCCGAGCGTCGCATTGGCGCCGGGATCGACCGGGAAGAAGAGGCCCGTGGCGCGCAGCTCCTCGTTCAGCGCCTCGCGGGTGACGCCGGGCTGGATGGTCACGTCCATGTCGGCGGGGCGAATTTCCAGCACCTTGTTCATGCGGGTGAAATCGACAACCACGCCGCCTTTCACCGCCTGGCCGTGGCCCTCGAGCGAGCTGCCGGCACCCCAGCCGATCACCGGGCAGGCGTGCTCGGCGCAGATCTGCACGATGCGCTGCACCTCCTCGGGGGTTTCGGGGTAGGCGACACCATCGGGCGGGGTGAGGGGGAAATAGGACTCGGAACGGCCATGCTGCTCCAGTTCGGACTTGGAGCGGGTGAATCGTTCGCCTAGGAAGGCATCAAGAGCCTCCAGGGCTTCGGCGACGGGCATTGAGAAACCTCCGTGGAAAATCGGGGCGACCTTAGCCGCCGCGCGCGCCCTGCGAAAGCCATGGGACCGAGGAATGCCGCAGCAGATTGCCGATCAGTGGCGCGAGACACGCGCGCTTTGCAGCCGGGGCTGGGACACGCTGCGCCACAAGGGGCCGGGGCAGGTCACCTTCTGGGTGATCGCGCTTCTGGTGGGGGCCGCCGCGGGCCTTGCCGCGCTGCTCTTCCGGCTGGCCATCCAAAGGCTGCAGGCCTTCGTCTACGGCACCGAGGACGTGAACCTGCTGGCCAGCTTCGCCGAGACGCTGCCTTGGGTCTACGTGCTGCTGATCCCGGTGGCGGGCGGCGCGACGGTCGGACTCATCTTGCAGAAGTTCACCCCCGACGGGCGGGTGCGCAGCGTGTCGGACGTGATCGAGGGCGCGGCGCTGAACGATGGGCGAGTCGAGAAGAAGGCGGGCATTGCCTCGGCGCTCTGCTCGTGGATCACGCTCTCGACCGGCGGCTCCACCGGCCGAGAGGGTCCGGTCGTTCATATCGCGGCGATGATCGCCTCGTCGGTGTCGAACCTCTTGCGCGTCGACGGCATCACCGGGCGCGACCTGCTGGGCTGCGCCGTGGCGGCGGCGGTCTCGGCGAGCTTCAACGCGCCTATCGCAGGGGCGCTCTTCGGACTCGAGGTGATCCTTCGCCACTTCGCCCTGCACGCCTTTGCCCCGATCGTCGTCGCCAGCGCCGCGGGCACGGTGATCAACCGGCTCTACTTCGGCGATGTGACCGAGTTCGTTCTGCCCGGCACGACCACGGTGGAGTTCTACCTCGAGCTGCCGGCGTTTTTCCTCATGGGGCTGGTCTGCGGGCTGGTGGCGGTGCTGATGATCAAGGCGCTGTTCTGGTCCGACGGGCTGGGCACGGCGATCCAGAAGCGTCTCGGCCTGCCGCATTGGCTGCGTCCGGCAGTCGCGGGCCTGCTGCTCGGGGCCATCGCCATCGCCTTCCCGCATATCATCGGCGTCGGCTATGAAACGACGTCGCGTGCGCTGTCGGGGCAGCTGACGCTAAGTCAGGCCTTCGTCTTCGCGGCGGTGAAGGTGGCGGCGGTGTCGATCACCATGGCCGGGCGCATGGGCGGCGGGGTGTTTTCACCTTCGTTGATGGTGGGCGCGCTGACCGGGCTCACCTTTGGCCATATCGCCACCGGGCTCTTTCCCGAGCAGAGCTCGGTGTTCACTCTCTACGCGCTGGCGGGCATGGGCGCGGTGGCGGCGGCGGTGCTCGGCGCGCCGATCTCGACCACGCTCATCGTCTTCGAACTCACCGGCGACTGGCAGACCGGGCTCGCGGTGATGGTCTCGGTCTCGATGTCCACCGCGGTGGCCTCTCGGCTCGTCGACCGCAGCTTCTTCCTGTCGCAGCTGGCGCGGCGCAACGTCCAGCTTGCGGCCGGGCCGCAAGCCTACCTCTTGGCGATGTTCCGGGTGCAGGGGGTCATGCGCAAGCCCACGGACGAGGGGGCTGCGGACGAGGAAGCCTGCCTGCGGATGATCGAGCAGGGACTCTACGTGACCGCGCAGGCGACGCTGGAGGCAGCGCTACCGCTCTTTGACAAGTCGGGCGTGGCCTACCTGCCGGTGGTGACCCGCAGCGGTCCCGACGAGGCGCCGGTGCTGCAGGGCGCGCTGTTCCACGTCGATGCGCTCAAGGCCTACAATCGCGCCCTGGCGGCGACGGCGGAGGAAGAGCACAGCTGAAAGGCCGGCCCGGAGCAATGCGCTTCGGGCCGGCTGTCCGGGGAGCCGCTTCTCTAGGCCAGCTCGAGGTCAACCTCGATGTTGCCGCGCGTGGCGTTCGAATAGGGGCAGACCTCATGCGCGCGCTTGAGGATGCTCTCGGCCACATCCCTTTCCAGCCCCGGCATCTTCGCGACCAGCTTCACGGTGAGACCAAAGCCGCCCGCGGGCAGGGCGCCGATCCCCACATGCGCATCGACCGTGGTATCGGCGGGGACGTTGCCCAGTTTCTCGGCCTGCGCGACGAAGCGCATGGCGCTGAGGAAGCAGGCGGCATAGCCCATGGCGAAGAGCTCTTCTGGGTTGTGTCCCTTGCCCGAGCCGCCCAGTTCCTTGGGGCTGTTCATCGTGACCGTGAGCATGCCCGAGGCGAGCTTGGTCACACCATCGCGACCGCTTCCGGAAGCCTGCGCTTCGGTCCAGTATTTCACGTCGAGATCGGTCTGGGGCATGGGTGACTCCTTTGTTGTCGATTATATCGTGCACGATAGATATGCGGCACCTAGGAGAAGTCAATCGCTTGAGAATGGATCGTGCGCGATTTATATGGGGCAGATGACCGACGCAGCCCAACCCATCGAACCGCAGTCCGAAAGCCAGCGCGATCCGCAGACCTCCGCGCTCTCGCCGCAGGACATGGTCTGCTTTTCGCTCTACTCGGCAGTGCACGCGATGACGCAAGCCTATCGCCCGCATCTCGAGGCTCTTGGGCTGACCTATCCCCAATACCTCGTGATGAGCGCGCTCTGGTCCGCCACCGATGCGCCGACCGTGGGCACGCTCTCGCGCCAGCTGCAGCTCGAGTCGAGCACGCTGACGCCGCTGTTGAAGCGTCTCGAGACCACGGGCCTGCTGACCCGCCGACGCGATGCCGAGGACGAGCGGCAGGTGCGCATCGCGCTCACCGAGGCAGGGCAGGCGCTCCGGGGCCGCACCGCGCATATCGCGAGCTGCATCGCCGAGCAGAGCGGCATGAGCGTCGACGACCTGCTGGCCCTGCGCGATCAGGTCAGCCGTCTGCGAGACAACCTGCGCAAGGGCTGAAGCGCGGTCCCGTATCTGGAAAGCAAAAGGCCGGCCTCTCGGGCCGGCCTTTGTGTCTGCGCGGGTTTCCGGCTCAGACCTGTTCGACAGCCACGCCATCTTGCATGTCGAAGGCCAGGTAGCCCTTGATCCCTGCGGCGTCCGGCTTGGGGTCGAGGTACGAAAACACCGCGTTGGCGTAGGTGCGGCTCTTCGAGGCGATATGGTAATGCTCGGCGTCGCCAAGCGCCGCGCTGGTGCTGCGGTAGGCGCTCGGCTCAAGGAAGGCCATGGCCACGTCCTCGCGCGGGAAGAAGATGGTCAGAGGCTTGTCGCCTTCGGTCAACTCGAGGGCGCGGCTGCTTTCGCCAAGCACGGCGCCACCGGCGCGGATGACCCAAGTGCCCGAAGCCGGGCGGACGGCAATCTGTTTCAACATCATGTCTCTCCCCTTATCCGCCCATCATATATCAACGCCTTTGCGACAGTCCTGTGTCAAAGCGGCGCGCAGGCCGTCTCGAGCCAGTCCCGCACGGCGCCCGTGACAAGCGGAGCGATGCGTTCGAAAACCCCTTCGTGGTAGGCGTTCAGCCAGTCACGTTCCGCAGCGGTCAGCAGCCCCGTCTCGATCAGGCGCCGGTCGATCGGCACCCAGGTCAGTGTTTCGAAACGCAGCATCTTGGCTACGGTCTGGCCGGGAAGGGGGGGCGCGGGTTCCACCGCGATGAGGTTCTCGATGCGGATACCATAAGACCCCTCGCGATAGAAGCCCGGCTCGTTCGACAGGATCATCCCGGCCTCGAGCGGGACGGTGCCGGTACGGGCGATGCGCTGCGGCCCCTCGTGCACCGACAGGTAGGCGCCGACGCCGTGGCCGGTGCCGTGCCCATAGTCGAGCCCCGCCTCCCAGAGCGCGGCACGCGCGAGCACGTCGATGTCGCGTCCGGCAAGCCCCGCCGGAAAACGCAGCCGCGACAGCGCGATCATCCCCTTCAGCACGCGGGTAAAGGCGTCCTTCTCCTCGGAGCCGGCCTCGCCCAGCACCATGGTGCGGGTGATGTCGGTGGTGCCGTCGACATATTGCCCGCCGCTGTCGATCAGCAGCAGCTCGTTCGGCTGGGTTGTGCGGTTTGTCGCCTCGGTCACCCGGTAGTGCACGATGGCGCCGTTCGGCCCGGCGCCCGAGATGGTCTCGAAGGAAATGTCGCGCAGCGCGTTGGTGGCGCGGCGCTCCTCTTCGAGGGCGACCACGGCGTCGATCTCGGTAAAGGTGCCCGGCGTCTGGCTGTCGAGCCAATGCAGGAAACGGACCATGGCGGCGCCGTCGCGCAGATGCGCCTCGCGTGCGCCGGCAAGCTCGGCGGCATTCTTGCGGGCCTTGGGCAGCAGGCAGGGATCGGTCGCCTCGACGATCTCGCAGCCCCTGAGCGCGGTCTGCACCGCGACCGGGCAGGTCGCGGGATCAATCTGCACCGTGCCACCCAGGGCTTCCAGCGCGGGCACGAAGTCCTCGGGTGTCTTCACCTCAACCTGCGGGCCGAGATGATCGCCCAGCCCTTCGAGCTTCTGCGCCGCCATGAAAAGCGATACCCGGCCCGTCCCGTGCAGGATTGCAAAGCCGTGCGGCACCGGGTTGCGCGCCACGTCCGAGCCGCGGATGTTGAGCAGCCAGGCAAGGCTGTCGGGCAGGGTGATCACGCAGGCATCCGCCGCGCCGAGCCCCTTCGCGAGCCGGGCGATCTTGTCGCCATGCGCCTCGCCGGCGAGCTCCACCGGCTGGGCAAAGACCGCGCCCATCGGCGGGGCGGGCTGATCGTCCCAAACGCGGTCCACGAGGTTATCGCAGAGCCGCAGCGCCACCGCGCCGAGCCCGCGCTCGAGGCCGCGCATCTGCTCGACCGAGAAGAGCCAGGGGTCGAGCCCCACGGTGCCGCCGTCGGGCAGCGCCTCGGCGATCCACTCGGCAAGCCCGACTTCGGGCCAGTCCACCGGTGTGAACTCCTTGGCCACCTGCGACTTGACCTGCACGCGGTAGCGCCCGTCGACGAAAACCCCGGCCTTGTCCATCAGCGCCACGCAATAGCCCGCCGAGCCGGTGAAGCCGGTGAGCCAGGCCAGCCGGTCGTCATGCGGCGCGACGTATTCGCCCTGGTGCGCGTCGGCGCGCGGCACGACAAAGCCGTCGAGCCCCTCGGCGGCAAGCTCGGCGCGCAGCGCCGCGAGCCGCGGCGGGCCCTGTTCGGGGGAAGCGCTCTGCTCGAATGTCTGGAACATGCGGAGGTCTCCTGAAATCGTGTCGAAGGGGGCAGGGGCGTTGCCCCGCTTGCCGCGTCGCGGCACTGCGCCCCGGGGTGTTTGCCCCTGGAAGTTTGCCCGTGGAAGAAGCGAGGCCAACCTGCGCCTTCCTTCCAGGCCGGAGCAACCCGGGGAGCCCGAGGGGCTGGCCCTCGGCCCCGTGGTCTTAACCGCTGCGGCGGATACCCATGACCCGGGCGCGTGCCCGCGGGTCGGAGTCGAAAAGCGCTGCGAGTTGCTCGGTCATTGCGCCCGCCAGCTGCTCGACGTCGGTGATCGTCACCGCGCGCTCGTAGTAGCGGGTCACGTCGTGGCCGATGCCGATCGCCAGCAGCTCGACCTGCTTCTTGCGCTCGACCATGGCGATGACGTCGCGCAGGTGCTTCTCGAGGTAGTTGGCCGGGTTCACCGAGAGCGTGGAATCGTCCACCGGCGCGCCGTCGGAGATCACCATGAGGATCTTGCGGGCCTCGGGGCGGTGCGCCATGCGGCGGTGCGTCCACTCCAGCGCCTCGCCGTCGATGTTCTCTTTCAGCAGGCCCTCTTTCATCATCAAGCCGAGGTTGTCGCGCACCCGGCGCCAAGGCGAGTCGGCGCTCTTGTAGATGATGTGGCGCAGATCGTTGAGGCGCCCCGGCTGCTGCTCGCGGCCCTCGGCCAGCCACTTCTCGCGCGCAAGCCCGCCCTTCCAGGCGCGGGTGGTGAAGCCGAGGATCTCGACCTTCACCGAGCAGCGTTCCAACGTGCGGGCCAGCACGTCGGCGCAGATCGCCGCGATCGAGATCGGCCGGCCGCGCATCGAGCCCGAATTGTCGATCAGCAGCGTCACCACAGTGTCGCGGAACTCGGTGTCCTTCTCGACCTTGAACGAGAGCGGCGTGGTGGGGTTGGCGACGACCCGGGCGAGGCGGCCGGCATCCAGCACGCCCTCTTCCTTGTCGAACTCCCAGCTGCGGTTCTGCTGCGCCTGCAGGCGGCGCTGCAGCTTGTTGGCAAGCCGCGAGACCGCGCCCTTCAGCGGCTCGAGCTGCTGGTCGAGATAGGCGCGCAGGCGCTCCAGCTCCTGCGGCTCGGCCAGCTCCTCGGCGAGGATTTCCTCGTCGTGGGTGGAATCGTAGACCTTGTAGCCTGGGTCGGCCTCGGAGACGGGGGCGGGGGGCGGCGGGTCCATCGGCGCGTCGCCCTCGGGCAGCTCGGCCTCCTCGCCCATCTCCTGGTCGGCCATGTCGTCGGCCGAGACCTGCGCCTGGCTCTGGTCCTGGGTCTGCTCCTGCGACTGTTCGGGCGAGGCTTCGGCCTCGTCCTGGTCCTGGTCGTCCTGGCCGGTCGAATCGGGCTCCTGCTCGTCCTCGGTGCCGGGCTCTGCCTCGTCCTGCGCCTCGTCATCGAGCTGGTCGGGATCCTCGCCCAGCTGGTCGCCATAGCCGAGGTCGGTGATGATCTGCCGCGCGAAACGGGCAAAGGCCGACTGGTCCGCCAGCTTCGTCTGCAGATCCTCAAGCGTGCCGCCGGCCTGCTCCTCGATGAAGCCGCGCCAGAGTTCCATCACGTGGGCGGCGTCCTTGGGCAGGTCGCGCCCGGTGGCGAGGTGGCGGATCATGTAGCCCGCGGCCACCGGCAGCGGCGCCTCGGAGGCCTGGGTGATCTGGCCATAACCACGGCGCGCCGCCTCGTGGCCGATCTTGGCGTCGATGTTGCCGGCGGTGCCGGGCATGTCGCGCGCGCCCATCGCCTCGCAGCGGGCGGTTTCCATGGCTTCGTAGAGTTCGCGCGCCATCTCGCCTTGCGGCGCATAGCGGGCGTGGGTGGCGCCGTCGTGGTAGCGGCGGTAGAGCGCCAGCGCGTCGGCGGTGCCGCGGGCCAGCAGCACCTCGTCGCGGGTCATGCGGCGCGACACTTGCGGCAGGCGCATGATGTCACCGGAGACGCCGGAGGGGTCGACGGAATAGTTGACCGTGAGCTCGGAGTCGTCGGCCATGACCTTGGTGGCCTCGGCCAAAGCCTTCTTGAACGGATCTGCGGGGTTGTCGGTGTCGCGTGCCATGGCCACAGGTTTCGCGCCGTGGCGGGGAATTGGCAAGAGGGGATGCGCGTGCCGGACCGAGAGTCTTGCGCGCCGCCGCCGCGGCAGCCGGGGTCAGCTTCCGCGCAGCAGGCTCGCGCATTCCGCGGCGCGGCGCTCGAAGAGTGCGCGGCTCTGCTCATCCTCGGCGATGACGCCACGATAGAGCAGCCGGTAATCGGGCAGGGCCTCCAGGATCGCGCTGCGCAGCGGCTGGCCGGTGAGGCCCGCGGCGGCGGCGCCCAGGCTGAACTGCCTGGCGAGCAGGCTGGCGCTGTCCGGCGAGCCCCCGAGGCTGGGGTTGTCCGCGGCCTCGAGCGCGACGCCCTGCCAGAGTGCGGCGCAATCGGCGGCGGCTTCGCCGTCGGCTGCCGCGCTGCCGGTGGCGAGGATCAGGGCAGTGATCAGCGGGGTCACAGCGAGGCCCTCCCGGTGGCAAGCCGCGCTGCCGGTGGCGAGGATCAGGGCAGTGATCAGCGGGGTCACAGCGAGGCCCTCCCGGTGGCAAGCCGCGCCAGCAGATCGACATGCACGTCGAGCGCGTCGATCACCCGGTAGCCGGGATCATGGGCGCCGTCGAAGGCGAGGTTGAGATCGGTGCCAGCAAGCACGATGGCCTCGGCGCCCATATCCTCGACCATTCTCCGCCCCGCATCGAAGAAGGCCGCGCGGTCCGCCTCCGAGCAGGTTCCGGCCACCGCCATCTCCTGGTAACGCTGGCCCAGGGCCTCGGTCTCGGCATCGAGCGCCACCGCTTCGGTGCGCGCGAGCTGGCCGTAGAGACGCGTGCGCATCACCACGCGGGTGCCGAGCAGGCCGACGCGGCGCAGCCGCTCCGCGGCGAAAAACCCATCGAGGGGGGCCACTGCGGAGACCAGCGGCAGTGCGGCGCGCGCCTCGGTCTCGTCGAAACAGAAATGCCCGCCGAGCGAGGTAATCGCGGCGCAGTCGCAGCCCGCCGCCGCCAGCCGGTCGATCAGCCGGGCGTAGACCTCGGCCTGCGCCTCGCGATTGTCGGCGAGGTTGTTGCGGATCAGCTCCTGCACGTCCGCCTGTACGATCGTCAGCTCGAGCGGCGCGCCAAATGCGCTCACGGCGGCGCAGAGCCGCTGGTAGTAGACCAGCGTCGCCGCGACCCCGATGCCGCCGATCAGCCCGATATGCAGGGACTTAGCCATACTTGGTCCTCCCGAAACCTATTACCCCACCCCTCTACCCCAAGGGGGCGCGGCCCGTAGCGGACCGCGCCCCCTTGGTCATTTATTCGTAGATACCCCGGGGGCGGCGGCGCTGTCGACGGGCGCGGAGCCCCTCTGGCGTGCCGATGGTGCCGCGCCAGGCTGCGGCCCATCCCGGTCGATCTTCCTGCGCTTGATCAGGCCAGCGACAGCGAGGCGGCGCTTTCCGGCAGTTCCTCGTCGAAGCAACGCTGGTAGAACTCGGCCACGGTCTGCCGCTCGAGCTCGTCGCACTTGTTGAGGAACGACAGGCGGAAGGCATAGCCCACATTGCGGAAGATCTCGGCGTTGGCGGCCCAGGCGATCACCGTCCGGGGCGACATCACGGTCGAGAGCTCACCGTTCATGAAGGCGCGGCGGGTGAAGTCCGCGACGGTGACCATCTGGCGGATGGTCTTGCGGCCCTTCTCGTTGTTGTAATGCGGCGCCTTCGACAGGACGATGTTCACCTCGGCATCGATGCTGAGGTAGTTCAGCGTCGCGACCAGGCTCCAGCGGTCCATCTGGCCTTGGTTGATCTGCTGGGTGCCATGATAGAGACCCGTGGTGTCGCCGAGGCCGACGGTGTTCGCCGTGGCGAAGATGCGGAAGTACTTGTGCGGCGTGATCACCTGGTTCTGGTCGAGCAGGGTCAGCTTGCCGTCGGTCTCCAGAACGCGCTGGATCACGAACATCACGTCGGCGCGGCCCGCGTCGTACTCGTCGAAGACGATGGCGGTGGGGTTGCGCAGCGCCCAGGGCAGGATGCCTTCCTGGAACTGGGTGACTTGCTTGCCGTCCACCAGCTTGATGGCGTCCTTGCCGATCAGGTCGATCCGGGAGATGTGGCTGTCGAGGTTGACGCGCACGCAGGGCCAGTTGAGGCGCGAGGCGACCTGCTCGATGTGGGTCGACTTGCCGGTGCCGTGGTAGCCCTGGATCATCACCCGGCGGTTGTTGCGGAAGCCCGCGAGGATCGCCAGCGTGGTGTCGGGGTCGAACTTGTAGGTGCTGTCGAGATCCGGCACGCGGTCGGTGCGGTCGGGGAAGCCGTGCACCACCATGTCCGTGTCGATGCCGAACACCTCGCGGACCGAGATTTCCTCGGTGGGTTTCGCATTGATGTCGATCGTGCCATCCGCCATGGTCGTGCCCCTGTCCGGTCGTTAGAAATTCTCGTGGACCGTCGTGCCCCATATCGCGGGCAAGGGCAAGGGGGCGGCGGCGGGCTTTGTCGCGGGCCCCGCAGGGCGTCGCGGGCGCCGCGCGGGCGAAGGTGAAATTGCCACGGTTTGTGTTTGCGCCGCCGCCACCTCGGGCACTACTCTATGAACAGTACGGAAAAAAGGCAGGCGCGGTACGTGGCGAGTTCCCCCCATTCCGATCTCGAGGATCTGATCGCGCGCGTCGCCATGGCCGACCGTGCCGCCTTTGCGCGGCTCTACGAGCGCACCTCGGCGAAGCTCTTCGGCGTCTGCCTGCGGGTGCTGCAGGATCGGCCCCAGGCCGAGGAGGCGCTGCAGGACACCTACGTGAAGCTCTGGAATAATGCCGGCAGCTACCGGGTGAACGGCTATTCGCCGATGACCTGGCTGATCACGATGGCGCGCAACGCCGCCGTCGACCGCCGCCGCCGCAGCGACGTTGGGCGGGCGGTGCAGCCGATCGAGCTTGACGAGCGGCTTGCCAATCCGGAGCCGGGCCCCGCCGAGCAGGCCGAGGCGCGGGCCGAGGCGGCGGCGCTGGCGCTCTGCATGGAGGAGCTGCCGCCCGATCGCGCCGAGATGGTCCGCCGCGCTTATCTCGAGGGGGCCACCTATGCCGAGCTGTCCGAGGCCTCCGGGGTCAAGCTCAACACCGTCAGGACCTGGCTGCGGCGCAGTCTGATGGCCCTGCGGGATTGCCTGAGCCGATGAGCGGCCCGCCGCAGCCGGACCCGCCCGAGGGCGTGGAGGCGAGTGCGGCGGAATACGTGCTGGGTCTGCTGCCCGAGCCCGAGCTTCGGGATTTCGAGGCACTGCTGGCGCGCGACGCCGGGCTCCGCCGGGAGGTCGCCAGTTGGCAGGCCTGCTTCGCCGCGCTCACCGCCGATATCGCCGAGGTCACGCCGCCTGAACACCTCTGGCCGCAGATCGAAGCGCGGACCCATGGTCCGCCCCGGGTGGCGCCCTGGCGGCAGGTGCTGCCCTACCTTCTCGGGGCCGTGGCGGCGGCGGGGATCGCCTGGGCAGCGCTGGTTTCGGGCGTATTGACGCCGGGCAGCGCCGGGCCCGAGCTGCAGGCCCGGCTGGTCGCGGAGGCGCAGGGGATTGCGTTGCGGGCCGACTACGCGCCTCGGGACCAGAGCCTGAGGGTGACACGCGAGACCGGCGAGGCTCCATTGGACCGGGCGTTGGAACTGTGGCTTCTGTCGGACAGCGCAGGCGCGCCGGTCTCTCTGGGGGTGCTCGGGGCCGAGGCGGTGACGTCGCTTTCGGTGGCGCCGACGCTTCGGAGTCAGCTCCCCGGGGCCACGATTGCGCTCTCCGAGGAGCCCCCGGGGGGGTCTGCCACGGGGCGTCCCACCGGGCCGGTCATCGCGCTGGGGCAGCTCTCGCCCCGGTGAGCGCGGTGTCACGGCGGTGTGACAGCCCGCGGCTTGACCGCGGTCGGGTCGGAGGCGCATCTCTGGAGATGGAGGAAGAGGAGAGGAGACCATGAGACGCAGAGGAGTCCTCGCGGGTCTCGCGGCGACGTTGGCATGGCGCGGGCGGGCCCGCGCCGAAGCGCGTTTCGAGATCACCCGTAGCCCCGAGGAATGGCGCAGCCGCCTGACACGCGCCGAGTACAAGGTGCTGCGCGAGGCGGGCACCGAGCGCGCTTTCAGCTCGCCGCTCGACAAGGAAAAGCGCGCCGGGCTGTTTCACTGCAAGGGCTGCGATCTGCCGCTCTACAGCTCGGAGGCGAAATTCGACAGCGGCACCGGCTGGCCCTCTTTCTACGAGGCGCTGCCGGACGCGGTGGGGCTGAGGGCCGACCGCTCGTTCTTCATGACCCGTACCGAGTGCCATTGCCGCCGCTGCGGCTCGCACATGGGGCATGTCTTCGACGATGGTCCGCCGCCCACGGGCAAGCGGCACTGCATCAACGGCATCGCGCTGCATTTCGTGCCGGGCAAGACAGCCCCAGGCAAGCCAGCGGAAGGGCAGGGCTAGACACGGCGAACAGGCGGCGTTTCCGTGAAGGATCCCGACCCGGCCGGGTGCGCCGGTCGGGTCGGGTGCGGAGGCTGCGGGGACTCGCGTCCCAAGGGGCCTGCACAACCAGGGGGAGCGGTGTGCAGGCCGACTTGGTCCGTGAGTGGACACGACAGGGAGCTCGCGTCGCCTTCAATCGGCCGCGAAAAAGCGTCCGACACGAGGAGGCTAGCACAACCTTGGGTCATGTGTCGAGAAATTCACACCAATAGGTTGTGCCTTTGGGTTGTGCATCTGGGGGCGGCCTTTGAGGGCTCCTCCGGAGCGCCATCAGCGGCGCAGCGCAGGGTCCGCGACCTTGCAGGGCAGCCCTCGCGAAAACGGGCCCCGCGGGGCCCGTACATCACTTGAAGTTCCGGCTGTCCTTGATCTGGTCCCAGGCCCAGACCACTTCCTGCAACTGCTCTTCCTGAGAGCGGTCGCCGCCGTTCATGTCCGGGTGCAGCACCTTGATCAGCTTCTTGTACGCCTTGCGCACGTCGGCCTTGGTCTCGGCGCTCTCGACCTCGAGGATCTCGAGCGCGCGCTTCTCGGTCGGCGGCAGTCGCCGGCCGCCGCCCGGCGCCTTGCGGCCCGGGTTGCGCGTGGCATTGTCGCCCAGCACCTGATGCGCGTCCTCGATGCCGAGGCGGGCCCAGGCCCGCTGCTCGGGGTCGCGGTAGTCCTTGGTCTTGCGCTCCCACACCTTGTCCGACGTGGCCTGAGCGTTCATCTCGGCCTCGGTCTTGCCGTGGAAGAAGTTCCACTGGTTGTTGTACTCGCGCACGTGATCCTTGCAGAACCACTTGAATTCATCGAGCACGTCCGGCGCCTTGGGCGCCCGGAACTTGCCCGGCTCCTGGCAGCCGTCGTGCTCGCACACGCGGGTGGAGGTCTCCTGTTCGCCGGTCATGCCGCGCCGGCCACGCGGATTCTTTTTCTTAGCCGACTTAATCGACATGTCGAAACCGAAGGGGTCGGGTCTGCTCATGGTCTCACCTTTTCGACTCGGACGAGGGAGTTTAGACAATCCTGACCGAGTTTGAAGAGGCAGGAGCCAAAAATGTCGCGAGCGAACGAGATCGAAACCCGGCTGCGAGCGGCCTTTGACCCATCGGAACTGGAGGTTCTCGACGAAAGTCAAAAGCATGTGGGCCACGCCGGCTACCAGGAGGGCGGCGAGAGCCATTTTCACGTGCGCATGCGCGCGGCGGAACTGGCCGATATGAGCCGCATCCAGAGACACCGCGCCGTACATGCGGCGCTGGGAAGCGACCTCGTGGGCGCGATCCACGCGCTGTCGCTGGACCTGCAGGGCTGAGCCGCGCGCGGCGCGACCGGCCGGGTCGTGTCAGCTCACCTTGTCGGCGTCGCTCTTCGCGGGGCTGTCTGAAGCGTCCTCCTCGGCGAGGGGCTCGGGCGCAACCGGCTCGGGGGCCGTCACCTCGGGCCCGGCGGGCAGGGGCCCGGCCGGCGGCGGCGCGACCGCGGCGACCACCGGCTCGTGCCGGAAGGGCGTGACCGCCGCAGCCTGCGGCACCGGGCGGCGGAAGACCAGCAGCGTGCGCCAGACCGTCTGGGTCGAGGTCAGCCCGCTGCGCTCTTCGCTGGGAAGGATGTCGGCGCGGATGTACTCCCAACCCTGCTCGGCCATCTCGTTGAGCAGCCGCGACATGGACACGGCGAAGCGGCCCTCGGGGCCCTTGGCGGCCTTGGCCTTCTCTCCCTTGGTTGGGGCGGGGATCACCTTGTACTCATGGGTTTTCATCGTGACGCGCCCCTTTCCCTTTTCGCTGAACCGCATTGGTTAACAATTGGGTAAGGCGCAGGGGGCGGCAAGTAAAGACCGGGTTAAAGACCGGGAGCACGCCGAAGCGCGTCTCCCGGTTGCGTCATGAAATCGGGAAGAATAGCCCGAAACAAATGACTTTCCCCGTGACCCCGAACAATGCTGGGGGCGGGATCGCGGCCTCACGGTGCCCCGACAGCGACTCGAGCTAAGCACTTTCCGCGGCATTGAAAGGGGCGGCGCGCATTTTGCAACCGAGGCGATAACCCGCAGCGAATGTTCAGCTTTTCCGATGCCGTACCGCAAGCACGATACCGCCCAGCACCAGCCCCCAGACCGCCGCGCCCAGCCCCCAGAGGGTGATGCCCGAGGCGGTTACGAGGAAGGTCACCGCGGCGCCCTCGCGGCTCTGCTCGGCCTGCAGCGCGCCGCTTGCCGAACTCGCAAACACCGGCAACAGCGCCACGCCCGCGAGCACCTGTAGCGTCATTGGCGGGGCAAGCGCGGCGACGGCGGTCACCGCCACGGCGAAAAACCCGAAAAGGCTGTAGAAAACCCCGGCCATCACCGCCGACCAATAGCGCCGGGAGGGATCGGGATGGCTGTCGGCATTGGCGCACATGCTGGCAGTGATCGCGGCGAGGCAGGTCGCCGGGTTGCCGAAGGGCGCGGTCAGCAGCGAGATCCCGCCGACCCCCGCCAGCAGGGGGCCCGGGGGCGGCGTGTAGCCGAAGCTGCGCAGCACCGCGACGGCAGGGATGTTCTGGGTTGCCATGGTAACGACAAAGAGCGGGACGCCGAGGCTCAAGACGGCCTCAAGCGAGAAGGCAGGGGCGACCCACACCGGGTGGCTCATCCAGCCTCCGGTCATCGGCAACGAGAAGTCATGCGCCCAGAGCGTCACCCCAAACGCCGCCAATACCGCGGCGGGCACTGCGAGGATGCGCTTTACCCGCCCGACGACGAACCAGCTCAGCAGGATTGGCAGCGCCACCTCGGGCGCTTCGGCAAGCCCGCGGAAAGGTGCCATGCAGAGCCCTGCCAGCACGCCCGCGAGCATCGCCTGCGCCAGCGCCGTCGGCACCGAGGTCACCAGCCGCGCCAGCGCCGGCCAGAGCCCGGCCAGCGTGATCAGCCCGCCCGCCACGATGAAGGCTGCCACCGCCCCGGCGAAACCGTCCGCGAGCGGCTGCGAAACGGCGAGCAGCGCCACGGCAGGGGTCGACCAGGCGCAGGAGACGGGCTCGCGGCGCCACCAGGCCAGCACGATGCCCGCGATCGCCATCGAGATCGCCGCCGCCGCCAGCCCGGCCCCGGCCTGCTCGGGGCTCGCGCCGACCGCCGTCAGCCCCTGCAGCACGATCGGGAATGAGCTGAACACACCAACGATCGCCACCATGGCCCCGGTCGTCACGTTCTGCAGGTCGGGCCCGGGTCGTCCGGAGGGTCGTGCCATGGTCGGTCCTTAACGTTGCGTCTTTATTGCCTTAGGCAGGGTGCCGCCGATTGGCAAGCCGGGGCCAGGGTTGCAACCGGCGCCGGGGGTGAGGTATTCGAAATGTTATAACGTAACGAATCAGGAGCGCCCGCCCATGTTCACCCCTGCCGTCGATCCGCGCCTTCCCGTCACCGTGCTCTCGGGCTTTCTGGGGGCGGGCAAGACGACGCTGCTCAACCAGGTGCTGAACAACCGCGAGGGCCGCCGCGTCGCGGTCATCGTCAACGACATGTCCGAGGTGAACATCGACGCCGATCTCGTGCGCGAGGGCGGGGCGGACCTGTCGCAGACCGAAGAGACGCTGGTCGAGATGACCAATGGCTGCATCTGCTGCACCCTGCGCGACGACTTGCTGACCGAGGTCCGCCGACTGGCCGCCGAGAAGCGCTTCGATTACCTCTTGATCGAAAGCGCCGGGATTTCCGAACCGCTGCCCGTCGCCGCCACCTTCGAGTTCCGCGACGAGGCGGGCGAAAGCCTGTCGGACATCGCCCGGCTCGACACGATGGTGACGGTGGTCGATGCCGCCAATCTGCTGCGCGATTATTCCAGCCACGACTTCCTTGCCGATCGCGGTGAGAGCCTCGGCGAGGCGGACGAGCGCAGGCTTGTCGATCTGCTGGTCGATCAGATCGAGTTCGCCGACGTGGTGGTGCTCAACAAGGTCGCGACCGCGGGCGAGGATGCGCGGGCTGCGGCACGGCTCATCATCACCGCGCTCAACCCCGATGCCGAGATCGTCGAGGCCGACTATGGCCGCGTTGACCCCAGCCGCATCATGGGCACCGGGCGTTTCGATTTCGAGACGGCGCATGCGCACCCGCTCTGGGCCAAGGAACTCTACGGGTTCGCCGAACACGTGCCCGAGACCGAGGAATACGGCGTGTCCTCCTTCGTCTACAGGGCGCGGCGGCCCTTCGTGCCCGAGAAGATCCACGCGGTGCTGAACGGGCCGCTGCCGGGGGTGATCCGGGCCAAGGGGCATTTCTGGATCGCCACGCGGCCCGACTGGCTGGCGGAATTCTCGCTCGCCGGCGCGCTCAGCTCGGTGCGCCCGATGGGGCGCTGGTGGGCCAGTGTCCCGCCGGAGCGGATGCCCGGGCATGCCGCCTTCCGCGACTATCTCGGCCAGCACTGGCAAGAGCCCTACGGCGACCGGCGGCAGGAGCTGGTGTTCATCGGCGCTGGGGTGGACCGGGAGAAGATCACGGCGGCGCTCGATGCGGCGCTGGTGCCCGAGAAGAGCTTTGAGCCCCTCCGCTGGGAAGGGCTGGCCGATCCCTTCCCGCTGTGGCGCGAGGCGCAGGCGGCATGAAGGCGGGCGGAGAGCGCAACCTTGGGGCCGCGCCGACCCGTCGCCGCGAAGGGGATGTCATGTCGGCCTACGACCGGCTGCCGCCCGACCTGCGTGCCTGGCTGGCGCAGGCGGCACTGCCCTGGTCGCCGCGCTCGGCCCTGCGCGCCTGGCGCGGGGCGCTTGCCCGGACGGGCTGCGCGGACGCCGCGGCGGCCCGGCTGAGCGCGATCGAGGCGCGGCACCTCGAGCGGCTGGCAGGCGGGCCGGGGCGCCTCTGACCCCGGCCCGCAAGGCCCTCAGGCCGCGGCGGCGCCCTTTTTCTCCCAGGCGAACTTCTGCATCACCTGGTCGACCGGGGTGTTCGCAAGGTGGTTTGTGTAATTCGACATGACCTTCTGTGCGACAGCGAGGATCACCTCGAGGATTTGCCGCTGCGTGTAGCCCGCGTCGAGGAAGGCCTGCACCTGCGGCTCGTCGAGCGCGCCGCGCTGGCGCACCACCTGCAGGGTGAAGTCGCGCAGCGCCTCGAGCCGGGCGTTGGGCAGCGGGGTCTCGTCGCGCAGCGCGTTTGTGATGGCGTCATCCACCTGCATCATCTTGGCGATGCCGGTGTGGGCAGGCACGCAGTAATGGCATGCGTGCTCGACGTTGATCGTCTGCCAGACCACGGTGATCTCGTCCTTGTCGAAGCTGGTTTCCTCGGCAAACAGCCGGTGCAGCTGCTTGTAGCCGTCGAGCAGTGCCGGCGCCTCGGCCATCACCGCGTGCAGGCCGGGCAGGCGGCCGAAGGCTTTCTGCGACTGCTCCAGCAGCGGGCGGCTTGCCTCGGGGGCGGTGTCGAGCGTGTGGCGGGTGAACTCGGTCATCTGGATCTCTCCCTCTGATTCTTGAGCGAATGCTCAATTTGCATGCGCAGGGGTAGCTTTACTTG
Organism: Salipiger sp. PrR007; assembly: GCF_010499845.1. Taxonomy (NCBI): domain Bacteria; kingdom Pseudomonadati; phylum Pseudomonadota; class Alphaproteobacteria; order Rhodobacterales; family Roseobacteraceae; genus Salipiger; species Salipiger sp. PrR007. Next base: position 36,331 of record NZ_JAAGOZ010000050.1, on the reverse strand, counting down.
AGTGATTGCTCAAGTTATATCTTGTCGCTTGTTAAAGCCCGGCGAGATCCGGCCGCGACGAGCGGCCGGGTGAGACGGGAACGGGAGACGGATACGCGCATGGCCAGACAGGCACGACACGACAGGCAAGACGTGCTGGGCAAGGCGCTCGAGCTCTTTTGGGCCAAGGGCTACCACGCCACCTCGCTCAAGGATCTCGAGGTGGCGCTCGACATGCGGCCGGGCTCCATCTATGCGGCTTTCGGCTCGAAAGAAGCGTTGTTTTCCGAGACCTTGGCGCTTTATGCCGAGCTGTCGCGCACGCAGTTCCTCGAGACCCTCGCGGCCGCGCCGAGCCGCCTTCAGGGGCTCGCAAACCACGTCCGGCGCCTTGGCTGCACCGATGACTCCGGCCCGTCGCGCGCCTGCATGCTGGTCAAGACCCTGCTCGAGACACCCGACGACGATGCGACGCTGCGGGTCCAGACCGAGACGCTGATGCGGGGCATGGAGGCGATGTTTGCCCGCGCCTTCGGCGAGGCGCAGGAGCGCGGCGAGATCGCGCCGGAAGCCGACCCGCAGCAGCTCGCCAGCCGGCTGCAGGTCGATATCTTTGGCCTGCGCGCCTATGCGCAGCGCACCGACTCGCGGGCGAGGGTGGCGCAGCTTGCCGAGGAGATCGCCCGCGGTCTCGAGGCGCGCGCGCTGGCGTGAGCTGCAGGGTCCGCGAGTGACGCGCATTTGACGTAACGGCGTCAAATCGGCAAAGCCTCGCCCATCCCGGCAAAATGCAATTGCTGCGACGCGGAAAAGTGCCAAATTTGCTCAGGAATGACAGTTTCTCGGAGACCCGCATGTCCGCTGACCTGCTCGACCGCCGCGCTTTCCTTGCCTCCGCCCTTGCCAGCGGCGCCTTCAGCCTGCTGCCCGAGTTTGCCCGTGCACAGAGCGGCGCCATCGCCTCGGGTATCCCGCTTGGCCCGCCCAAGCCCTTTTCCTTCGACACGCTCCGCGAGCTGGCGGCGAGTCTCGCCAAGGAGGCGTTCACCCCGATGGCGGTGCCCGACGCCGAGATCCTGCAACAGATCGACTATGACGCCCACGGCGCGATCAGCTTCCGCGAAGACCGCGCGCTCTGGGCCGACCAGGGCACGGCGCAGCCGGTGCGCTTCTTCTTCCCGGGCCGCTACTTCCCCGAGCCGGTACATGTCTACGCGCTCGAGGAAGGCACCGCGCGCGAGGTGCCCTTCTCGCGCGATCTCTTCGACATCCCGCAGGGCAATCCGGCCAACCGGCTGGAGAAGACCGAGGGCTTCGCCGGTTTTGCCGTGCAGGATCCGCAGACGAGGCTCGACTGGATGGCCTTCCTTGGCGCGTCCTACTGGCGCACGGCGGGGTATTCGGGACAGTTCGGCCTGTCGGTGCGCGGGCTCGCCATGGACACGGCGATCCCCGACGGCCCCGAGGAATTCCCGCGCTTCACCCGTTTCTGGCTCGAGCAGGGCGAGGGCGGCGAGATGACCACCTACGCGCTGCTTGAAAGCCCGCGCGCCACCGGCGCCTACCGCATCGCCTCGCGGCGCGACAACGGGGTCATCCAGGACGTCTCGGCCGAGATCTTCCTGCGCGGTGACGTCGAACGGCTGGGGATCGCGCCGCTCACATCGATGTTCTGGTACGGCAAGCACAACCGCCATGTCGCCGCCGACTGGCGCCCCGAGGTGCATGACAGCGACGGGCTCGAGATCCACACCGGCAGCGGCGAGCGCATCTGGCGCCCGCTCAACAACCCGCCACGGGTTATGGCCAACGCCTTTGGCGCCACCGATCCGGCCGGTTTCGGGCTGATGCAGCGCGAGCGCGACTTCGGCGAATACGAGGATGACGGCGTGTTCTACGAGCGCCGTGCCTCGGCTTGGATCAAGCCGCAGGAGGGCTGGGGAGAGGGCGCCGTGACGCTTGTCGAGCTGCCGACGGATGACGAGATCCACGACAATATCGTCGCCTTCTGGACACCGGCCGAGCCGGCGGCGGCGGGCAGCTCCTACAGCCTGAACTACCAGCTCACCTGGCTCGAGGATTGCCCGGTGCCGCCGCAGGCGGCGCGCTTCATCGCCGTGCGCATGGGCAGGGGGGGCATCCCCGGCCAGCCGCGTCCGGCGGACACGGTCAAGATCGTCTGCGACTTCGACGGGCTGGGCATGGAGGCGCTGGACCGCAGCTCCGGCGCGCTCCCGGTGGTCACCGCCTCGCGCGGGGAAATCTCGGGCGAGGTCGCCTACCCGGTGGTCAGCACCAAGAACTGGCGGGCGATGTTCGATCTCGATTTCTCGGCCATCGCGGCAGAGGACGATGAGCCGATCGACCTGCGGACCTATGTTTCCTACGAGGGCGAGGCGATGTCGGAGACGCTGATCCTGCAGCTCTTCCCGAGCCAGTTGCGCGCGCTGCTCGCGGCGCGGGGGTAGGGCGCAGGGCCGCCCGGGCATCGGGAGGATACGGATCAAACAAGAAAGGCCGCCCAACCGGGCGGCCTTTTCATGTTCAATATAACCGTGATCAGAGCCCGAGCTTGGCCGCGACGATGTCGTTGACCGCTTTGGGGTTGGCCTTGCCGCCGGTGCTCTTCATCACCTGGCCGACGAACCAGCCCGCCAGCTTGGGGTTCTGCTTGGCCTTTTCGACCTGCGCCGGGTTGGCCGCGATCACCTCGTCGACGGCGGCCTCGATGGCACCGGTGTCGGTGACCTGCTTGAGGCCCTTCTCCTCGACGATCTTCGCCGGGTCGCCACCCTCGGTGTAGACGATCTCGAAGACGTCCTTGCCGATCTTGCCCGAGATGTCGCCCTTCTTGATGAGCGAGACGATCCCCGCGAGCTGCGCCGGCGAGACCGGGCTCTCGGTGATGTCATGGCCTTCCTTCTTGAGGCGACCGAAAAGCTCGTTGATCACCCAGTTTGCGGCCAGCTTGCCGTCGTCGCAGCCTTTCAGCACCTCTTCGAAATAGGCCGAGTTGACCACTTCCGCGGTCAGCACGCCGGCGTCGTATTCCGACAGGCCGAACTCCTTGACGAAGCGCGCCTTCTTCTCGTCGGGCAGCTCCGGCAGCGAGGCGGCGATGTCATCCACCCAAGCCTGCTCGATCTCGAGCGGCAGCAGGTCTGGATCGGGGAAGTAGCGGTAGTCATGCGCCTCTTCCTTCGAGCGCATCGAGCGGGTCTCGCCCTTGTCCGGATCGTAGAGGCGCGTCTCCTGATCCACCTTGCCGCCGTTCTCGAGAATGGCGATCTGGCGCCGCGCCTCGTAGTCGATGGCCTGCTGGATAAAGCGCATGGAGTTCATGTTCTTGATCTCGCAGCGCGTGCCGAGGTGGCTGAAGTCCTGCGTCTCCTGGTACTTCTCGTACTGTCCGGGACGGCAGACCGAGACGTTCACGTCCGCCCGCAGGTTGCCGTTCTGCATGTTTCCGTCGCAGGTTCCGAGATAGCGCAGGATCTGCCGAAGCTTGACCACATAGGCCGCCGCTTCCTCGGGGCCGCGGATGTCGGGGCGCGAGACGATCTCCATCAGCGCGACGCCGGTGCGGTTGAGGTCGACGAAGGACATCGACGGGTCCATGTCGTGGATCGACTTGCCGGCGTCCTGCTCGACGTGGATGCGCTCGATGCGCACCTTGCGCGCGATGCCCGGCTCCATGTCGACGATCACCTCACCCTCGCCGACAAGCGGATGGTAAAGCTGGGAAATCTGGTAGCCCTGCGGCAGGTCGGGGTAGAAGTAGTTCTTGCGGTCGAAGGCGGACTTCAGGTTGATCTCTGCCTTCAGGCCAAGCCCGGTGCGCACGGCCTGCTCGATGCAGTACTCGTTGATCACAGGCAGCATCCCGGGCATTGCCGCGTCCACGAAGGCCACGTTCGAGTTGGGCTCAGCGCCGAACTTGGTCGAGGCGCCGGAGAACAGCTTTGCCTCGGTGGAAATCTGGGCGTGGATTTCCATCCCGATCACCAGCTCCCAATCGTATTTGGCGCCGGCGATGACCTTGGGTTTGGGGGGCTCGAAGCTCAGGTCAAGCATGGGGGGTCCTCGTCTCTCAGGTTGTGACGGGGATACGCCAGAGCGGCACAGGGGGCAAGGGTGCAGGACGCGCAGCCCGAAGGCTGCAGCGCGAGTCCCTGCTCGGTGAAAATCACCTGGCGCCCGCGGCTGAGCTGATGGTCGAAAAGCGTCTTCAATATCTCCTGCGCGCGGGCATGCCCCGCCTCGCGCTGCGCCGCCTCGTCCGGCGCAGGACCATCCGGCAGAGGCGGTGCCCATAGCAGGGGGTGAAGCTCGCAGAGGTGATCCTCGACGATCCAGCTAAGAGAGCCGGAGATGCGGGGTGCGGCCCCGCCGTCCCGCCCGGGGGCCAGCGCGGCGCAATGGGCGGCGAGCAGGTTGGCCATGTGCTGATCCGGCCAGGCCTTCGGCGGATGCGGCTGCAGAAGATCGTGCAGACCGGCGGTGAAAAGCTCTCCGTCGACATGGTCCAGCCCCTCGGGCTGCGTCGCCAGCACGTCGAGCCAGACCCAGCAGTAGCCGCCGCTGCCCCAGATCTTTGCTGTGCGCATCGCCATGCGCCGCGCGGCCCGGTCCAATTCGGGCCAGGTGCCGAACCTCTGCGGGGACAGATCGCGCCCATAGGCGCGCAGATGATCGGGGCAGGCGGGCTGCATGGCGATCAGCGCCTCGTGGTTTCGCTCGACATGCGCCGCAGGGGCCGGCAGCACCTCGAGCACGGCGCAGCAGGCCGATTGCAGCGCGGGCGAGCCAAGCGCACGTGGGTCATGCGGGCGCAGCAAAAGATGCGCGGTCTCTAGGTGTTGCCGCGCCAATGACGCGCGCGCCGCCGCCGAGAGCGGCGCGGTGCCCGCGCGCCACAGCCGGGCGGCCCCTATCTGCGGCCAGGCGGCGAGCAGCGCGCGCAGGGGCGCTTCGGGTGTCGGGCCGAGCGCCTCCGAATGGCCCTGCAGCGCCCGGCGCACCGCCTCGGCATCGCCGCGGGCCACCGCCGCGGCGACGCCAAGGAGCACATCCTGCACCGCGCCGTCGCAGAGCAGCCGGGTGACGGGGGTGCCCTCGGGCGTGAGCGCGGCGGAATGGTCCGCCTCGGCCAACGCCTCCTCGAGCGCCCCCCAGCGTTCCTGGCGGGCAAGGCGCAACCCGCGGCGGGTGATCTCGGCGCGGGCCTCCTCTGCCTCGGTGGTCTCGCGGACAGGGATCTTCACGCTTGGCGGGCCGAACCCCGGCGTACATCGGGTCTCGGCGCGGGTTGCGGCGCCCCGAGAGCCGTTTTCACCGACCTCTGGTGCGCAGCCCTGCCTTTGCCCGGCAGCGTAGTCCGGGGCATGCCGCGCCAAAAGGCGCCGGGTGAGGGCGGGCAGGCGGGGCCGAAATCGGAGAACGTGCTGTGCCATGCGGCGCAGGCTGGAGGGGGATTCGGGCCGAACCGGGGCGCAGGCACGATCAGCCCGGGGCGCACAATGGGCGCATCGGCGGCAAATTGTTCAAACGCTATAGATCAGAATCCACCGAAAATCGGCAGGATTCCAGTCATGTCTGTTTGCCGTCGGCGATCCGCCGCGCATAATACCGCGTCAGGCTTGCCGGGATTGTTCTTCGTGGGCAAGTTCCCCGCCATGCTGAACCGTTTCATTCCTGCCCTTGCGGCGCTCATGATAGCGCCGATGGCCCAAGCGAATACCGGCCCTGCACCCGTCACGCAGGCCGCCTTCGCGGTTGCGGCCCCAACGATGCCCCTGGTCTCGCGCGACGCGATGTCGGGGACCCCGGAGTCGCTGCTGGCAGTGTCCGCCTCGCCCCGCCCGCTGGCCCGGCGCATGTCCATCCCCAAGGCCCGTTGGGGCACCACGGGAGGGCGCAGCACCTGGTCGCTCGCGGTACTCTCGTCGCTGCGTGGCCATGCCAACGCACTGCCAGACGTGGTGCCGGCGGACATCGACACATGGTGCCCGGCCTACGAGAGTGGATCGCGCGAGCAGCGCGAGGCCTTCTGGCTGGGCCTCGTCTCGGCGCTGGTCAAGCACGAGAGCACCTTCAAGCCCACCGCCGTGGGCGGCGGCGGCAAGTGGATCGGCCTCATGCAGATCCTGCCCTCGACCGCGCGGCTCTACGGCTGCCAGGCAACCACGGTGGATGGTCTCAAGGACCCGCGGGCCAATCTCTCCTGCGGCCTGCGCATCATGGCGCGCACCGTCGCCCGCGATGGCGTGGTCAGCGCCAACATGCGGGGCGTGGCCGCCGACTGGGGCCCGTTCCACTCGCGCAAGAAGCGTGAGGACATGATCGCCTGGACCCGCGCGCAGGGCTATTGCACTGGCATGGGCCGCTCGCTGCGCCCGGTCGGGCGTCCGGCGAGCCTTCTGCCCGGCATCATGGCCTCGAACGAGCTCGGCGCGGGCACTCGCCCGCTGGCCCGCTCGCGCGCGCTCGATGCGAGCTATGCCAACACCTTCATCTCCACCAAGGGGCAACTGCTGGAGAGCGACGGCTGATCTGCTGAAGATCGTTTCAATGTATGAACGGGCGGGACCAAGGTTGGTTCCGCCCGTTATCGATTCAAGAGGGTTAGGGGCTCAACGCCCGCCGCCGACGTCGAGGATGCTGCGGGTCACGTAGCCCGCGCGCTCCGACAGCAGCCACAGGATGCTCTCGGCCACTTCCTCGGCGGTGCCAGCGCGGCCCAGCGGCGGCGTGTGGCCGATGCGGGCGAGTCGGTCGGGCTCGCCACCCTTGGCATGGATGGCGGTTTCGATCAGCCCGGGTCGCACCGCGTTCACCCTTATGCCCTCGGAGGCCAGCTCGTCGGCGAGACCCAGCGTGAAGGTGTCGATCGCACCCTTGGAGGCGGCGTAATCCATGTATTGCCGCGCCGATCCCAGCCGGGCCGCTACCGACGAGACGTTGACCACGCCGCCGCCCGCGTGGGCGCGCATGTAGGCCACCGCCTGCCGGGCGACCTCGATGGCGCCAAAGACGTTGACCTCGAACACCCGCCGGACCCGCTCGGGGGTCAGATCGGCGAGCGATGCCGTGGGCGCGACGATGCCGGCGTTGTTGACCAGGTCGAGCGGCCCCGGCGCCAGCGCGGTCAGCTCGGCAAAAAGCTCGGCCACCTGCGCGGGATCGGAGACATCCGCGCCGATGACATGCGCCTCGGCGCCCTCGGCGCGGACCTCCTCGGCCACCGCTTCGGCGCCGTCCCGGTCAAGGCCGTAGTGGACCACGACGCGCTCCCAGCCGCGGGCGGGGGCGAGGCGGCAGGTTGCCGCCCCGATGCCGGCGCTGCCGCCGGTGACCAGCAGCAGCCGGCTCATGACAGCAGACGGGTGACCATCTCGGTCACGTCGCGCGAGAGACCGGGCTTGGCGGCGATCTTCTCGAGCTCTGCCTGCATCATGCCGCGGCGGGTCTCGTCGTAGCGCTTCCAGGTCTGGAAGGCCGAACACATGCGCGCGGTGGTCTGCGGGTTCTTCTCGTCCAGCCTGATGAGCCAGTCGGCGAGCAGCCGGTAGCCGGCGCCGTCGATGCGGTGGAATCCGGCGTGGTTCATCGCCAGACCGCCCATCACCGCGCGGAAGCGGTTGGGGTTCTTCCAGTCGAAGTCGGGGTCCTCGGTCAGAGCCTTGGCGCGGTCTGCGGTCTCGGAGGGGCCAGAGGCGGCGACCTGCAGGGCGAACCACTTGTCCATCACCAGCCGGTCGCCGTTCCACTGGGCGCGGAACTTCGCGAGCGCGTCCTCGCCCGCACCCGCCTGCACGAGGCAGGCCAGCGCCGAGAGCTGCAGGGTCATGTTGTCGGCGCTCTCGAACTGCGCCTTGGCCGCGTCGCCGCCATCGAGACGCGAGGTCAGCGCCAGCACCGCGCCGCCAAGGGCGCGCTTGCCGGATTGCTCGGCATCGGGCTGGTAAGGCTCGGTGACCCTTGCTTCTTCGGCGAGCTGCGGCAGCAGCTGCGACCAGCGCTCGGCGCGGGTCTTCTTGAGCACCTCGGTGGCGGTCCAGATCGCGTCGGGATCCGGCGTCACGCCGCGCTGGTGCAGCACCTGCGCCAGCTCGGATTGCGTCGGCGTGCCCAGCATCAGCGCGCGATAGGCCGGATCGAGCGCGCTGTCGCGGATCACCGCTTCGAGCCCGTCGAGCCAGGCGGTGTCGGGTTCGGCGCCCTCGGTGATCATCGCCACGAGGCACTCGCGCGCCAGATCGCGGTTGGCTTCCCAGCGGTTGAAGCTGTCGGTGTCATGGGCGAGCAGGAAGGCGCGTTCCTCGCGGCTCGTCTCTCGGTCCAGCACCACCGGGGCCGAGAAGCCGCGCAGGATCGAGGGCACGGGTTTGGCGCTGAGGCCGTCGAAGGTGAAGCTCTGCTCCGCCTCTGTCAGCTCAAGCACGGTGGTCGGCTGCACCTCGTCGCCGTTGGGCGAGAGCAGGCCGACAGCCACCGGGATCACCTGCGGCGCCTTGTCGGGTTGGCCGGGGGTGGGGGGCGTGTGCTGCTTGAGGGTCAGCGTGTAGGTGCCGTCCGCGAAGGCCTCGGAGACCGCCACATGCGGGGTGCCCGCCTGCGAGTACCAGCGCTTGAACTGGGTCAGGTCGCGCCCGGTGGCATCCTCGAAGACCTTCAGCCAGTCCTCGATGGTGGCGGCATCGCCGTCGTGGCGTTCGAAGTAAAGGTCGAGCGCCTTGGCGTAAGCTTCGTCCCCGACCAGCGTCTTGAGCATGCCGATCACCTCGGCACCCTTCTCGTAGACGGTGGCGGTGTAGAAGTTGTTGATCTCCTGGAAGCTCTCGGGGCGCACCGGGTGCGAGAGCGGCCCTTGGTCCTCGGGGAACTGGCGGCCGCGCAGGTCGATCACGTCGGAGATGCGCTTGACCTCCTCGCCGCGCATGTCGGATGTGAACTGCGCGTCGCGGAACACCGTCAGACCCTCTTTCAGACACAGCTGGAACCAGTCGCGGCAGGTGATGCGGTTGCCGGTCCAGTTGTGGAAATACTCATGCGCGATGATCGCCTCGATGCGCTCGAAGTTGGCATCGGTGGCGGTCTCGGGCGAGGCGAGCACGGCGGAGGAGTTGAAGATGTTCAGCCCCTTGTTCTCCATCGCGCCCATGTTGAAATCGTCCACGGCGACGATGTTGAAGATGTCGAGGTCATACTCGCGGCCATAGACCTCCTCATCCCACTTCATCGACTTTTTCAGCGCCTCCATGCCGAAGGCGCATTTGCCCTCGTCGCCGGGGCGCACCCAGAGGTTCAGCTCGACCTCGCGGCCCGACACGGTGGTGAAGCTGCCGGGGTGGTTGACCAGATCGCCGGCCACGAGCGCGAAAAGATAGGCGGGCTTCGGCCACGGATCGTGCCACTCGGCCCACCCCTCGCCGGAGCCCTGCGGATTGCCGTTCGACAATTTGACCCTCTCGTCGCCCTCGATGCGCACGGTGAAGACCGACATCACGTCGGGACGGTCGGGGTAGAAGGTGATCTTGCGAAAGCCCTCTGCCTCGCATTGCGTGCAATACATGCCGTTCGACATGTAGAGACCTTCCAGCGCAAAGTTCTCGACCGGCGCGATCTCGACCTCGGAGTCCCAGGTGAAGGCGCCTTCGGGTACGGCGCAGGTGAGGCCGGTGTCGGTGACCTCGGGGGTGACAGGGGCGCCGTCGATGGCGAAGGAGATCGGCTTGATCTGCTCACCGTGCAGGAAGAAGTCCTGCTTCGGCGCATCGGGGTTGGGTGCAAAGCGGATGCGTGAGCGGACGCGGGTCGCCGAGGGCGCAAGCACGAAGGTCAGATGCACCTCTTCGGCGGTCCAGCCGAAGGGGGTGTAATCCTTGAGGTAGATGGTCTGTGGGCTTGCGTCCTTCATGGGCGTCTCCTTGCCTGAAGTGGAGGGCTGGCGCCTGCCGGAACCGGCGCGCCAGCGGGACGTTATGCTCATGAGAGACGCGCGGCAACCGCTGCGCCGGTGAAATGCCAGTGGCGCGCGGCATGGCGTCGAGGACGGCGGGAGCAGAGGCTCCGGCATGCCTCTCGTAAACAATGCCGCGCAAGGGAGGAAAGACATGTCCGCACCCGATACCAACACGAAGACGCAGAAGAAGGAACACCGCTGGCCCCTGATGGCGATCTGGGGCGCGCTGGTCGTCGTGGCGCTGCTGCTGGTCTGGTGGCTGGTCTACGCGACAAATGGCGAAGCGCCCGAGCCCGGTCAGGCCGCCGCGCCGGCTGCAGAGGCGCAGGAGGGCGCGGCAACGCCCGCCGACTGACGCGGCCCGGCGCCTCAGTCGCAGCGCACCACGCCATCCTCGTCCGTCACGCAATTGCGCTGCGCCCGCCGCGTCGTGTCGGGCGGGCGCGTCGCGCTGAGCGCGCCGCCGCGGTCCGCCGTCGGATCGCCCGGCGCGATGAAGCTGCCGCCATCGGTGGTGTCACGCACGATGCCGTTCCTGTCAGTGGTCTGCGGCGTGCTTCGACGCTCGCGGGTGATCCCCAGATGATCGGTCGAAAAGGTCGAAGGGCCGGGGCAGCGGGTGATCCCGTTCGGGTCCGGCACGCAGCCCTTGAGCTGCGCGGCGAGCGGGCCGGGCAGGGCGGCGGTTGCGGTGGCAAGGGCCAGGGCGGCGAGCGAGGACTTCATGGCAGGTCTCCCGTTGGGGAAAGCACCGGGCGTGGGTGCTCTCCCTTGATATAGGAAGCGATGACTATAGCGCCAATTCCCGGCGCCGCACCGTGCCGCGTTATTCGGCCGCGCGCATTGTCGTGTTTGCGCCCGGCCTGCCACTGCCCTCGGCGTCGGGATCGTCCCAGAGGATCAGCGGTGCCTTCACCTTGCGGGCTTCGCGCTGCAGGGCCCAATCCCGCGCCGCGCGGCTGCCGCGCCCGAAGGAGGCGATGGCCAGCAGCCGCGCGATCCAATGGGCATAGGTCGAGAGCCACACCCGCAGCGCCAGCATGGCGGGGGTGAAGACCAGCGTCAGCACCGTGGCCACCGACAGGCCGAAGACCACCGCCGAGGCCAGCGGCTTCCACCACAGCGAGGTCGGCGCGTTGATCGAATAGCCGCCGCCGAAGAAGTCGAGGCTGAGCCCGATCATCATCGGGAAGAGACCCGCGATGGTGGTGATCGTGGTCAAAAGCACCGGGCGGATGCGGTCCTCGGCGGTGCGCACGATGGCTTCGAGCCGCGGCATGTAGCGCGAATAGTCCTGGAAGGTGTCGATCAGCACGATGTTGTTGTTCACGACGATCCCGGCGAGCGCCACGACCCCCGTGCCGGACATGATGATCGAGAAGGTCTGGTCGAGCACGATCATCCCGAGGAACACCCCGGCGGTCGAAAGCACCACCGCAAGCAGCACCAGCACCGAATTGTAGAAGCTGTTGAACTGCGCCAGCAGGATGATGAACATCAGCCCCAGCGCGGCGGCGAAGGCCTGGGTCAGGAAGGCCTGGCTTTCCGCCTCCTCCTCCTGGTCGCCGGTCCATTCCCAGCTGATGCCCGGGGGGAACTCGGTGCTTTCCAGAAGGCTCGAGAGGGTGGCGATGCGCTCGTTTGGCGTGACCGGCACCGTCGAAAGCGCGCCGCTTGCGGCGGCCTCGCGGATGGCATCGCCGCTGGTGCCGTCTTCGGTGCGGGTGATCTCATAGGCCGTGCCATGCAGCGTCAGCGTGCCGTCACCGGTCTCGCGCCCGTAGCCGAGCGTCTCGCCGCCCAAGGTCAATTTCACCAGCCCATCGGCCACACCTGCCTTGACGTCAAAGTAGCGCTTGCGGCCCTCGCGGTTGATCTCGGCGAGCTTGGGCACCGGGGTGCGGGTGATGAAATGCGACAGCGGGATCAGCCCGTCGCTGGTCCGGACGCGCAGGGTGTCGAGGGTCGAAAGCACCCGGTCCTGCTCGGGCAGGCGTACGCGGATATCGATTTCTTCGTCCGAACTGTCCACCGGCATGGTGTCGAGCGTCACGCCGCGGGTAACGAGCTGCACCATTGCGCCGACGGTGGCGACATCGGCGCCGTAGCGCCCGGCCTCTTCCACGTCGACGTCGATCTGCCAGTCGATGCCGGGCAGGGGGCGGGTGTCCTCGATCAGCCGCAGGCCTTCCATGGCGTCGAACTCGGCCCGCGCCGTTTCGGTCGCGGCCAGCAGGTCGTCCCAGTTGTCGCCTTTCAGCCGAAGATGCACCGGCTTGGCCGAGGCGGGACCCATGGCGAGGTTGAGGATCTCGGTCTGGATGCCGGGAATGGTGGCGAGTTGCTCGCTCAACTCGGCCAGTACGATGTCGCCGTCGAGCTCGGGCCGGTCGCGGCGGTCCTCCCATGGCACCACCTCGAGCTGGATCTGCCCGATCGTGTCGGTGGGCGGCTGCGCGCCGCCGGTGTTCGATTCAAGCCCGCCATCGCCGGCAAAGGCAAAGGCGGTCTCGATGCCCGGGTGCTGCAGGACGATGGTTTCCGCCCGTTTGACCAGGGAGTCCTTCTCGGCCAGCGACAGGTTGCCACGGGCGCGGACGTAGACGATGGCCTGCTCGGGCTCACTCTCGGTGAAGAACTCGGTGCCGTTGTTGTTCTGCCCGTAGTAGCCGAAGACCGAGATCACGAAGAAGATCACCCCGCCGATTGTCACCAGCGGCATCACCGGGTTGCCGGTGACAAATTGGATCAAACGCCCGAAGAACGTCCGGCGGTAGGTCTTGCGGACCTTGTTGCGTTTGCGCTCGATCTGCGCCGCATCAAGGGTGATCGAGGCCATCACGGCAAAGAGCAGGAAGATCACGATCCCCGGCACCCGGGCGCCGCGCCCCTCGATCATCGTGACCCCGAGAAATGAGGGGTTCAGCACCAGCAGCGCGCCGAGCAGCATCCCGGCCAGCGCCACCGGCACCAGCGCCGCGCGGGCCGGCCAGCCCTCGACGCGCTTGCGCAGCGTCAGCGAGGCGTTGTGCAGCGCGCGCGAGAACCGGCCCGAGACGCCGCCCATCACCGGCAGGTAGACCAGCGCCACGATCAGCGAGGCCGAGAGCACGAAGATCAGCGTCACCGGCAGCATGCCCATGAACTCGCCCGCGACCCCGGGCCAGAACAGCATCGGCAGGAAGGCGCAAAGGGTGGTCGCGGTCGAGCTGACGACGGGCCAGAACATCCGCTTGGCCGCCTCGACATAGGCGTGCATCGGCCCGACGCCGTCCGAGATGCGCTTGTCGGCGTATTCGACCACCACGATGGCGCCGTCGACCAGCATGCCGACGGCAAGGATCAGACCGAACATGACGATGTTCGAGACGCTGATGCCCATGATTGCCAGCAGCACGAAGCACAAAAGGAACGACGTCGGGATGGCGAAGCCCACCAGCAGCGCCGCGCGGGTGCCGAGCGAGCCCAGCACCACGATCATCACCAGCGCGATGGCGGTCAGCACCGCGCCCTCGAGCTGGCTGACCATGGAATCGACGATGCGCGACTGGTCGTTGCTTTCCTCGACCGCCACCGTTGCCTGCAGCTCCTCGGGCCAGCCCTGCTGGGCCTCGGCCACGGTTGCGCGCACGGCGCTGGCGGTGTCGATGAGGTTGTAGCCCTTGCGCTTGACCACCTGCAGCGCCACCGCGGTGTCGCCGTTGAAACGCGCGGTGCCCGTGCGGTCCTCGAAGGTGAGGCGGATGTCCGCCAGATCGCCGAGCGTGACCACCCGGTCGCCATTCACCTTGATCGGCAGGTCGAAGATGTCTTGCGGTTCGCGGAAGCTCGAGGGGATCTTCACCGAGAAGGTGCCGCGCTCGGAGCGCACCTCGCCCGCGGCGATGAGCTGGTTGTTGTTCTGGACGGTCTGGATCAGCTCGCTGGCGGTGACATTGTAGCTTTCCAGCTTCAGCGGGTCGATCACCACTTCGACCATCTCGTCGCGGTTGCCGGCGATCCCGGCTTCCAGCACCGAATCCAGCGCCTCGACACGGTCTTGCAGGTCCTTGGCGACCCGCGCCATGGTGCGCTCGGGCAGGGGGCCGGTGAGCGAGACGATGATGATCGGGAACTCCGAGAAGTTGATCTCGGAGATGGTGTATTGCTCGGCGCCCTCGGGGAACTTGGCCTGCGCCTTGGTCATCGCGTCGCGGACCTCGGCCATGGTCTCGGTGCGATTCCAGCCGAATTCGAACTCCATGGCGACCCCGGCGTAGCCTTCCGAGGCGACGCCGCTGATCTTGTCGAGCCCGTCGATGTCCGAAAGCTCGGTCTCCATCGGCTTGACCATCAGTGTCTCGGCGTCCTCGGCCGAGATGCCGGGGAAGGGAACCGACACGAAAAGCGCCGGGATCTCGATGTCGGGCTCGCCCTCTTTGGGCAGGGTGAGATAGGCGAAGGCCCCCGCGACAATCGACAGGACGATGAAGGCCAGCACCATGCGGGCGCGCTCTGCCGCCCAGTCGACGATGCCGGTCACTGGAGGATCTCCTGATAGCTCGGCGCGACCGGCACGCCGTCGGTGACGTACTCCTGCCCAAGGGTGATGACGTCGACGCTGTCCGGCAGCCCGGCGATCCAGACCCCCTCGGGCGAGTCGCGCAAGATGCTCACCGGCACGAATTGCGCGGTCTGCTCGGCACTCACCGTGCGCAGGCCCATGCGCCCCTCGTCGTTCAGCGTGAGCGCGCTCTGCGGCAGCAGGTGCGCCATCGCGCCGTCGGCCTCGATGAGGATGCGCGCGGTCTGCCCGGCGCGCAGCGTCAGGTCGGGGTTCTCGAGCGTGACCTCGATGCGGAAGGTGCGGGTGGTCTCGTCAGCCTGCCGCGAGACGAAGGTGACCTTGCCCACCCGTGTCTCGCCGCCGGTCAGCTGCGCCCCGGCACGCGCGCCGAGGTGGATGCGGGCGACATCGGCCTCGGGCGCGTAGCCCACCAGCCGGATCGGGTCGAGCTGCAGGATATGCGCGCAACTGGCGTTGGAGGAGGGGTTCATCAGCAGGCCGAGCTCGGCGGTGTCGCTTTCCAGCACGCCGCCGAAGGGCGCGGTGATGGTCAGGTTCCCGACCGCCTTGCGGGCGCTTGCGACGGCGGCCTCGGCGCTCTGGATCGAGGCCTCGAGGCTGTCGGTTCCGGCGCGGGCGGCTTCCAGCCCGGCCTCGGCGCTGCGCACGCTGGCCTCGGCGGCGCGCATCTTGGCCTCGGCAGAGGCGACGGAGGTGCGCGAGGAATAGCCGCCCTGCGACAGCTCGCGGGCGGCGGTGAGGTTGATCTCGGCCTCGGCCACATCGGCTTCGGCCTGCGCCAGCAGCGCCTCGGCTTCCGGCAGCGAGGCCTCGACCTGCGGGCGCTGCGCCCGGGCCTCGGCCAGACGGGCTTCGGCCTCGATCAGCGCGGCGCCGGTGGTGCCGGGGTCGAGCTTGCAGAGCACCTCGCCTTCCTCGACCAGCGTGCCCTTGCGCAGCGGCGCCGAGATCACCCGGCCGGCGGCTTCCGAGAGCACCTCGACCTCGCGCGAGGGCTGGGTCTCGCCGCGCAGCAGCACGGCGTCGTCGATCTGCTGGGCCCGCGAATGGCGGGCCATGACCGAGACGGCCCCGGGGAGGGAGCTATCGGCGGCGGGGGCCTCGGTCGCGGCGGGTGCGGCGGCGGTCTCGGTCGCCATATCCTCCGGCTCCTCCTGCGCGCCGCCGCGGGCCCAGCCCATCAGCCGCTCGCGGTCGAGCACCACCGCGTAAAGGGCTGCCGCGACGATGATGGCGGTGAGGATCGAAATCAGTTTCATGCTGGCCTTCCCAGGTTCTTGGCCCAAGCCCGGCGATAAATACGCACAGCCCGCGCTGCCGGATCAGCCCGAGACAAGACCGAAGCCGGTCCTGATACAGAGGGGCAAAGCCGGGAGCGCGCGGAGACGTGACTAAACTCTTCAGTTCAGAATAGAGGATTTGGGAAACCGATCAAGCGGACATATGCCCGTTCAAATGGGCCGATCGGCGCAGAAGAGATCAGCCAATGCTGCCGCGGGCTTGGCCTTGGCAGCCTGCGCCTGCCGCGTTAAGAGAGGGCAACAATCGAAAGGTGAGGCAGCCCCGTGAGCAATACCGACAGTTTCATCGACGAGGTGACCGAGGAGGTCCGCCGCGACAAGCTCTTCGCACTGCTCAAGCGCTACGGTTGGATCGGCGTTGTGGCGGTGCTTGCCATCGTCGGCGGCGCCGCCTGGCGCGAATACAGCGCGGTGCAGCGTCAGGCGCAGGCCGAGGCCTTCGGCGATGCACTGCGCGGCGCGCTCGAGGCAGATGCCCCGGCGGACCGTGCCGCGGCGCTCACCGACGTGAATGCCCCCGGCGCCGAGGCGAGGGCGGTGACTGATCTGCTGGCGGCGAGCGAGCTGGCCTCCGCCGAGGAGGGCGCCGCCGCGACCAAGCTGCTCGACGATGCGGCCGCCAACGGCGATCTGCCGGAGATCTACCGCGAGATTGCCGCCTTCAAGGCGGTGAGCCGCACCGACTCGGGCCTTTCGGACGACGAGCGGCGTATCCGGCTCGAGGCCCTCGCGGTGCCCGGCAAGCCGCTGCGGCTGCTCGCCGAGGAGCAACTCGCGCTGCTCGACATCAAGGCCGGCGACACCGAGGCCGCGCTGGAAAAGCTGCAACGCATTCTTGAAGATGCAGAAATCACCGCGGGCTTGCGCCAGCGTGCGACACAAGTGATTGTGGCCCTCGGCGGCACGCCCGATGCGGGCTGACCAAACGCCCGAGGCCGCGGCAAGGATCAAGAACGACGGGGGCAGTGTTTTGCGCATCACCACGATTTCCGCAGCGCTTCTGGGGCTGACGGCGCTTGCCGCCTGCGAGCGTCCCGAGGCGGTGCTGACCGGAGAGCGCCTCGGCGCCCGGGAAATTCTCGAGAACGGCGGGGCAGAGGAGTTCACCCCGGCCAACCGCGCGCAGGCGATCTCGCTCGGGGCGGCGGCGAACGGCGCTGCCACGCAGAGCCCGGTCTCGCCCTTCGCCCGCACCAACCACGCGGCGCTCTCCTTGCCGCTGCAGCCGGTCTTCGCGACCGACATCGGCAAGGGCGACACGCGGCGGAACCGGCTCAACGTCGATCCGGTCTCGGACGGCAGCCGCATCTACACGATGGATTCCGCGCACACGGTGAGCGCGGTCAGCACCTCGGGCCAGGTGATCTGGCGGAAGAGCATGGTCGCCCCGCGCGATCAGGCGAGCCAGGCGCAGGGCGGCGGGCTCGCGGTCGAGGGCGGGCGGCTCTATGTCACCTCGGGCTTCGGCACGCTCACCGCGCTTGACGCCGCCACCGGCGCCGAGGTCTGGAGCCAGAAGCTCGGCGGTACCGCCACCGGCGCGCCCACGGTGCGCGGCGGGCTGGCCTATGTGACCTCGTCGGATTCCACCGGCTGGGCAATCGAGACCGCCACGGGCCGCATCCGCTGGCGCATCGATTACCCCGAGGATTACAACAACGTCGCCGGCGCTCCGGCCCCGGCCACCGATGGCGAGATGGTCGTCTTCGCCTTTGGCTCCGGTGCGCTGCAGGCGGCGTTCAAGCAGGGCGGTCTGCGCCGCTGGACCGCCGACGTGGCGGGCAGCCGCAACGGCAAGGCGCTGGCCACGGTCACCGACATCACCGGCGATCCGCTGATTTCGAACGGCGTGGTCTACGCGGGCAACCATTCGGGCCGTGTGGTGGCGCTGTCGCTCTCGGGCGGCGAGCGGCTGTGGACCGCGCGCATGGGCGCGCTGGATCCGGTCTGGCCGGCGGGGGACTCGGTGTTCCTCGTCTCCGACCTCAACCAGCTGGTGCGGCTCGACGCCCGCACCGGCGCGCAGATCTGGGCGGTGGACCTGCCGGGGTACAAGCCGGTACGTACGCCGCAGAAGCGTCGCGACAGTGCCTTCGTGAACCATGGCCCGATCCTTGCGGGCGGGCGGCTGATCGTTGCCTCCTCGGACGGGCTAATCCGCGCCTTCGACCCGGCCTCGGGCCAGCTGGTCGGCACCACGGCGATTGCGGGCGGGGCGACGACCCGGCCGATCGTGGTCAATGGCACGCTCTACGTGATCTCTTCGGAGGGCGTGCTGCACGCCTATCGCTGAGCCAGGCGCCGATCGGCAGCGATCCGGACCGGAACCAGCCAGTCATCAACGAAACGGGCGGCACCGCGCAAGCGGTCCGCCCATTTCTCGTTAGGGGGCCACGCATGGCCCGCCGGGGTCGCGGTTTACCCCTCCGCGCCGGGCCGTTCGCGGCGGCGGCAGCGGTCGAGCAGCTGCGGCAGGATGCTGCGAAGCTCCTGGCTGTCGGGTGTGTGGCGATACTCGAAGGCGCTCTGACCCGGCGCCAGCCGCGCCGCGAGGTAATCCGCGCCGGTGGCGTAGATCAGCACGTCAGCCTCGGCGATCTGCGTGCGGGCCGCCTCGCTCTCGTCGCCGCGGACCACCATCGACAGACGGCTCACATGCGGCGCATAGCGCATCACGTTGGCCTTCATCATCGACACGTAAGTAGGGAAGTAGGAATAGCCGACCACCGAGGCTTCGGGCGGGATCGCCGCCAGGGCGACGCGGGTCGCCTCGTTGGGGATGACGGTCAGCCCCACCACCTCGGCCTGCGGAAACAGCGCGCGCGCCTGCGGCAGCAGCGTCCGCGGCGAGAGCACGATGTCGAAATCCTGGGGCGGGGCACCCGCGACCTCGTCGATCAGCATCGGCTCGATGCTGTCGCCGGGCGCGAGATGCGGGCGCACGTCGGCGGCATAGGCGCGGGTGGCCTCGGCGAAATTGCCCAGCATCAACACCCGCACGGCGCGGGTGTTGCGGGGGCGGTCCATGCCGATACGCGTGGCGAGGTCGGCCCGGTCGATGCCGCAGTCACGGGCGAGGGCGATGAGGTTGGTGATCGCCCGCTCCAGCGTGTGAAACTTCTCGGGGTCCGCGACCTGGGCGTTGGGGCTGACGAAGGTGCCGGAGCCGACCCGCCCCTCGACATGTCCGGCGGACTGCAGCGCGGCGTAGACATTGCTCACCGTGACCGGCGAGAGGTTGAGCTGCCGCGCCAGCGCCCGCACCGAGGGCAACCGGGCGCCGATCGGCAGCTCGCCGGAGGCGATGCCGAATTCCAGCGCGCCGCGCAGCTGCTGGGGGATGCCGACGCTCGAGCACGGGTCGATTGCATCCGCAATGCGGGCCAGTGCCTCGTCGAGTTGTGCCTGTCTGGATGTCATGGCGTGTCAATGATGAAAAGCGCTGCGAGCTACAAGATATTGAAACACGAATATGGCTATTTGAATACAAATTACGCTGTCCTGACACAGCATAGCACGGCGGTCAGCACCGGCAGGCGGGATCTTTGGCGAGGGCTCCGCGCATTGGTCGAGCGGGGGCCGGGATGCGATGGGCCGTGGCAGGAAGGCAGGCGCAGGGCACCCGCCAGCCGAGCAAGAAAAAGGGCGCCCCGCGGGGCGCCCTTCGTACGTCATGAACAGGGGAGACTCAGGCCAGACCTTCGTCCTGCACCCACTCCCAGCCGCGGTCCAGCGCCCGGCCGAGGCGGGCAAGGATCTGGTCGATGTCGTCCTCGGTGACGATCAGCGGCGGGCAGAGGGCAACGGTCTCGTAGACCGCGCGCAGGATCAGCCCCTCTTCGGCGCAGAACTTCACGACCTGAGGCGCGACCTTGCCCGCGGGCTCGAAGCTGAGCCGCTTTTCCTTGTCCTTGGCCAGCTCGACGCCGCCGATGAGACCAACGCCGCGCACCTCGCCGACCAGCGGATGATCGGCGAACTTGCGCAGACCCTCCTGGAACTTCGCCTCGAGCCTGGCGGCGTTGCCCATCAGGTCCTGTTCCTCGATGATCTTGAGGTTTTCAAGACCCACGGCGCAGGCGACGGGGTGGCCCGAGCCGGTGAAGCCGTGGCCGAAGGTGCCGAGCTTGGCGGTGTGGTCGGCGATGGTGTTATAGACCTTGTCGTTCACGATGATCGCCGCGAGCGGCATGTAGGACGAAGTGAGCTGCTTCGAGGTCACCATGATGTCCGGGGTGAAGCCGTACTTCTCGCAGCCGAAGGGGGTGCCGCAGCGGCCGAAGCCGTTGATGACCTCGTCCGAGACCAGCAGGATGTCGTACTTGTCGCACAGCGCGCGAATGCCCGGCCAGTAGCCCTCGGGCGGGGTCATCACGCCGCCAGCACCCATCACCGGCTCGCCGATGAAGCCGGCGATGGTCTCGGGGCCCTCGGCGAGGATGGTGTCCTCGGCCTCCTTCAGCAGGCGCGCGGTGAACTCGGCCTCGGTCTCGCCCTCTTCCGCCCACTTCCAGTAGTGCGGGCAGGTCAGGTGGGTGACCGGGATCGCCGGCAGGTCGAAGTCCTTGTGGTTCGCCGGCAGGCCGGTGAGCGAGCCCGACGCGATGGTGATGCCGTGATAGCCCTTGTTGCGGGCGAGGAACTTCTTCTTCTCCGGACGGCCGAGCGCGTTGTTGTAGAACCAGACCATCTTGATGACGGTGTCGTTCGCCTCGGAGCCGGAGTTGGTGAAGAACACGCGGTCCAGACCCTCGGGGGTCATTTCGGCCAGCTTCTCGGCGAGGCGGATCGACGGCTCATGCGCCTTGTGCGCGAAGCTGTGGTAATAGGGCAGCTCGGCCATTTGCTTGGCCGCCGCCTCGACGAGGCGCGGCTGCGAGAAGCCCACGGCCACCGACCACAGGCCCGCGAGCCCTTCGATGTATTCCTTGCCCTCGGAATCGTAGACGTGGACACCCTCGCCACGGGTGATGATCATCGGCCCCTGCTCCTCGTGGAGGCGCATGTTGGTGTAGGGGTGCATACTGTGTGCAATGTCCGAGGCATGCAGCGAGTTGGGGATCTTGTTCATCTGGTACTCCGAGTTCCTGTCTTACACGCCATCAGGCTGCGCGCGGGTCCTTGCCGAGAAAGCCTCCGAGGAAGGAGGCCAGCGACGTTGCGAGGTCGGGCGAGAGATAGCCGCCTTCCTGCACGATCACTGTGGGGAGCCCCGCCTCGGCAATCCGGCGGCCCGCTTCGGCGAAACCATCGAAGCTCACCTTCATGCCGTCAAGGGGGTCATTTTCATGGGCGTCGAGCCCAAGGCTCACCACCAGCGCGCCCGGTGCATAGGCTTTGATGCGCTCGATGCCGTGATCGAGGGCGGCAAGCCAGCCGGGGGTCGTGGTGCTGCGCGGCAGCGGCAGGTTGAGATTGAAGCCTTGGCCAGCGCCGTTGCCCGTTTCATGGGCGTAGCCGGTATAGAACGGGTAGTAGTCGTGGGTCTCGGCATGAACCGAGACCATCAGCACGTCGGCACGGTCGTAGAAGATTGCCTGCGTGCCGTTGCCATGGTGTACGTCGATGTCGAGCACCGCCACGTGGCTGTGCGCCCCGAGCAGGTGCTGCGCGGCAATGGCGGTGACATTCATCAGGCAATGCCCCCCCGCGACATCGGCGGTGGTATGGTGCCCCGGCGGGCGGCAGAGCGCATAGGCGGCGAGATCGCCGGCCATCACCGCCTCGGCGGCGGCCACGGCGCAATCGGCGGCGCGGCGGGTCGCCAGCCAGCTCTTCGGACCGATCGGGGCAGAGGTGTCGGACATGTGCCAACCGGCGCGGGCGACAATGGACTCGGGGTATGTGGTCACCGGCCCGCGCGGAAAGACGTTGGCCACCACCTCTGGCCCGGCGTTCGGCAGCTCCTGCCACGCGTCCCAGCCGGTCTCGAGAAAGTGCAGGAACTCGGGCGTATGCACCGCCTCCAGCGCGGTGCGGGGTGCCTCGGGCGGGCTCTCGGTGCCGAGACCGAGCCGACCGAGCCCCTCGAGCAGCAGCATCGCGCGCTCGGCCCGCTCGGCGTTGCGCACCACGGTGCCATGGGTGAGGCGGAACTGGGGGTCGTGCCCCTCGCTTTCGGGGGCGTAGAAACATTTCATCGGGCGCGACCTCCATGTTGCCTTGGCGTTCTGTCGAAAGTGGTAGCGGCTGGCCCCGCGCTTGTCGATGGAGCGGCCCGGGACAGGGAATGGACGCGCGCCGGATGCCTGCTTGGAAGGCAGGGCGAAGGCTTTGGCCCGCCAGCCCTTTCCTTGGAACCCGCCACGCTCTAGATTGGGCGCATGAGCCTCGCCGACATCGTCGCCTCCGAGCTGCCGCCGCAGATCACCCCGGCCCTCCCGCCGCCCGCCTTCACCGCGGAGCAGGCCGAGGGTCTCTTTGCCTGCCCGCTCTGCGACGCCCTGCACGAGGAACGCGAGATCGCCACCGGCGACACCGCCCGCTGCGCGCGTTGCCACGAAGTGCTGGAATCCCCGCGCAGCCTGGCGATGACCCGGATCATCATGCTCGCGCTCTCGGCGCTGGTGCTGATGGTGGCGGCGATGTTTTTTCCGTTCCTCGAGCTGTCCGTGGCGGGGCGGGTGCAGCGCAGTTCGCTGCTCGACACGATTCTCGCCTTCTCGAGCGGGATGACGGCGCCGTTGACCATCGCCATGGCCTCGTTGATCGTCATTCTGCCGTCGATCCGCTTCTTGTCACTGGTCTACGTGCTGGCGCCCATGGCCTTCGGCCACCGCCCGGCGCGCCACGCCGAGTTCTTTTTCCGCCTCGCCGACCACCTGCGCCCCTGGGCCATGGCCGAGGTGTTCATCGTCGGCGTCGCCGTGGCGCTGGTCAAGGTTGCGGGCCTTGCGCATCTGTCGATCGGCCCGGCCTTCTGGGCCTTCGTTGCCCTGGTGATCGTCAACGTGCTCAAGGATACCTTCATGTGCAGGGTGACCGTATGGAAGACGCTGGAGGAGCGCCGCCAATGAGCCGCCCGACAGACAATGCGCAGCCGGTGCTCACGGCCCGGCGCGCAGGCATGATCGCCTGCACCGAATGCGGCAAGGTCCATGTGCCCGGCCCCGAGCGCTGCACGCGCTGCGGATCGCACCTGTCCAGCCGCGACGACACTTCGCTGCAGCGGGTCTGGGCCTGGCTGGGGGCGGGGCTGGTCGTCTACGTGCCGGCCAATGTCTACCCGATGCTGAAGACGACGCTGCTCGGCAAGACCACCAACAGCACGATCTTTGGCGGCGTGGTGGACCTCATGCACCACGGATCCTACGGCATCGCCGGGATTGTCTTCTTCGCCTCGATCATGATCCCGGTCGCCAAGTTCATCGCCATCGCCTATCTCGCGCTGAGCGTGACGCACCGGGTGAAGCTCTCGCCGGTCAAGCGCCAGCATCTCTACGAGGTGGTCGAATTTGTCGGTCGCTGGTCGATGATCGACGTCTTCGTGGTGGCCATTCTTGCGTCTCTGGTGCAATTGGATTTCGCTGCTGCAATCAATCCCGGGATTGCAGCAATCAGCTTTGCGCTTTCTGTTGCATTCACAATGCTTTCGGCACAGAGCTTCGATCCGAGGTTGATCTGGGATGCGAGTGAGGAACCCGTGCAATGAGTGAGCCCAAACCCGCGAAGATGGAGATCGAGCCCAAGCGCCGCTCCGTCTGGCGCAACCTCTCACTGGTCTGGCTCGTGCCACTCGCCGCCATCGCGGTCACCGTCTTCATCGCCTGGCAAAGTCTTGCCGAACGCGGCGCGCTGATCGAGATCACCTTCGAGAACGCCGCCGGAATCACGGCAGATGACACCACCATCCGCTACCGTGACGTGATCGTCGGCACCGTCGAGGAGGTGGTCTTTTCGGAGGATCTGGCCGAGGTGCGGGTGAGCGCACGGATCGACCGCAATGTCGCCGACTCCCTGCCAGCTGACGCACAGTTCTGGGTGGTGCGCCCCGAGGTTTCCGCCTCGGGCATCACCGGGCTCTCGACGGTGCTGTCGGGCGTCTACATCGAAGCCGGCTTCGCCCCGCAAGAGGGCGCCGAGGCGCGCAAGTTCCGCGGCCTGGACCAGACGCCGTTGGTGCGCCCCGGGGTCAAGGGCACCCGCATCACCATCCGCGCCGACGACGGCACGCAGCTTTCGGCGGGCGCGCCGATCTTCTACCAGGGCATCGAGGTCGGCCGGATCGAGACGCCGCGGCTGCTCGAGCGCGGCAACGGCGTGGTGGTCGATGCCTTCATCGAGGCCCCCAACGACCGCCGCATCACCACGGCGACGCGCTTCTGGGACACCTCGGGTTTCTCGGTCAACATCGGCCCCTCGGGCGTCAACCTGTCGGTCGGTTCGGTCGCGGCGCTGATCCGCGGCGGTATCGCCTTTGACACCGTGGTCTCGGGCGGCAACGCTGTGCCTGCGGGCTATGCCTTCGATCTTTACGAC
The DNA here is from genome assembly GCF_010499845.1 of Salipiger sp. PrR007. Taxonomy (NCBI): domain Bacteria; kingdom Pseudomonadati; phylum Pseudomonadota; class Alphaproteobacteria; order Rhodobacterales; family Roseobacteraceae; genus Salipiger; species Salipiger sp. PrR007. The sequence goes on along the minus strand of NZ_JAAGOZ010000050.1, from coordinate 12,042 downwards.
GACGAGGCTTCGGCACGCGACAGCCTGTTCTCCGAAACCATCTCGAACGCCGTCGAGCTGACCGCGGAATTCGACGAATCCGTGCGCGGGCTCGAGGTCGGCTCCTCTGTCACCTACCGCGGCCTGCGGGTGGGCCGGGTCACCGCCATCGGCGCCTTCATCGACGGCGAGGGCGAGGCCCAGACCGTCCGGCTGCGCACCACGCTCTCGATCGACCCGCGCGCGCTGGGTCTCGAGGAAGATGCGCCGCAGTCCGAGACCATCGCCTTCCTGTCGAACGCGGTGAAGAACGGGCTGCGCGCGCGGCTGGCCTCGCAGAACCTCTTCAGCCAGTCGCTGGTGGTCGAGCTGGCCGAGATCCCCGACGCCGAGCCCGCCACCTTCGGCATTTTCGCGCAGGACGCGCCGTTGATCCCTTCGGTCGAGTCGGACCTGCCGGACATCACTGCCACTGCCGAGGGCCTCTTCCAGAGGATCAACGACCTGCCGGTCGAGGACCTGCTCGACCAGGCCATCGACACGCTCGCCTCGATCGAGAACTTCACCGCCAACCCGCGGCTGCGTGACGCGCCTGACGCGGTCATCGGCCTGCTCGAGGACGCCCGCGGGCTGATCGGCAGCGACGAGATCAAGGCGATCCCCGGCGAGCTGCGCGGCACCGTTGCCGAGCTGCGCGGGGTGATCGAGGACATGCGCGCCGCCGGCGCGGTGCAGCAGCTTGTCTCGACCCTCGAGGCGGCGGAGGCCGCGGCCGCGGAAGTGACGGACGTCGCAGGCTCGGTCGACGAGAGCATGGCCGGCGTGCCAGACCTGCTGGCCGATCTGCGCGCGCTCACCCAGAAGGCCACCGCGCTGGACCTCGAGAGCTTCCTGGCCGACGCGGGGGACTTCCTCGATGGCGCGGGAAAGCTCGTGGACCAGGACAGCACCCGCCAGCTGCCCGCCGATCTGTCGGCCATGCTGCAAGAGGCGCAGGGTGCGCTCTCCGAGCTGCGCGCTGGCGGGGTGATCGAGAACACCAATGCCACGCTCGCCTCGGCGCGTGATGCCGCTGCCGCTGTGGAAGAGGCGGCGGCCACGCTGCCCGAGCTTTCGACGCGCATCCAGCGGCTGGTGGCAGAGGCAGAATCCGTGATCTCGGGCTATGATGGCAATTCCGCTTTCAACCGCCAGACCGTCTCGGCGCTGCGCGAGGTGCAGACTGCCGCCGAGGCGCTGAACAAGCTCGCCCGCTCGATCGAACGCAACCCCAACTCGCTGCTCTTCGGCCGCTGACAGGAGATCACGTATGCGCCTCAAGACCACCCTTCCGATCCTGCTGCTGCCGCTCTTCGCCGCCGCCTGCGGCTCCGAGCCGCGCTACCGGATGGACAGCATGCCCCCAGCCTCCTCGGTGCGCCTTGCCGTCTCCACGCTGGAGGTGCGCGAGGTCTCGCTGCCGGCCTATGCCGACGCCTCGGAAATCCTGCTCGAGGACGACACCGGCGCGATGACCCAGATCGAGGGCGCGCTCTGGGCTGACGACCCGCGCCGCGCCATGACCCAAGCGCTCGCCGAGCGTCTCGGCACGATCAGCGGGGCCACCGTCGCCTCGGAGCCCTGGCCGCTGGAAGAGCCGGCGCAGGCGGCGGTACACGTGCGCATCTCCGAGGCGGTGGCCAATGAGACCGGCTATTTCCGTCTCAAGGGGCAATACGCGCTTTCCTCCTACGACCGGGTGATCCGCGAGCGGGTGAACCGTTTCGAAATCACCGTGCCGCTGCAGGCCGCCACGCCGGGCGGCATCGCCGCCGCAGCGGGCAGCGCGACGGCCCAGCTCGCCGACCGCATCGCGGCAGACCTGTCGCGCTGACCCAGCGGCCGCTGCCGGCCGCGCGGTCGCGTATTTGGAGGGAGAAGCAGCGCGAAACCCTCCTTCATTTAGAAAATGCGCCGGCGGACACCCGCAGGGTGGGGGATGGAGCCCCCTGATCCGCCGGGTCCCCGCGCGTGCCATTGCACCGGCGCCCGCGATGGGATTTATGTCCGCTGATGACCCTCTCCACGCTCTCTCTGCGCATGATCTTCACCACCGGCTGCCTGCTGATCGCCGGCGGGATCGGGGGATGGCTCGCGCAGCATGCCCATCTTCCAATGCCCTACATGCTGGGCTCGCTCTTCACCTCGGGCGTCGCCGTCGCCCTGTTCCAGAAGCGCGCGCTCGCCGACTATGCCTACCCGATGAAGTTCCGCACGCTCTTCATCGGGCTCATCGGGGTGATGATCGGCACGCAGGTGACGCCCGAGATCTTTGCGCTGCTGCCCGAGCTGCCGCTGACCCTGTCGATGCTGGTGGTCTTCGTGGTGCTGGCGCAGGGCGGGAACTTCCTGATCTTCCACCGCATCGGCGGCTATGACCGGGCCACGGCCTTTTACGCGGGCGCGCCGGGAGGTCTGATGGAGAGCCTTGTGCTCGGCGAGAAGGCGGGGGCGGATCTGCGGCTGCTGACGGCGCAGCAGTTCCTGCGCATCATCCTCGTCATCTCGATCCTGCCCTCTGCGCTGTCGCTCTGGATCGGCCACCCGGTGGGCAGCGCCGCGGGACAGAGCGTCATGCCCACGGGGCCGGCCACTGTCGCCGAACTGATCTTGGTCGTGCTGGCGGCCATCGCGGGGCTTTTTCTCGCCTCGCGGATCAAGCTGCCGGCAGGGCAGATCACCGGGCCGCTGCTGCTGTCGGCGGCGCTGACCCTGTCGGGTCTTGTGGACATGCATCTGCCGTTCTGGCTGATCGCCGCGGCGCAGGTTGTGGTGGGCAGCTCGCTCGGCGTGCGCTTCACCGGGATGACCGGCGCCATGCTGCGCCGCTCGCTGGGGCTCAGCGTGCTGTCGGTGAGCTGGATGCTGGCGATTGGCGGGGCCTTCGCGCTGGGGCTGGCCGCGGCGACGCAGATCCCCTTCCTGCACCTGATGATTTCCTACGCGCCCGGGGGCGTGACCGAGATGTCGATCATCGCGCTCTCGCTCGCCGCCAACCCGGCGCTGGTCAGCCTGCACCACGTGGTGCGCATCCTGCTGACCGTTGGGGTGATGGTGATCGCCGAGAAACGCCTGCCGCTGCGGCAGCCGGGGGAGTAGGGCGCCAGCGCCTGGGAAGGCGCTGGAACATCGCTTCGAAAAGAGCCGGTCTCGGGTCGGGACCGACGGACGTCAGCCCGCCGCTTCGGCCTTTTCCGCCAGTTCCAGCCATTCCTCCTCGGCCGCGGCGAGCTTCTCTTGCCGCTCGCTGAGTGCCTCGGTCGCCTTCTTGAACTTCACCGGCTCGCGGGTGAAGAGCGCGGGATCGGCCAGCAGCCCCTCGAGCTTGCCGATCTCTGCGCCGAGCCGGTCGATCAGCCCGGGCAACTCGTCCAGACGGTGCTTGTCCTTGAAGCTGAGGCCCTTGGCAGCGGCCTTGGGCTTCGCGCCGGCAGGCTCCTTGGCGGGCTTGGCGGCGGGTTTTTCCTTGGGCGCTGCCTCCGCCTCGGCTTCGGCCTTCTGCGCCTGGTAGTCGCTCCAGCCGCCGGCATAGGCGATCGCCTGACCGTCGCCTTCCATGGCGATGGTCGTGCTGGCCACCCGGTCGAGGAAGTCGCGGTCGTGGCTGATCAGCAGCACCGTGCCGTCATACTCGCCCAGCAGGTCCTGCAAGAGATCGAGCGTTTCCACGTCGAGATCGTTGGTCGGCTCGTCGAGCACCAGCATGTTGCTTTCGCTGGCCATGATCTTGGCCAGCAGCAGCCGCGCCTTCTCGCCGCCCGACAGGGACCGCACGGGCGCGCGCGCCTGGCGCTCGTCGAAGAGGAACTCTTTGAGGTAGCCGACCACGTGTTTCGGCTGGCCACGCACCAGCACCTGGTCGGCCTTGCCGGACACGCGCATCTCGGGATCGCCGGTGAGGCTTTCCCAGAGCGTCATCTCGGGATCGAGCCGGGCGCGGGTCTGGTCGAAGATCGCGGGCAGGAGGTTGGTGCCAAGCTTGACGCTGCCCGCGTCGGGCGCGATCTCGCCCATCAGCATGCGTATGAGGGTGGTCTTGCCGACCCCGTTCGGGCCGACAAAGGCGACGCGGTCGCCGCGCATCACGGTCAGCGAGAAGTCCTTGACGATCTGCTTGTCGCCGAAGCCCTTGGTCAGCCCCACGGCCTCGATCACCTTCTTGCCCGAGGTCGGGCCGGAGGAGAGCTCCATCGCCGCGGTGCCCTGGCGGCGGATCTGCGAGGCGCGGTCGGCGCGCAGCGCCTGAAGCGCGCGCACCCGGCCCTGGTTGCGGGTGCGGCGGGCCGAGATGCCCTCGACCGCCCATTTCGCCTCGGCCTTGATCTTGCGGTCGAGCTTGTGACGCGCCTCGTCCTCCTCGGCCCAGGTCTTGTCGCGCCAGGCCTCGAAGCCGGCAAAGCCCTGTTCCTGCCGGCGCACCGCGCCGCGGTCGATCCAGAGCGTCGCGCGCGTGAGGTTCTCGAGGAAGCGCCGGTCGTGGGAGATCAGGACAAAGGCCTTGCGGGTGCGCTTCAGTTCGTCCTCGAGCCAGCCGATGGCGTTGATATCAAGGTGGTTGGTCGGCTCGTCGAGCAGCATGACGTCGGGATCCTGCGCCATCAGCTTCGCGAGCGCGGCGCGGCGGCGCTCGCCGCCCGAAGCGGTGGCGACGGGGCGGGCGGGATCGAAGCCGAGCCCTTCGCCCGCCGCCTCGACCTTGTACATTTCCGCCGGGCCAAGCCCCTCGGCGGCATAGTCGCCCAGCGTCTCGAAGCCCGACAGATCCGGCTCCTGTTCCATGTAGCCCACCGAGAAGCCCGGTGGCACGATGCGGTCGCCGGTGTCGGGCTCGACCTGGCCCGCCATGACCTTCATCAGGGTGGATTTGCCCGAGCCGTTGCGGCCGACCAGCGCGACGCGGTCGCCGGGCTGGACGTTGAGCGAGAGGCCGGAAAAGACCGGCTCGCCGCCGAAGGTGAGCGAGATGTCGGAGAGCTGGAGAAGGGGTGCCTGTGCCATGCGCAGAGCGCTAGGGCCGCGCCGGGGAAAGGTCAAGTGGGCGCGTAGGGGGCGACTGCGGCGGAGCATCGTTAACCCCGTCTTCAAGGGCACCGCGCTAGGGGGGGCATGGATCCGCTTTGCCTCGCGCGCTTCTCCCCGCTTGGCAACCCGCTGCGCTTGCGGGGGGTGCGGCTGCTGGTGCGCCTACCGGTCGGCGCCGCTCCGCGGGAGGCGGTTCAGGCGGTTCAGGCGGCGCTCGACAGTCTCAGTTCAGGTCTTCCAGAAGTTGCCCGTGCTTCCGGGTCTGCGCCAGAACCTCGCCGAAAGTGGTCATCCCCTGCGCTTCGAGCATCGGCAGCATCCTGACCAGCACTTCGGCGGTGGCCCGCGCGTCGCCGAGCGCGGTGTGCCGCAGGGCGGGCGGGATGGTCACGCCGAGCCTTTCGCAGAGCGCGTCGAGCGTGTGCGTCTGGCTCGCCCCGAAGAGCACCGCCGAGAGCAGCACCGTGTCGAGGATCGGGTTGCTCCACTCGACGCCCATGCGCGACTGGTGGCGCCGCAGGAAAGCCATGTCGAAGGGCGCGTTGTGCGCCACGATCACCGCGCCGCGGGCGAAGTGGTGAAAGCGCCGTCCGGCCTCGGCGATGCCCGGCTGGCCGTGCACCATGGCGTCGGTCACCCGGTGCACCCTTGTCGAGGAGTGGGGGATCGGAATGCCGGGGTCGACCAGCAAATCCATCTGCTCGCCGGGCACGATCTTGCCGCTCACCACCCGCACCGCGCCGATCTGCACCACCTCGTCCTTGTGCGGTAGAAGCCCGGTCGTCTCGGTGTCGAAGACGACATAGGTCAGCGCGCGCAGCGGCGTCTCCTCGATCGCGGCGGGCGCGGGCGCGGTGAGCAGCGAAAAGTCAAAGACCATGGGGCGCTCGGCCTGCGGCGCAATCCGCGTCTCGGCGTCTTCGATGATCAGCAGGTAGCCGCCCGCGTCGAGCGGCTTCATCCGGCCGTGGTAGCTTTGCGCTTCGTCGACGGAGCGCAGGGTGAGCGTGACCTCGCGGCCGGTGCGGTGCAGCTCGCGCACCGCTGCCTCGACCCCGGCGGCAAGGAAATAATCGGTCACCGGCGCATTGAGCCGCGGCACGTGGATCTGGCTCAGCACCTCGGCTGCCTGACCGTCATAGAGCACGATGCGACCCTTGGGGCTGACCATGATGGTGGCCACGGGGATCTCGGTGAGCAGGGCGGTCAGGCGCTCTTTGTCGGCGGCCAGTTGCGCGGTTTCCTCGGCCACAAGCTGCGCCGAGGCCAGAGCGGAGTCCGACAGCTTCGCCGAGACCGCCTCGGCGGCATGCGCCAGATCACCGAGGTAACGTGCGCCCTGAAGATCGACCTGCTTGGCCACGCCCGCATGGGCGCGCACCCGCATCTCGGCGGCGATGCGCTCCACCGGCTTGGCGATGTTCTCGTCGAAGAGCAGCCAGACCCCGGCGCTGAGTGCCACGATGCCGAAGACAGCGAGGACGCCGGCGAAGAAAAAGCCGTTCGCCGGGGTGGTGTCGAGCGCGCGCCCGTAGCCGAGCCAAAGCGCCAGCGCCGTGATCCCCGCGCCGCCGACCGCAATCAGGACGAAGAAGAGGAACACGCGCAGGCGCAGGCTCAGCTGGGTCATATGCGCGCCTCCGAGCAGACCGCGGCGACGATGCTGTCCTCGGGGCCGACCTCGCGCCAGCGCGGCTCGCCGCCATCGCCTCCCATGGGATCGGCGCGGCGCCCGCCTGGGCAATCGACCATGACCTCGACCACCTGCGTCGGCTGCCAGCGGGTGAAGAAATAGAGATCGGCGAGATAGAGCCCGGGCGTCTGCGCATTCTCGCGACGTCCCCCGGCATCGACGGCGATGAAGCGGTCGGTCATCGGCCAGGCGTAAGTCCAGGGGCGCCAGAGCGCCTTGGAGGCGTGGGTTTCGACCACCTCGACGCCGTTGGGCAGGGATCCTGCGGCGCTGCCGTACCAGCCGTATTCATTGGCGATCGAGGTTGCGATCATTGCCGCGCCCGCGCCCACCGGGATCAGCCAGCGCGGAAGGCGCCCGCCGGTCGCCTTGCTCAGCAGCATCACCACGCCGGCCCCGGCAAGACCGGCCACCAGCACGGCGATCAATTCGTAGAACATCTCTCCCCCCTCGTTGTCCTTAGCCCAGCATGCCGCGCCCGTGGCCGATCGCCGATTGCATCGACTTGATCACCACGAAGGCGTCGCGCAGGTGGCTGCGCTCGAAGTCCGACAGGTCGGATGGCGCCAGATAGTTGTCGGGCTTTTCGCCGCGCTTGACCAGACCCGCCTGATGCTCAAGCCGGGTTTCGGCAATCAGGTCATAAGCATCGAGCAAATCCTGCCCACCAGTGCCCGAGACGACACCGGCGGCGATGGCCGCCTCGAGCCGGGCGCGGGTGCTGACCTCGGGCAGGCGCCCTTGCAGGGCGTAGACCCGCGCGAGATCGACCACCGGCACCACCCCGTTGTGCTTGAGATCGACGGTGTTCTTGTGCTCGCCCGAGCGGATCGTGGCAAAGCCTCGCAGAAGCCCCAGCGGCGGGGTGTGCTTGAGCGAATTGGAGACCATGTGGGCGACGAAGATCGAGTTCTTGGAGGCCGCTTCGAGCGTTTCGTGCTGCAGCTCTTCGAAGAGCGACTTGGTGCCCCCGATGGGCCGCAGGTCGAACATGACCGAGGCCAGCATCTGCGCCTCGGGAACCGGCTTGTCGATCCAGTTCCGGAAGTAGCCGCGCCACTTCGACAGCGGCTGCAGCCAGCGCGGGTTGGTTGCCATCATCTCACCGGGGCAATTGAAATACCCAACCTTATCAAGTCCATCACAGACGAACTTCGCCATCTCGGTGAAGTATTCCATGTCCCGGTCCGTGGCGCTGTCGTCGAGGATCATGCAATTGTCCTGGTCCGACACGCCGGTCTGCTCCTGCCGCCCCTGCGAGCCGCAGGCCAGCCAGAGCCAGGGTACCGGGGCCGAGCCGAGGTCCTCCTCGGCCAGCGCCAGAAGGCGCCGGGTGACGGTGTCGGCGACATCGGTGATCAGCCGGGTGGTGACCTCGTGACGGTTGCCGCCGGCCACGAGCTGCGCCAGAAGCTGCGGGATGCGGGCGGTGGTCTCGGCCATCTGCTCGGGGGTGCGGGCGCGGGCGATGGCGGCAACCAGTTCGGCCGAGCTGATCGCCTGGAAGCGGGTGAGGTCTGTCTGGGTGACGATCCCCACAAGCTGCCCGGCATCGGTGATCGGCACATGGCCAATGCCGCGCTCGACCATCGTGTGCAGCACATCCGAGCCGATCGCCGAAGGCGGCAGGGTCACCGGCGCATGGGTCATGATCTCGGACACGGGGATGTTGGTGTCCATGCCCCCGGCGACGACCTTGGCCGAGATGTCGCGGATGGTGACGATGCCAATGAGGTCGCGCCCCTCGGTGACGCAGAGCGAGGAGACAGCTTCTTCGCGCATCATCAGCGCGGCCTGCTGGGCCGGGGTCTCGGGGGGGATGGTGAGCGGGGCGCGGGCCATCAGCGTCTCGACCCGGCTGTGCGCGAGGTCGGATTTGCGCGGCCGCGCGGCGCGCGAGCGGTCAAAGAAGCGGCGGGCGGCGGCATGTTCGGCGACCAGCTCGCGAAAGGCATAGGCGGGCAGCAGCAACAGCACTGTTTCGTCAAGCGCGCTGGCGGTGGTGGCGGCCAGCCCCTCGCGCATCAGCCCGCGCTCGCCAAAGGAGTTGCGCGGCCCCAGCAAGGAGACGGCGACGCCGTTCTCGTCGCGAATCTCCACCTGCCCGGTGTGGACGAGATAGAGCCCCTCGAGCTGCGCGCCGACGGCGTAGATTTCTTCGCCCGGCTTGTAGCTGCGGGTCAGGAACTGCGGCACCACCACGTCGAGCGCGTCGGATTCCAGCGCGTCATAGGGGTGCACCGAGGTCAGGAAACGGCGCAGGTCGTCTGGCTCAATCGGCATCGTGGCGCTCCGGTGGTGCGATAAGGGGCAATCGCGGAAGAAAAAATCCCGCCCCGGCATAGCGCGGGACGGGAGTTTTGCCTAGGGCGGGGGCGCCGAGGCGCCCCCGCGCGCGATCACCGGTCAGTGATCCTGGGCTGCGCCCGCGCCGCGCGGAATGCGCACGCTTTCCACCAGCTCCGAGATTTCCTGCGGGATCGGCTTGGTCATCGCCGAGACGGTGAAGGCCACCACGAAGTTCACCAGAGCCCCGACCGCGCCGAACGAGGTCGACTTGATGGTGCCGAGCAGCGGATCGGCGTCCGAGTAGCTCGCGGTGTCGGGGATGAAGAACCAGCCCTTGTGCAGGAAGATGTAGATCAGCGTGACGATCAGGCCCGACAGCATGCCCGCCACGGCACCCTTGTTGTTCACCTTCGAGAAGATGCCCATCATCAGCGCCGGGAAGATCGAGGCTGCGGCAAGGCCGAAGGCCAGGGCCACGGTCTGCGCCGCGAAGCCCGGGGGGTTGAGCCCCAGCCAGGTGGCAACGGCAATGGCCACCGCCATGGCGATCCGGGCGGACAGAAGCTCGCCCTTTTCGCTGATCGCGGGGTTGATCTGTCCCTTGATCAGGTCGTGGCTGACCGCCGAAGAGATGGCGAGCAGCAGGCCGGCGGCGGTCGACAGCGCGGCGGCAAGACCGCCGGCGGCCACGAGGCCGATCACCCAGCCCGGAAGGTTGGCGATCTCGGGGTTGGCGAGCACGAGGATGTCGTTGTTGAAGTTGGTCAGCTCGTTGCCGGTCCAGCCTTCCGCGGTTGCCTTCTCCTGCATCGCGGCGTTCTTGTCGTTGTAGTACTGGATGCGGCCGTCGCCGTTCAGGTCTTCCCAGCCCAGAAGGCCGGTCTGCTGCCAGGTGGCCATCCAGTCATAGGCCGGATCGTTCTCGATCTGCTCGAGCGAAACGGCCTGGCCCGCAGTGCCTTCGGGCCAGAACTGCTGGGTGATGTTGAGACGTGCCATCGCGCCCACGGCCGGGGCCGTCAGGTAGAGCAGGGCGATGAAGACCAGCGCCCAGCCCGCGGACCAGCGTGCGTCCGAGACTTTGGGCACGGTGAAGAACCGCATGATGACGTGCGGCAGACCGGCGGTGCCGATCATCAGCGACAGGGTGAAGAGCACCATATTGAGCGTGTCGCCGTTGTGGGCGGTGTACTCGCCAAAGCCCAGCTCGCGGACGATCTGGTCGAGCTTGGCCAGCAGCGGCTCGCCCGAGGCCTGGTCGGTGCCGAAGAGGCCGAGGCCCGGGATCGGGTTGCCGGTCAGCTGCAGCGAGATGAAGATCGCCGGGATGGTGTAGGCGAGGATCAGCACGATGTACTGCGCCACCTGCGTGTAGGTCACGCCCTTCATGCCGCCGAACACGGCGTAGGCAAAGACGATCACAGCGCCGATCAGCAGGCCGGTGGTGCTCGAGACTTCGAGGAAGCGGCCGAAGGCCACGCCGACGCCGGTCATCTGGCCGATCACGTAGGTGGTCGAGGCGATGATCAGGCAGATCACCGCGACAAGGCGCGCGGTCGGCGAGTAGAAGCGGTCGCCGATGAACTCCGACACGGTGAACTTGCCGAACTTGCGCAGGTAGGGCGCGAGCAGCAGCGCCAGCAGCACGTAGCCGCCGGTCCAGCCCATCAGGTAGGCCGAATTGTCATAGCCGGTGAAGGCGATGAGGCCGGCCATCGACAGGAAGGAGGCCGCGGACATCCAGTCCGCCGCCGTGGCCATGCCGTTGGTGACCGGGTGCACGCCGCGACCGGCGGCATAGAATTCCGACGTGGAGCCCGCGCGGGCCCAGATCGCGATGCCGATGTAGAGCGCAAAGGACGCGCCCACGAACAGCATGTTGATGGTGAACTGATCCATGACGCCTTACTCCTCGTCCACGCCGTATTCACGGTCGAGCTTGTTCATCCGCCAGGCGTAGAAGAAGATCAGCGCCAGGAAGACGATGATGCTGCCTTGCTGGGCGAACCAGAACCCGAGGTCCGAGCCGCCGACCGAGATGCCCGAGAGCATCGGGCGCAGCAGGATGCCGAAACCGAAGCTGCAGAGCGCCCAGATGATCAGGCTGATGAAGATGAGACGCAGGTTGGCCGACCAGTAGGCCTTGCCGGCCTCCTCGGCGCTATGCGCATGGTGCGTTGATTGATCCGCCATGGCGGTTTCTCCTCCAGAAAATGCGGCCGCCCCTCCTTTGAGCGGCCCCCGACGGGTCAGCCCGTCGCTTTTTCGACGATCGCGCCGAGCCCGGCGGCGATCTCCTCGATCTTGCCCATCGCGTCGATGCGGCTCAGGGCGCCTTTGCCTTCGTAGTAGCCGATGAGCGGGGCGGTCTGGGCGTGGTAGGCCTCGAGCCGCGAGGCCACCGTCTCCGCCTTGTCGTCGGCACGGCGCTTCATCTCGGTCCCGCCGCAAGTGTCGCAGACGCCGCTCTCCTTCGGCGTCTTGAACGTGTCGTGATAGCCCTCGCCGCAGGCGGCGCAGGTGTAGCGGCCCGAGATCCGGTCCACCATGGCGGCATCATCCACCTCGAGGCTGATCGCCGCATTGATCTTCTGCCCGCTCTCGGCCAGCAGCGCGTCGAGCGCCTCGGCCTGCACCGTGGTGCGCGGGAAGCCGTCGAGGATCACGCCAGCGGCGCAATCGGACTCCTTGATGCGGTCGCGCAGGATGGCGATGACGATGTCGTCGCTCACCAATTCGCCCGCTTCCATCACCGCCTTGGCCTGCTTGCCGGCCTCGGTGCCCTGCGCCACGGCAGCGCGCAGCAGATCGCCGGTCGAGAGTTGTACCAGCCCGTATTTGTCCTCGAGCTTGCGCGCCTGGGTGCCTTTCCCGGCCCCCGGAGGGCCGAGAAGGATGAGCACGGGGGCGCGGGTCACGGTTGTCGCATCCATCTGTGTCACCCCTTGTTCGCGCGGTTCTCGATGAGGTCGTCGACGACCGAGGGGTCGGCGAGGGTGGAGGTGTCGCCGAGGGCGCCG